>NZ_JBHWDS010000027.1:0-81939 GCF_042734615.1 Kitasatospora sp. NPDC059646
TGGACGGGCACGTGGTGGGCATCATCGCCAACCAGCCGCAGTCGCTGGCGGGGGTGCTGGACATCAACGCGTCGGAGAAGTCGGCGCGGTTCGTGCAGATGTGCGACGCGTTCAACATTCCGCTGGTGACGATGCTGGACGTGCCGGGCTTCCTGCCGGGTGTGGACCAGGAGCACGACGGGATCATCCGGCACGGGGCGAAGCTGCTGTACGCGTACTGCAACGCGACGGTGCCGCGGATCCAGCTGATCCTGCGCAAGGCGTACGGCGGCGCGTACATCGTGATGGACTCGCGGTCGATCGGGGCGGACCTGTCGTTCGCGTGGCCGACCAACGAGATCGCGGTGATGGGCGCGGAGGGCGCCGCGAACGTGATCTTCCGGCGGGACATCAACGGGGCCGACGACCCGGAGGCGATGCGCGCGCAGAAGATCAAGGAGTACAAGTCCGAACTGATGCACCCGTACTACGCGGCCGAACGCGGCCTCGTCGACGACGTCATCGACCCCGCCGAGACCCGCGCCGTCCTCGCCTCCTCGCTCGCCATGCTCCGCACCAAGCACGCCGACCTGCCCAGCCGCAAGCACGGCAACCCGCCGCAATGACCCCGCCGCTGCCCCGCCGGGAGGCGGGGAGCCGGCCGAACCCCAGGGAGCCCCGATGGACCTGCGCATCGAACACGGCAACCCCACCGAGGAGGAACTCGCCGTGGTGACCGCCGTGCTGATGGCCCGTGCGGCCGCCGCCCGGCAGGCCCCCGAGCCGCGCTTCGCGCACAGCGGAGGCCGCCTGCGGTCCCGCTGGCGCCGGCCCGAGCGGCTCGTCCAGTACCGCAGCCCCGTCAGCTGGCGCTGACGCCGCTCCACCGCCGGCCGCGCCCGGCCCGGCGTTCCCGCGAGAGCAAGGACAGAACCGGTGACGCCACGTCAACGAACCCTCCCCGAAGAGACGTTCACCCTCGGGAGCGGGCCCGCCCCGGAGTTGCCGCCGGCGCCGGCACTACTGCTGGCCTCCCTGCTGCCCCCGCACGTCGTGGCCGTCGAATCGTTCGGCGCCCGCGGCGGCGACTGGCGGGCCGGCCTGCACCCGGCCGAGATCAGGGCGATGGCACACGCGGGCGACAAGCGGCGCCGGGAGTTCGGCGAGGTGCGGGTCCGCGCCAGACAGGCGCTGGAGGCGCTCGGCGAGCCGCCGGTGGCGCTGCTGCCCGGTCCGCGCGGGGAGCCGCGCTGGCCCCGGGGAGTGGTGGGGTCGATGACGCACTGCACCGGCTACCGGGCCGCGGCGGTCGCCCGCCGGGCCGACGGCACGGCCGGGCTCGGGGTCGACGCCGAACCCCACGCGCCGCTCGCCGACGGAGTGCTGGAGATGGTCGCCGACCCGGCGGAGCGCGACCACCTCGCCGCGCTGGCCCTGCTCCGGCCGGACGTGTGCTGGGGGCGGGTGCTGTTCAGCGTGAAGGAGGCGATCTTCAAGGCCTGGTACCCGCTGGCCCGCCGCGAACTCGACTTCCTGGAGGCCCGGGTGCGCCTGTCCGTGGACCCCGGACCCGACCCCGCCGGCGGCTTCCGCGCCACCGTCACCGTGCCCGGTCCGCTGCCGACCGCCGCCGGCCGCTGGCGGATCGCCCGGGGGGTGGTCGCCTCGGCGGTCGAGGTCCGCACCCCGGGGCCGTAGCGCCCGCCCCGAATTCCCCGTCCGCCGCGGCCCGGTGACACCCTTGCAGGGCGACCGGGCCCCGGCGGCCCCCGGCGCAAGCCGCAACGATCGACACGACACAGGAACGAGGCAACAGTGCGACTCTCCGACGAACCCGGTGTGGTGGTCGAGGTGACGATCCCCGCCCCGCCGCCGCGCGTCTGGGAGCTGGTGGCGGACATCTCCACCTCTCCCCGCTTCAGCCCGGAACTCCAGCGCACCGAGTGGCTGGAGGGCGCGGACGGGCCCGCCGTCGGCGCCCACTTCGCCGGGCACAACGCCCGCCCGGACGGGCAGCGCTGGCGGACCGTCAACCGGATCACCGAGTTCACCCCGCCGCACCGCTTCGCCTGGTCGGTCCTGCCGGACACCGCCACCGCGCAGGGCGACGCCTTCGCCCGCTGGCACTACGAGCTGACCCCCGACGGCGACGGCACCCGGCTGCGCCACGGCATGCGCCTGGGCAACCTGCGCACCCCGATCCACGCCTTCGTGGAGAGCCACCCGGAGCAGGAGGAGGCCGTCCTCGACGCCCGGCTCAGCAGCCTCCGCAACGGCATCGAGGCGGTCCTCCGGGGCATCGGCGAGCAGGCCGTGCAGGCCTGACGTCCGGCCCCCGCACCCCGCCGGCGGCGCTCCGTCCCGGCGGGGTGCGGTGTCCGGTCAGTCGGCGAGCTCGTCGTGGCGGCCGTGGCCGAGGCGGCGCAGGTCGAAGGACCAGATGCCGCGGCCGAAGGTGGCGGCGTAGAGCCGGCCGTCGGGGCCGGTCCGCAGCTGCTGCACCGCCGTGGTGGGCAGGTTGCGGCCGAGGACCCGCCAGTCGGTGTCGCCGGGGGCGCGGTAGAACGCGGCGAGGTCGGTGCCGAGGGCGAGGCCGCCGTTCGGCAGGATCCTGACCGAAGTGGCGGGCACGTCGGGCAGGTTGGCCGAGATGTCGGTCCAGCTGCCGCCGCCGTCGCGGGTCTCGAAGAGGTGGCCGACGCCGGCGCCGGGGCCCTCGGTCCACGTCCGGGAGAAGCCGTTGAAGGCGACCAGGACGTGCTGCGCGTCGTTCTCGTCGACGGCGAAGGAGGAGACGTACCGGTTGGGCAGGGTGCCGTCGACGGGCAGGGCGAGCTGGTGCCAGCCGGTGCCGTCGGACCTGCCGACGGCGATGCCGCGGCTGAAGCCCTGGTTGTTGCAGGGCCCGCACCAGCCGGCGTACACCGTGCCGTCCACGGTGGCGACGGCGGTGGCGACGTGCCCGGCGCCGAGGTCGTAGGCGCTGGTCCACTCGTCGCCGCTGCGGATCGCCCAGCCGCGGTGCTGCACCCACACGTGCCGTCCGCCGGCGACCCAGGTGTCGACGTCCTTCGGGTCGGTGGTGAGCGGCGCGATGAACCGGGCGGCGGAGGTCTCGTGGTCCGGCGGGGCGACCTCGTAGGAGCTGGCCCGGCTGGGGTCGCTCTGCCAACTGCCGTCGTTGACCGCGCAGTTCTGGGTGACCCAGACGTCCAGGTAGACGTACTCCTCGGCGATGTGGCAGCCGTTGGCCGGGTCCACCAGGGTGTCGGCGCCGTCGCCGCCGAAGTTCGAGCCCATCACCCTGTCGCGGGCCCGCAGGATCGATTCGCCGTTGTCCTGCAGGCCGCCGCTGACGACGACGCCGCGGCCGGAGCGGTCCGCCGGGTCCTTGCCGACGCCGACGGAGTAGTACTGCAGGGTGTCCATGGTGCCGTCGGCCAGCGACGTCCAGTCGGTGGCGTGGCCGGAGGCGTCGGCCGCGCCGTTCACCGGGCGGCGGTAGATGCCGCCGTCGTTGCCGACGTACACGGTCGGCCGGCCCCGGTAGCTGCCGACGGCGACGGCGTGCTGGTCGGAGTGCGTGGTCTGCGAGCAGTCGCCGGTCTGCTTGGCCGGGTCGATGCTCCAGCAGGAGAAGCCGAAGTTCCAGTACGGGCCGGGGACGGTCCAGGAGGCGCCGCCGTTCTTCGTCTCCACGACCTCTTCGAGGCCGGCGTACACGTGCTCCGGGTCGGCGGGGTCGACCTGGAGGAACTGGTTGTACCAGGACTGGATGCCGGGCTGGTAGCCCTCGTCCTGGAGCGCGGAACCGGAGTCCTTCAGCTTGTCCTTGTCGGCGATCAGCGTCCACGGTCCGAACGGGGAACCGGACTTGGAGACGTAGATGCCCTTCAGGCCGCTGTCCGGGTCGGTCGCCGTGAGCAGCGGCGACTGGTCGATCGCGTAGTAGCGCGAGCCGTCGGCCGAGGCGGCGAAGGTCACGTTGCCGACGTTCGCGGCGTCGGCCGGCAGGTCGCCCAGCTCGCCGACACGCTGCCAACTGCCGTCCGCGGCCTTGCTGTAGAAGCCGTTGTAGGCGTCGCCGCCGCGCCAGCCGACCGCCAGCACCACCCGGTTCGGGTCCTGGGGGTCGATAGCGATGTCGTTGGCGATGTTCTTGTACGGCGCCGCCGGGTCGGCGGCCTTCGAACCGCCGGGCAGGTACTCGGGGTTGGGCGCGAACTCCAGCGTCCACGGCCCGGACAGGGTGGCGGTCGAGTGGCTCCACACGCCCCGGCCGGTCGCCGCCCACACCTTGCCGCCGCCGAAGCGCAGCGCGTGGATGATCGTCGACTCCAGTTCGGCGCCGCCGACCCGCATGCCGGGCTGGAACTCCCCGTGCTGCGGGTCGGCCAGCACGTACACGCCGGTGCCGACGTACGAGGTCGCGCCGGTGTTCGACTCACCGGTGGCGTACCAGAGCCGCCCGGACGCGTCGAGGTCCAGGGTGCCGGTGGACAGCGACGGCAGCCGGTCCGAGATGGACTGCCACTGGCCGCCGCCGGTGCGGGAGCGGAACACGCCGCCGTTGGCGCCGCCCGCGTACACGTAGCCGTCGCGGTCGGCGGCGATGCCGGTGATCCGGCCCGTCACGTAGCCCGAACCGCCGCTGGAGTTGGAATTGACGTCGCGGTAGCGCGGATCGTCCGAGTTGTACGGCCGGTCGGTGACGTGGTCCCAGTCGCCGCCGGTGTGCGGCATCGATCGGAGCTGCGCCCAGGCCGCGCCGTACGCGCCCGGGGCGACCACGCCGGGGGCGGTGCGGGCCTCGGTGTACTGGGCGGTGCCCTCGGCGGAGTTCTCCGCCTCGTCGCCGTCGTCCTCGCCGGGCGCGTCGGCGTTGGCGCCGAACGTCCGGCCGCCGGCGTCCTTGATCTTGGCGGCGTGCTTCGCGCCGATGTCGGCCAGGTGCCGGGCCTGGTGCGGGCGCGGCGGGTCGACCGGTGCGGCGAGGGCCTGAGTGGTGGCCAGCCCGAGCGCGGTCAGGGTGACGGCGGGAAGCAGGAGCCGTCGGCGTTGCCTGTTGGGCACGGTGGTGGGTCCTCCCCATACAGCGCCGGCGGCGCGGTCGCGCGTTCCGGCGGAGACAGAGCGAAAGCCTCGCCGCTCCGCCGCCGCGGAGGAAGGAGGACGCGCATAAAGACTAGTTAAAAGCCTTCCAGTGGCTGACGGGCCGTCACCGCCCGGCGCCGGCGCCAGGACCCGGGACTCGACTGTGCGTCCGGCCGTCAGCGGGGCGGCTCCTCGGCGGCGCTGCGCAGGCGGTGGACGACGTCCGGACTCCAGTGCGGGATCTCGGGCCAGTCGCCGTCGTCGTCCTCCACCGGAAGGGACTTGAGGACGGCGGCGAGCCGCGGGGGCAGCCGGGGGACCATCCCCTGCTTGCACAGGGCGAGGAACTCGGCGCGGACGGCGCGCGACACCAGCGGCCGGTCCGGCGAGGCCAGCCGCCAGTCGGGCTGCGGGAGTTCGGCCAGCGACTCGGCCTGCAGGCGCCAGAACCGGGCGTCCCGGGGCTCGCCCCGGGACTGGTGCCAGAACCACAGGCAGGAGGCGGCCAGGTGGCTGCCGCCGCCCGCCGCGAACTCCCACCAGAAGCGCGCCCCCTCCTGGTAGTCGGCCAGGTGCAGCAGGACGCCCAGCACCAGGGCGCCGTCCGGCCGTTCCACCTCGCTGTCCACCAGTCGGGCCAGCGAGGCCGCCGACGCCGGGTTCGCCAGGACCAGCGAGCACAGCAGGGCCAGTTCGTGCCGGGCCTGACGGTGCGCCAGCCGCAGCGGAGCGGGCGCCGGGCCGAGGGCGTGCTCCGGCGCCGCCTTCGCCGTCGGGGACGAACCGTTCACGCGTTCCTCCGGCCGAGCTTCTCGCCGAGGCGGGTTCTGGCGTGGCGCGCCTGGGAGCGCACGGTGGCCACCGTCGAGTCCAGGTAGTCGGCCACCGTCTCCTCGGGCAGGTCCAGTGCGAAGCGGAGCATCACCACGTCCTGCTGGCGTTCGGGCAGCGACCGGATCGCCTCGTCGACGCCGTGCAGGTCCGGCGCGGACTCGAGGGTCAGGCGCATCCGGTCGATCACGGCGCCGATGGCCGCCCGCCACGGCTCCGGGGGTCCGTGCTCGCCGTCGGCGGCGGCCGCCGCCGGGTCCGCCTGCGCGATCCGGTCCTTGAGCACCCGCCACGCGGAGGCCGCCGGGACCGGCTCCCGCAGCAGCAACTGCCAGTCCCCCCAGAGCTGGTCGCGGACCGTGTCGACCACCGCGCGGGCCTGCTCGTCGGACAGCCGGGAAGCCCGCGCCGTCGCGAGCCACGCGCGTTCGTGCGTCTCGCAGAACGCGTCGAAGGTCAGCTGGTCACGCCGCTGCGGTGCCATCAACCCGTACTCGGGGTCCACCGTCATCCCTCCCGGCGGGAGTGGGGACCTCCCGCGCCGATCGGACCGCGACCGGCGTCCCCGTCACGTCACACGCCGATGCCCTGACGAGGGGCCGCTGTCCCCTCGCATCACCATTTCAGCGTATGAGGGCGGCCCGTGGTGGAAACGGAAATCTGCGAACATTCGGCGCGCAGAAGTGTCGGCCGGTCGGACAGTCGGGGTGGCAGGTACGACCGGCTCCGGTCGACGGGCCCCGCCGGGGTCCGGTCCCGGCGGGCGAGGGCCGGCCCTGCGGACGGCCGCAGGCCCTCGTGGTTGGCCGGTCGTTTCCGGGGCATGATCCGATCGGTTCCGGGCAAGGGGGCGCCGCATCCGCGCCCGAGGTGTGCCGGAGCCGAAGGACGTCCAGCGACCAGGGGGGACGCGATGGCTGACGACACCGCTCACCAGACGCCGCAGATCGGCATCAACCTCAACATCCACCAGGCCCATTCGGCCCGCATGTACGACTACTACCTGGGCGGCGTGACCAACTTCCCCGCCGACCGCGAGGCCGCCGGCCGGGCGCTCGACGCCTTCCCCAACGCCCGGCTCGCCGCGCACGCCAACCGCGCCTTCATGCGCCGCGCCACCCGGACCATCGCCGAACTCGGCGTCGACCAGTTCCTGGACATCGGCACCGGCATCCCCACCTCTCCCAACCTGCACGAGGTCGCCCAGGGCGTCCACGCCGGGGCCCGGGTGGTCTACGCCGACAACGACCCGATCGTGCTCACCCACGCCGAGGCGCTGCTGCAGGGCACCGCCCAGGGCCGCACCGCGTACGTCCAGGGCGACGTCCGCGACGCCGGGACCATCCTGGACGCCGCCGCCGAGACGCTCGACCTCGACCGGCCGGTGGCGCTCAGCATGGTCGCGCTGCTGCACTTCGTCGCCGACCGTCCCGGCGAGAGCGCCCTCGACGTGGTCGAGGCGTTCACCTCGCGGCTCGTGCCCGGCAGTTACCTGGTCATCACGCACTTCACCGCCGACTTCGACCCCGAGGCCACCGCCCGGATGGAGAACGTCTACCGCAGCTCCGGCACCGACCTGCAGGCGCGCAGCCGGGCGGAGGTCACCTCGCTGTTCGGCGACTGGCGGCTGCTCGACCCCGGTGTCGTCGCCAGTCCGCGCTGGCGTCCGGAGGCCGGCGCCGCGGCCGTCACCGACGCGCAGGCGGGCTGCTACGGCGGAGTCGCCCGACTCGGCTGACCGGCACCGGCAGGCGGGCCCGCGCCCGAGGAGGGCGCGCACAGCCGAAAGCACCCGTGCGCCGGGAGCCCCCGCGATTGACGGACCGTCACCGGTCAGCGGCCGGAGCGGAGGAACGCGGCCGTCCCGGCGCGCCGGTGCCGGGCGACGACGGCCAGCGGCACCATGAACAGGAACGGCGTCCCCGCGTTCTCGCCGTGCAGGGCGGTGAGCTGGGTGACGAACGCGCACAGCAGGAACACGATCAGCGCCGTCGCGGCCGGCCCGGCCAGCCGGCGCAGCAGCAGGCCGACGGCTCCGGCCAGTTCCACCAGCCCGGTGGCGTACATGAACCAGTCGCCCGCGCCGATGGCGTCGAAGACGGCGGCGGCGGCGGGCAGCGCGAGCAGCTTCGGCAGCGCACTGGCCAGGCCGAAGAACAGGGCGAGCAGGATCCGCAGCGCCAGGACCGTACGGGCGACGGCCCTGCCGGGCGCGACGGGGGCGGAGGCGGAAGCGGCGGCTGCGGTGGTGGTGCTGGACATGTCCGGTCTCCCCGGTGGTCGGTGGTCGCTCCCACCGGTTCGACGACCGCGGCGGCGAGGACTCATCGGTCCCCGGGGACGGAGTTCGGGGCGGCCCCCGCCCGCCGGGCCCGGGCCGGGTGCGGAATCCGCCGAAGCGCTGCCGGTCCGGGCACGCCGGGCATACACTCGCCCCCACGCGCGGCGTCGCGCGGCGCGTCTCACCGGGGGAGGGTGGATGCCGATCGGGCCGCTGCCCGCGCTGCCCAAGTACCGTACGGATCTGGTCAGTCGGCGGATGTGCCGGACGGCCCAGCTGGATCCGCGGTTCGCGCGCGAGGTGCTCGCCGAGTACGCGGAGGACGGGATCCGGGCGGCCGGACTGCCGGTCGGGGTGAACGTCGTCGCGGTGGTCCGGCACGCCCGGCAGGCCGAGGCGCGGGTGCTGCGCCGGGACCGGGTGCTGGCGGGGCTGCTGGCGCTCCTGCCGGCCCTGCTGCTGCTGGCGGCCCGGAGCCTGACGACCGGTCATGGTGCGCTGGCGGCGGCGGCCGCCGCCGGGCTGCCGGCGGTCGTGCTCGCCGCGCTGGTGGTGGTGTACCGGGAGCTGTGGACGTCCTGGCGGATCGCCCGGGAGCTCGGCGAGGGCGCGGGCGCCGCGGCCGGGCAGGCGCCGCCCGTGGAACCCGAACTGGAACGGCAGTTGGAGCTGCTCAAGCGCGCCAACCTGGTGGTCTACCACGAGGACGTGGCGGGCGTGAACCCGTTCGTCGGCAGCGGCTGGCGGATCTACGAGCAGGTCTGGGCGCCGATCAACATTGCCCGGCCGGCCAGGGACTCGGCGGGCAACCCGCTCACCCCGGTGCCGTTCAACGCCGCCGACATCCACGACCAGGTCGCCCGCTGGATCATCAAGGACAGCGGCCTGGACGGCATCTCGGTGCGCAACCGGCTGTACGCCCGCGGCACCTTCCTGGCCAACCTGCCCTGGGCGCTGCCCGACCCGACCGGGCGGCCGCTGACGGTGGTCGACAGCCAGTGGGTGAAGGCCGGCGCCGCCAACCCCACCACCGGCCTGGAGACCTACCTGTGCCTGCGGATGATCGGCGACGGCGGCCGGGTGGTGGTCTCCATGCACCTGCGCGCCCAGCTCACCCGCACCTCGCTGACCTGGAACGTCAACGCGTACGTCCTGCCGCCGCTCGGCCCCCGGTTCGACCTGCCGGACCGTCAGCTGGCCGGCCCCGTCCGGCTTCGGGCGCGGGCCCTCGCGGACGCCGCGCGCGCCACCCCGGGCCTGCTGTTCGGCTCGGTGGGCGCCCTGCTCGGACGGGCCGCGGACGCCGCCGGCAAGGCCCGGCGGCTGGAGCGCACCCGCCGGGAGATCCGCAAGAACTACGGCACCATCGACTACGGCACCACCAACAGCCTGCGCGAGCGGGCCTCGTTCTGGCCGTACATGGAGTTCGCCGAACGCCGGGACTCCTCCACCTACTTCAAGCTGATGGTGCAGGCCGTGCTCGACGCCACCGAGCAGTTCCTGGCGGCGCACCGCATCGACACCGCCGACCTGACCGCCCAACAGCAGCAGCAGATCTTCCAGACCCAGACCACCATCTTCAACGGTGCGATCCAGAACGCCGTGATCGGCGGCGTCGGCAACGTGCAGAACAACTACGTCGCCCCGCCCGGCGGCGGCAGCAGCGCCGGCGGGCCCAACCCCGCTGCCGCACCCAGTCCTTGACCGAACCCACGACCCCAGGGAGTGCCCCCGTGTCCGGTGGCGACCAGTTCACCTTCAACGCCCCGATCACCCAGTCGGTGATCGGCGGCACCGGCAACGTCCAGCACAACTGCGCCGGCCCGGCCGCCGACCAGACCCCCGCCGTGCGCGAACTCGCCGCCCAGCTCGCCCGGTTGGTGCAGCAGGAGGCGCCCGAGCTGGCGCCCACCGCCGACGCGGTGCACGGCGAGCTGGCCCGCGCCGAGGACGAGGGCCGGGACGCCGAGCCGGGCCGGCTGCGCGGCTGGCTGGAGCTGATCGTCCGGGGCGTCACCGCCGGCGGCGCGGCGGCCACCGCGGCCGAGGGCCTGCTGCGCGCCCTCGGCCTGTGACGGGCCGCCGACCGGCCGTCAGTCGGTGTGCACCTCGGCCTCGACGCCGTCGCCGAGGTCGAGGCGCAGCCCGTCCAGCAGCGGCACCGTCCGCTGCGGCGGCACCTGCAGCATCCGGCCGTCGGTGCGGCGGCCGGTCCACTCCCGGGCAGTCTCGTTGGTGAGGCCGAACTGCCCGGGCCGGTTCGGGTTCTCGCCGATCCGGGCGATCACCGCACCGTCGGTGAAGTCGTGCCGGGGCGGCTCCGCGACCAGGTGGTGCCGGAACAGCCGGGCGGTGCGGCCCAGCCGCACGGTGCGGGTCACCCGCGGACCGGCCGTGGTCACCACCAGCCGGGCCGGCAGCACCAGTGGGGCGCCGCAGCTCCAGCAGGCCCGGGCCCGCGTGCTGGTCGGCTCGGTCATGTTGGCCCGCCCGCAGGACGCGCAGTCGACCACCGTGTCCAGCACCTGGCCGAGCGCGTCCCGCCACTGCGACTCGCGGACCCGGCGGCCCGGCTCGTGCAGCCCCTCGGTGAAGCTCTGCTCGAACAGCCGGCGCAGCACCGGCGGCGTCACCGACCAGTTCGCCCGCACCCCGGGCTGCTCGTCCTCGTCGGGCCGGTTGGAGGCGTCCGCCGGGTCGAAGACGAACACCGGCCGCTCCCCGTACAGCCGCCGCTCGGCGGCCTCGTCCAGGCAGCGGACGGCCAGCGCCAGCCGCCCCTCCAGCGGATGGTGGTTCATCAGCACCATGAACAGCAGCACCGCCAGCGCGTGCAGGTCGGTCTGGGTGGACGGCCGCGCCCCCGGGTCGCGGCGGATCAGCTCCGGGGCCATGAACTTCATCGTGCCGCTGATCCCGGCCGCCGCCGTCTCCGGGACGGCGTTGTCGTTGTCGCAGATCAGGATCGAGCCGTCGGCCGGGTCGATGAACACGTTGCCCCAGGAGATGTCCCGGTAGGCGACGCCCTGCGAGTGCAGCGCCTTGTAGCCCTCCACCATGTGCACCGACGCCCGCAGCAAGGACCGGACCGTGAACGGCACCTGACGGCGGAACAGCTGCGGCAGGCTCCTGAACCGGTCCGGCCGCAGCCCCATCAGGTAGCCGAACGCGCCGCCCGGCGCGTCCTCCACCAGCTGCTCCGGCCACAGGAACCGCGGATCGTCGAAGTCCCGGGAGACCAGGTCCTCGACGATCCGGCGCTGCTGCTCGGTGCCGGACGCCGGGAAGTACCACTTCAGCGCGTGCTCGCCGCGGCCCGTGCGGGCCCGGTACACCTCCCCCTGGCCGCCCGCGCCGAGCAGTTCGACCACCGTGACGGCGTCGCCGTCCTCGGTGCGCAGGACGGTTCCGGGATCGAGCATCCCGTTGCTCATGACGATTCCTCCGGGGTGGCGTTCGGGTCCGGGCGGTGCACGCCGTCCGGCGCGTCGGGGTTCTGCCGGCCGGCCGGCCGGTGCGGGTCGTCGTACCAGGCGAGCGCCACCGAGGTGTCGTCGCCCGAGAACGAGGCCGCCCGCTCCAGCCAGCCGCCGAGCTGCCCGACGACCGCCGCGTGGCCGTCGTCCAGCAGCCGCCGGTACAGGCCGGCGGCGAAGGCCTCGAAGCCCGACGGCTCCGCGAAACTCTTCGACAGGCCGTCGGTGGACAGCAGCAGCAGGCCCGGCGGCTCGGCCGCGCCGACGATCGGCGACCAGTGCGTCCGGACCAGCCGGGCGGCGTCCTTGCTGCACAACGAGTCGGTCTCGTCGCCGAGTTCGGGCGCGGCCGGGGCGAGCGGCAGCAGCACCGCGCCGCTCGAACGGTCCACCAGCGCCAGGTCGCCGTCGCCCAGCTGCCAGGCCACCAGCAGGCCCGGCAGCAGCGCCGCGCCGAGCAGCGTCGTGCCGTACGGCACCAGCTGGGAGCGGTCCCGCAGCGGGCCCGGCGGCGGCTCCGGGAAGCCCTCCAGCGGCTCCGCGCGCAGGTGCGCGGCGCACCGGTCCTCCCACTCCCGGACCAGGTTCCACGGCAGCCGCTGCTGCGCCTCGGCACGCAGCGCCGGCAGCGGCACCCGCCCGGACAGCGCGGCCGCCGCGAACCGGCGGGCCAGCCGCAGGAACACCGCGACCGCGAACTCCGCGCCCAGGTGGCTGCGGCCGTGCGCGGCCGAGCCGTGGCCGTCGGCCACCGCGAGCAGCACGCCCGCCAGGTCACCGTCCGGGCCCGGCAGCTCCTCGGCGGCGGTCCGGTCCTGGCAGCGGGCCTTGTGCGGGCCCCGGACCTGCCGGTCCGTCAGCCGCCAGCCGTCGCCCGGGCCGCCCCCGGCGCCGTCCGACGGGTCGTCAGGTTCCACCGGGCTCACCAGACCTCGTCGTCATCGTCGTCCGCGGCCACCGGCGGCGGCGCGTACGGGCCGTACCCGCCCTCCGCCGAGTCGGCCTGGGCGAGCGGCGTCGAGGCGGCCTTCAGCGCCACCGTGGACGCCCAGCGGATCGCCGCCGCCAGTCGCTTCGGGGAGTCCGCGTCCAGCGGTTCGAGCTCCGGGTTGCCGAGGAACTCCTTCAGCTGCGCTCGGTCGGCGTCCTTGCCGATGGCGATCGCCACCCGCACCGCCCGCCGCCCCCACGGGGTGGCGTCCACCGCGCGCAGCCCCGCCCGCCAGTCGTCGGTCGGCTGCCCGTCCGAGACCAGCGCCAGCACCGGCTTCAAGGCGCGCACCGGCATCGGCGGCACCTCCAGCTCGCGGGCCACCAGCTTCAGCGCCTCGCCGAGGTTGGTCGCGCCGTCGGTCTGCACCGGCTGCCAGCGGAAGTCGTTGATCGGCGTCGGGGTGGGCTGGAGCCAGCGCGCCGTGGACGAGAAGGTCAGCACCCGGACCAGCAGGTCGGCGGACGGGTTGTCGTCCGCGACCGACCGCATCTCCGGCAGCGCCTCCTGGATGGCGTAGTTCAGACTGGCGATCTTCCCTTCCAGCTCCATCGAGTACGAGCAGTCCAGAATCCAGAAGAAGTGGACCGGGCGGGTGGCCATCGGCCCGCCGGGCATGTCACTCATGGTGTCTCGCTCCCTGGTGTAGGTCCGGGCCGGCGCGGACGCGGCGCCCGGAACGAATGGACCGGCCGCTCAGCGCAGTCCGGTGCCGAGCAGCCACAGCGCGCCGATCGCGCCGAGACCCGCCGCGGTGGCGGCGACGGCGAACAGCGCCGCCACCACCCGGCGCTGCCGTACGACGTGTGCGGGCAGTCTCACCGCAGCACCCCGATGACGTGGGTGGGTTGGCGGGCCGTCATGCCTTTCCTCCGATCGTCCGGGGTCGGTCGCCCAGGCGCAGGCCGCGCCGGGCCAGCAGCCACAGCAGCGGCTCGGCGGCCAGCCGGGACTCCTCCGGCCCCGCGCCCGGCGCGGTCGCCGCCCGGGCGCTCACCGCCCAGGCCCGGTGGCCGCCGAACTCGTTGGCGAGCAGCTGCACCAGGTGGGCCAGGCCGATCCGGCCCAGCCACTCCCGGACGTCGCCGCGCGGCGCGACGGGCAGCGCCGACAGGCCGTCCAGCACGTCCCGCTTGGTCACCACCACGGCCACCGGCGTGCGCCGCCGCCGCGGCCGCGGCCCGAACTCGCCGACCAGCCGCCCCGCCGTGTCGCCCGGCCCCTCGCGGGCCGGGCGGGCCGCACCGGCGAGCGCCGCGTCGGCGGGCGTCAGCGACCGGCGGACCTCCGGCTCCGCGAGCACGTCGCACACCAGCACCAGCGCGTCCGCGTGTGCCAGGTAGCGCTGGTCGCGCAGCGACGCCTCGTTGCGGACGGTCTCGCCCATCGGGTCGTACAGGTACACCAGGCGGCGCCTGCGCCCCCGGGACACCACCAGCAGGAAGGCCTGCGGCAGCGGGTCCGCGGTGGAGTTCACCCAGGCCCCGCCGTCCAGTTGGCGCTCCGCGTGCTCGTACCGGTCGCGGTCCTCGGCCGTCCCGAACCCGACCGAGACGCCCGGTGCCGCGAGCGCCTGCAGCCCTCGGACGGCCGCCATCAGGAACATCGTCTTGCCCGCCGAGTCCGCGCCCAGCAGCGGCAGGTGCACCAGCGGCGCGCGCCCCAGCACGCCCGGCAACTGCCGGTCGCAGTGCGGACAGTACGCCTCCAGTTCGGGCCGGCCGCCGAACAGGCCCAGCGGCACCCGGGAGCCGCACTGGCACACCCGGCGCAGCACCCCGTACCGGCCTGGCCGCAGCGCCCGGTGGGTGCGCGGGCAGTTCGGACACCGGTACACCGGCAGCGGAACGGCCTCCCAGCAGCCCGGGTACGGGCACCGGGGCCGGATCCCCCGGAGCCTCGGCAGGATCCGGCCCAGACCGTTCAGCACCCCGGCGAGCGCCCCCGCGCCGAGGCAGGCCGCGCCCAGCAGCAGGGCGAACAGCACGGCCAGCACCAGCACGACGGCCGCCGCGAGCAGCGCGCCGAGGACCGCCCCCAGGGCGACGCCCGCGCCCACCAGGCGGGCCAGCTTGCGGCCCAGGCCGTTGCGGACCGGGCCGCCCTTGGCGCTGCGGCCCAGCATCATCCGCCAGGCCCGCTCCGCGAGCCAGTCCTCGGTGAGCCGCTCCCAGGCCTCCGCGACCCCGGCGAGCAGCGCGTGCCCGGCGTCCACCCACACCTGCCGCCACCAGTACGACCGGTGCGCGGGCTCGCCCGCCCCGCCCGGCAACGGCACCCGAGCGTCGTCCCGCCCGGCCTGCCAGGGGCCGAGCGCCCGTCCCGCCGTCAGCGCCGCGACGCCGTAGAACTCCGGGCCGGTCCGCAGCACCGTCAGCGCGGCCGTCACCGAGACGAACCCGCCGAGTGCGATTCCGGCCCACTGCACCACCTGGCCGACCTGGATCACGGCTGTCTCCTGTCGGGGCGAAGGGACGTCGGGGCGACGGCGGGGCGCGGGCCGGCCCCGGGCCGGGTCACCGCTTCCCCCGGTCGTCCTGATCGGGCGTCAGCTCGTTCGCGCCGCGGCGGGGCGGGCCCGGGCGGGCGCGGCCGAAGAGGCGGCCGACCAGTCCGGGGCCGCGCCCCCGGTGCCAGTCCGCCCAGAGGGTGGACCAGGCGAGGTCGCCGGGGGGCCGGAACGGGGTGGCGGCGACCAGGGAGCCGATCCGGTCGCGGGCGTCGGCGGGGAGGGCCCGCAGGGTGGGCCGGAGGACCTGGTCGAGGAGGTCGGTGCGGGTGCGCTCCCAGCCGGGGGTGATGTCGGGGAAGGAGGACCAGGCGACGAAGCAGGCCGCGGGGTAGCGCGAGTCGTTGGCGAGGTCGCGGCGCAGGACCGGGCCGGCCGCCCGCGTCCGGTAGGCGGCCAGGGCCGCCGGGTCTCCGCTGCGGGCGAGGGTCCCGACCTCGTCGAGCAGCAGCACCTCGGCGACGCCGGGGGCGCGTCCGCGGGCCAGGCCGCTGTGGCCGCCGAGCAGCAGGTAGGCGAGGGCGCCGGTCAGCCGGGTGGCGACGGCGGCCTCCAACGGGGCGGCGCGCAGGGCGAGTTCGAGGGCGAGCCGGGTGAAGCCGCGGTCCACCCGGCCGGCCCGGAGCTCGCCGGCCAGGTGCAGGGCCTCCAGGGCGGCGCGTTCGCGGGGCGGCAGGCCGCGGTCGGCGAAGCCGGCCAGGAGTTCCCCGGCGAGGGAGGCGGCGTGCGGGTCGTCCGCGGCGGCGCCCAGCGCGGCGCGGGCCAGGCCGGTGCCGAGGCCGGAGCGGGGCAGCAGGTCGGGCGGGAACCGGGGGTGCCGGCACACGCGCAGCACCTCGCGGGCGTCGAGGACGGTCGGCGGGGAGTCCGGCCAGCCGAGCCGGAACACGGTGCGCAGCAGCAGCGGATCGCCCTCCGGGCGGTCCCCGCCGGCACCGGCGGACGGCGCGGTGCCGTCGCTCAGCGCGTCGTTCAGCAGCGCGGTGAGCAGCCGGGTGCCGGACAGCCCGGCGTGGTCCCGGCCGGCCCGCCGGACCGCCGCCAGGTGCGGACGGTCCGTCAGCTCCGCGCGGTCGAACCGGAGGCGGGAGCCGACGACGGCGGCCAACGGCGCCGGGTCGTCCTCCCGGGCCAGGTCGTTCAGCCGGTCCAGGACGGCGGCGCGCAGCTCCGCGCCGCCGGGCGCGTCGAGCAGCCGCCGGGTCCGGTCGGCCCGCTGCGGGTCGGCGCCGGTCAGGGTGGCGGTGAGGCGCTCGGCGAGCGACCCGGCGGGCGCCTGCGGGTCGACGCCCAGCCGGCCGGCCAGTTCCACAAGGCCGAGCAGGCGGGCCGGGTCGGTCGCCGGGTCGCCGATCCGGGCCCGCAGCGCGGGCGCCAGGGAGTCGGCCAGCTCGCGCCGGGCCTCCGGGTCGGCGGGCAGCGCGGGCGCGGCGAGTTCGTCGGACGGGTCGAGGACGGCGGCCCGGAGCGCGGTCGCGGTCAGGGCGGCGACGGCCCGGGCGCCGAGGCCGGCGGTGTGCAGCGCACCGGCGAGGCGGCGCAGCCCGTCCGGTCCGACGGCGTCCGCGGCGAGCAGACCGGCGGTCAGGCCGTCCCAGAACTCGTCCTGCCGGCCCGGGGAACCGGCGAACGCCGGGTCGGTCGGCCGGGCGCACGCCCACTCGGCGGCCGCCCGGGCCGCCGCCGCGCCGACCGGGACGCCCGCGGCGAGCGCCAGCGCGGCCAGCCGGCCGGTGGCGAACCCGCCCTCGGGGCCGGCCGCCCGGGCGAACAGCTCGACCCGGCCGGCCAGCCAGACGGCCGCGGCCAGCTCCGCCCACGGGTCGCCGGCGACCGGGCTGGACGGCCCGCCGAGGCCGTGCCGGACCCGGTAGTGGTGCTGCAACTCGACCGGACCGAACGAGAATTCGGCGTCCGGCCGGATCCCGACGATGGACTGCCCGCAGCGGTACGGGCGGCGGGTGTACGTGGTGAAGGTCAGCTCGGCGGCGTGCCGGGCGGGCAGCGCCCCGGTGGCCAGCGCCACCCAGTGGGCCACCGCCCGCGGGTCGCGCTCCACCAGGACGAGTTGCGGGCCGGGCGGGTCCGCGAACAGCGCGCGGACGTCCGCCAGGAACGGCGCCAGCTGCTCCGCGCGCTCCGCGGCGAACCGGCACAGCACCTCCCGGCCGAAGGTGAACCCCTGCTTCAGGAAGGGAAGGTCGGGAGGCGCCTGGCCGACCGGGGCGTCCTGCCGCCAGGACGGCGACTCCCACACCTCGATCGGCCGCAGCTGCTCCGCGGGCCGCTCGGGGTGGGGGAGGAACTCGCCGGGCGCCAGGTGCACCGCGTGCGCGTGGAAGTTGCCGTAGCGGCCGGTGTAGTCCACGCCGGTGTACACCGTGCGGCTGACCAGGGAGCTGCCGTCGGGCAGCCGGGTGTGCGCGAACGCCACCGGGAACTCGGCGAGCTCGGCCTCGGCGGGGCGCAGCGGCGCGTCCCGCGGCGGCTCGTAGCCGAGCACCGGCTCGGCCAGCCGGAGCACCTCGGGGCCGACGCCGTCGCTGACCGAGGTGAACCGGAAGCCGGAGCCGTCCGGTCCGGGCGGCGCGGACGTGTAGTGGAGCTGACGGAGCGTCATTGTGCCTCCTGTGCTCCGGATTTCGGCCGCCGGACCTTCAGCACGCCGTGCCGGCCCAGCAGCCACAGCAGCGGGTCGGCGACCCGCAGCGGCTGCGGGCCCTGTCTCGGCGCGTCGGCCGGTGCGTCGTCCGGCGGCGGCGCGCCCAGCGCGGAGAGCGCGAACAGCGAGAACGTCCGGAAGTCGGCGGAGAGTTGGGCGTGCAGCGCGCCGCCGTCCCACTGCGCGAGCAGGGCCCGGACCTCGTCGTGCACGGCGATCCGGTCCGCCTCGTCGAGCTCGCCGCCGTCGTGCCGGGCGGCGCGGGCGATCGGCGAGCCGGGGTGCAGCTGCCCGAGCAGCTCGTCGCTCTTGGTGAGGGCGACCGCGAGCGGGGTGGACACCAGGCCGTGCCGGTCGCGCCGGCGGTGGCCGCGCAGCTGGGCGGCCAGGTCGGCGGCGATCTGGTCCGGCGGGGCCTCCAGGTCCGGCAGGCGTCGGCCGAGGTCCGCCAAGGACTCGCGGACGGAGCGCAGTTGGAGCGGGTCGACCATCAGGATGATGCCGTCGGCGGCGGCCAGGTAGGCGGTGTAGCGGTCCATCGCCTCGGCGCTGGCGAGGTTCTCGCCGGCCGCGTCGAAGAACACCAGCGTGGTGGCCCGGCTGCCCCGGCGGGCCAGGCCGTCGCGCTCCAGGCTGAGCCGGAAGATCAGCGGATCGTTGAAGCTCATCGCGGCGCTCTGGGTCGGGGCGGGCAGCCGCAGGCCGTCGTAGAGGTCGTCCTCCAGCTCCTTGAACCGGCTCTGGGTGGCCGCGCCCATCGGCGTCAGGGTGGCCCGGAACGGGCGGCCCGCCGCGCCGCGCAGCTCGTGCAGCAGCACGGTCATCGCGGTGCTCTTGCCGGCCGTCTTCGGGCCGACCAGGGCGATGATCCGGGTCGGCTGGTCGCCGTAGTCGTTCGGCAGGTCGCTGTGGCAGGTCCGGCAGACCCGGACGGGCGTCGCCACCCCGCAGTTCGGGCACTCCTCGCGCAGCCGCGGCGGCCGGCCGATCCGGTGGGCCGGCGCGAACAGCGGCCCGCGCATCGCCGTGTGCCGGCTGCCGCCGTGGTTGGCGAACGCCGCCCACACCTCGTCGTACTCGGCGCCGCACGGCGCGGCGCCGCGGACCCGGGAGCCCTGTGCCAGGCAGCGGAACAGCAGCCGGGACGACCGGTCCCGGGTGAAGCAGTACGGGCAGACCACGTCCGTCATCTCAACGCACCACCAGCGAGTCGGGGTCGGGATCCTGCAGTTCGGCCGCCCCGGCGTGCGGGCCGACCAGGAAGCCGCGCAGCACGGCGGGCCGGGCGATCCGGTGCGGATCGAGCTCGGCCAGGTGGGGGAGTCCGTCGGCGAGCTCGGCGCCGGGCACCCGGAGCAGCTCCTCGCCCTGCTCGGGCCGCAGCGGGCGGACCGCCCCGGCGGCGGCGACCAGCGAGAAGTCCGGGCACGGCCAGTGGAGTTCGCCGTCCGGGGCGGCCGGAAGCTCGGTGCGCAGGCGCAGCTGCCACGGCCGGCGGCGGCCCAGCCGGGGCGGCCGCTCCAGCCGCCAGGCGATCCGCAGCCGCGCGGGGACGGCGAGTTCGACGGGCGTGCTCAGCACCAGGTCGGCCGAGGCCCGGCCGACCGGGGTGAGGACGACGGTGCAGGGCCGCCGGTCGACGGGCAGCACCAGGCCCTCCCGCAGGTAGCTGCTGCGGGCCACCAGGCGATGGTCCTGCTCGCCGCCCTGCGACCACCGGACCTCGGTCTGCACGGCCGGATCGGGCCAGGCGAACGCCAACCGGACCCGGCCGTCCGGCGTCCGCTCGGCGGTCGCCCGCTCGACGCCGCCGACCGCGTCGACCACCACGCCCGGCCCGGCGACGGCCCGGCCGCCCAGCGCGGTGACCAGCAGGCAGCGGTTCAAGGCGCGTGGCACGACCGCGAGTTCGGCCCGCAGCAGGCCGCCCCCGACCGGCTCGGCCGCAGCCGCCTCCGGCCGGGCGGCGTCCGGCAGCTCCTCGCCGGGCGGCGGCAGCGGCACGCCATCGGGCCAGGCGACCAGTGCCGACCGGCCGTGCGCGGGCGCGGGCCACTCCACCGCCACCGTCCCGTCCGGTCCCGGAGCCAGCCGCACCCGGGCGACCTGCTCCGGGTACTGCTCCACCACGGTGGCCGCCGCCACCTCGGCCGACCAGACCCGGGCGCCGTCGGCGGCCCGGTACCCGGCGGCCAGCGCGTACCGGTGCACGCCCGCATCGACGCCGCGGTCCACCAGCGCTCCGGCGGCGGCCGGCTGCGTCCACTCGGCGCGGGCCGGGCCGTCCGGGGCGGTGCGCACCACCCGGACCTCCTCGGCGGGAGCGGGAGCCGTCCAGGACAGCGCGACCGCGTTCCGGCCCGGGACCAGCCGCAGGTCCGCCGGGGGCGGGGCCAGCACCACGGGCGGGCCGAGCACGGCGCCGCCGACCGGGCGGCCGGCCGCGACCGGCACCACCGCGTACCGCACCCGGTGGCCGAACGGGACGGTGGAGTCCCGCAGTTCGGGCCGGTCGACGGGGCCGAGCGGGACCGGCTCGGCGGGCCGGGCGCCGGGCGGCCGGTCCGTCGCGTCCAGCCGGAGCACCTGGTACCCGACCGGCTCGCCGCCCGGGGATCGACGGGAGACCGGAGTCCAGGCCAACTCGACGCCCGCGCCGGACGGTTCGGCCCGTAAGCGGGGGCCGCGGGGCGGTTCCCGGTCGTGCTCGGCGATCCGGACCAGCTCCAGCAGCGGCCGCCGGTCCGCCCGGTCCAGCCGGGCCGCGCGCAGGCAGCACCGCACCGCGGTGACCCGCTCACCGCGCCGGGCGGACGCCGCCGCCTCGCGCAACAGCGCGTCCCGGCCCGCGAGTTCGCTCCGGTGGTGGTGGCGCACCGCGTCGAGCACCTGGTCGCCGCTGGGCGCGCCGGGCAGCCGGGCCAGCAGCGCGCCCGTCTCGTCCAGTCGGCGTTCCGCCCAGGCGTCCCACAGCCCCTCGGCGGCCGCCCGGTCCACCCGCGGCCGGTACGCCGTCGCGGCGGCCAGCTCGGCCGCCTCCGCCGGATGCACCCCGAGGCGGCGCAGCGCCTCCTCGGCCGGACCGCCCTCCGCGGCCGCCCGTTCGGACACCTGATAGAGCGTCAGACGCCGCAGCGCCATCGGGTCCAGCTCCAGCGCCTGTGCCGCCCGGCGCAGCAGGGCGAGCACGGCGGCGGCCCGGGGATCCGCCGACTGTCGCCACTCGGCGGCGAGTTCGGCCAGGTAGCCGTCGTCCGCCCGGCGCCAGCGGTGGCCGCGCACCGGGAACCACAGGCCGTCCAGCACCCGGAACTCCGGCGGCGCGTCGATCCGGCCCGGCGGCAGCAGCGCCCGCGCCGGATGGGCGACCCCCAACGACGCCAACCCGCCCTGCCAGCCGGGGAAGTCCCGGACGGCCGGTATCACCGGAAGGAGCGCCGGTGCGCCGTGCACCAATGCCCTCGCTGCCAACGTGGTCCCCCGCACGAAGAGGGCCGGACCGCGGGCGGCCGGGCCGATCGAGGGAACCATTTGAGCAGACCCGTACAGCTCCTGTCCGCCGATGACGGAAGCTCCCGGGAAAATCTCCGCGCCCGGACGGGCGGGCAGCCGCGGCGGCCCGACCACCGGGTGGATCCGCTTCCCACCGGCCCGAGTCGGGCCCGGCCGCGGCCCGCAGACCGGTCGGGGGCCCGCAGACCGGTCGCGGCCCCGGGGGTTCGAGACCGTCCGGCGCTCCGACGGCCGGGGAAGGCGGGTCGACTGTCCAAGTGCCTGCCGACGGGCTCGCTACCGCGCGACTTCTGCGGTCACCCGGTCACCCGGTCGTCCCGGAGCCGCCGGCCGAGTCCGACCGTCCGGGGTGCGGGGACGCGCAGCGGGGCCGACCGGGTCCCGAAGGGACCGCGGTCAGTCCCAGGGCGGAGAGGTCCGGCCGTCCGGTTCCAGGCCGTAGCGCAGCAGCCTGGCCCAGTGCGGGTCGGCGGACCGCCGTTCGGCCAGCGCCTCCAGGGCCCGGCTGTGTCCGGCGTCGGCGGCGCGGCGGCAGGCCTCCTCGGACTGCTCCGGCTCCGGGACGGCCGGGCGCCAGTGGGCCGAGGTGAGGGCCCACAGGGCGACGGCGCTTCCCCGGGTGGCGGCGTCGTGGACGAGGTCGTCCAACAGGGGGTGCTTGTCCCGGCCCATGCGGAGCCACGGAACGACGAGCTGGGCGTCGAAGTTCTTCGCGGCGAGCGCCCGGGAGAGCTGCCGGTCCATCGCGGAGGGGTTGCCGTTGCGTTCCTCCAGCCAGGCGAGGTCCCAGGGGGCGAACTCGCTGCCGGCATCGGCGTTCGCCCGGTACAGCCGCGCCGCCTCCTGAAGTGCTCCGGCCTGCTCGCGCATCCGCGCCAGCAGCTGGAAGACCGTCATGTCGCGCTGGTCCGCCGCCTCCCGGGCGAGGCGTTCCGCCTCCTCCGGGTGGCCGGTCCGCTCCCGGATCGCGGCGAGGCCGTGGAGCGCGGCGCGGGCGCCCGCCCGGTACGCCGTCCGGTGGAGCAGCTCCGCGTGCCGCAGCCGCAGGCGCGCCAGGGCGGCCCGGCCGAGGGCGACGGCGTCGCCGGGGGATGCGCAGTGCTCCGCCGCGGCCTCCCAGAATCGGGCGCCCGGAACCTCCTGGGCGCGGGTGCTGCGTCCGTGCTGCTCCAGGTAGTCGGCCAGCCGGAACCACGGCCGGTCCGGCGGGAGCGCGCCGTCCGTGCCGGGGGAGGGGACCGCGGTGAGCGGGCCGGGGGCGCCCCGGCACGGCCGGGTGGCGACGACCACGGCCTCCTGCCACTGTTCGGGTGCGGCCGCCGCCAGCCGGCTGCGGGTGAGGTAGGCGGGAGCGGCGGCGGCCAGCAGCGGCCACGGCAGGTCCACGCCGTGGCCCAGGCGCCGCAGGTCCATCGCCGCGTCGATCAGCGCGCGGGCGGCGGACGGGGCGGTCTCGTACCGCTCCACCAGTGCGGGCGCACCCGCCAGGTACTGGACGACCTCGCCGTCCCGGGCCTTCGCCGCCGCCTCGGCGAGCCGCGGGTCCGCTCCGGCGACCCGCTCGAGTTCGGCCAGGTCCTGCCGGGTGAAGGCGTCCGGCACCCGGATGCCGCGGCCCTCGAACACGGCCCGCGCGCCCCGGTGGCGGTCCTCGTCGAGGAGCTGCCAGTACTCGGGCCACAGCGTGCCCAGGACGAGGAGCGGGCCGTGCTCCGGCACGGTCAGCAGCTCGCGCAGCGCCACCGCGGCCTCCTCGCCCAGCGGGTCGGCGGGCTGGAGCAGGTACGACTGCGCCTCGTCGAGCCACACCACCGTGCAGGGCGCGAGCGCGCCGGGCGTCCGCAGCGCCGCGAGCAGCCGACGGAGTGTCAGCGGATGCCACACCCGCCAGTGCGACGGCAGCTCCCGCAGCGACTCCCAGCACGCCCGGGTCTTGCCCGTCGACGAGCCGCCGACCAGGACGGCCGTGCCGCTCACGCCCTCGGCGGCCTGCCGCACCACCGCGCGCAGCGCCTCGTCGTGCGCCCGGGGCACGTAGACGGGCAGTCCGCCGCCGTCGCCGCGGTCGACGGCGATGGCCCGGCGGACGTTCAACGCCGTCGGATCGGCGAGGGAGCGCAGGGGCACGCCCACCGGCCCCCGGGGCGCCGGCTGCTCCGAGACGTGGACGTGCACGATCCCGGCCTGGACCACCAGGCCGTCGACCGTGCCGCCGCTGACCGTGTTGGTGACGTGCTGCTGCTCCGACGGCTCCACGGCCGGACCTCCCCCTGCGGGCCACGCGCGGAAAGCTGCACAGCAGTGGAGGGCCCGGCCGGTCCACCGTACCGGCAGCGGCGGCGAAATCCGGTCGACGGTGCGGCCGGCGTCGGGCAGACTGCGCGCGATGACCGAGCGAACCGACACGCCTCCCAGCTGGGACGAGCGCACGCAACTGACCACCTTCCTCGACTACGCCCGGGCCACCGCGCGGGCCAAGTGCGAGGGCCTCTCGGCGGAGGACGCCCGCCGCTCGCCGCTGCCCGGCTCGCCGCTGATGACGGTGTGCGGGCTGATCAGCCACCTGCGGTGGGTCGAACACTGGTGGCTGGAGGCGGTGTTCCTCGGGCAGGAGCTCACCGGCCCGCTGGCCGACGCCACCGACGACGACCCGGACCCGGAGATGCGGACCGCCGTCGACGTCCCGCTGGAGCAGCTGCTCGCCGAGTACGAGGAGCAGGCCGAGCGGCTCCGGCGGCTGGTCGCCGAACACGACCTGGACGCGAAGGCCGAGCGCCCGGTCCGGGACGGGCGGCACGTCGACCTGCGGTGGATCCTGCTGCACCTGATCGAGGAGACCGCCCGGCACAACGGCCACCTGGACATCGTGCGCGAACTGCTGGACGGCCGGACCGGCGCGTAGGCCCGCTCCCGGGCGGTGCGGCGGGCCGGCGTCACCGGTCTCCGACCGGCGGAGTGCCGGGTCGGCGTCCGGGCGTGACATGCTCGTCCCCATGACCGACCGTGGAGACGTGGCAGTTTTCGGGCCGGGCCCCGGCGACGGTCCGGAGGCCGGCCGGGCGTCGTCGTCCGGCCGCCACCCGTACCCCCGCCCGCCGGCCGCCCGCGCGGCGTCCGGCCGCCCGGCGAACCGCGGCGGTGAGGGCCCGACCGCCGCCGTCCAGGAGGTGCTGGACGGCCTGCCCGGATCGGTGACCTTCCTGGTGCCCGAGACCGGGCCGGACGGCCGGGTCGCCGACTTCCGGATCGCGGCCGCCTCGCCCGACGCGGTCGACGTCGCCGGGCGCCGCGGCCGCGAACTCGTCGGGCTGCGCATCCTGGAGGCCTACCCGGGCGTGGCCGGCAGCGAGCTGTGGCAGGGCTACCTGGACGCGCTGGCCACCGGCGTCCGCTACGAGAGCGAACCGTTCGAGTACGCGGAGGAGTCGGAGGGCGTGCCGCGGCTGTCCCGGTTCGCGGTGCGGGCCGCGCCGTCGAGCCAGGGGCTGACCGTCTCCTGGGTCCGGCTGGACAGCGGCGAGCGCGACCGGCGCCGACTGACCGCCATGCAGCGGCTGGCGCAGCTCGGTTGGGCCGACTGGGACCTCACGCGGAACGAGACCATCTGGTCCGAGCAGGTCTACACGATCTTCGGCCGGTCCCGCCCGCTCGGCCCGATCGCCCTCCCCGACCTCCCCCGGCACGCGCTCCCCGAGGACGCCCCCGCCCTCGACCGGGCCGTGCGGGGCCTGCTCGGCACCGGCGAGGCCGTCGACCACGCCTTCCGCCTCACCACCCCGGACGGGCGGCTGCGGCACGTGCGGCTCGTCGCCGAGGGCGAGACCGACGGGCACGGCACCCCCGTCGAGGTGCACGGCTTCTTCCAGGACCGCACCGCCGTCGCGCACGCCGAACAGCAACTGCTCGAACACGAGCGGGCCGCCCTCGTCCAGCGCAGCCAACTGGCCGCCGAACGCGAGCTCGCCGCCGACCTCCAGCACGCCCTGCTGCCGCTGCCCGAACAGTCGCTGCGGCTGGCCGGCCTCACCGTCGACATCGCCTACCACCCGCTCCAGGCGGGCCTCAACGTCGGCGGCGACTGGTACAGCGCCATCGAACTCCCGGACGGCAGCGCCCTGCTGGTGATCGGCGACGTGGCCGGCCACGGCCTCGGCGCGGTCGCCACCATGGCCCAACTCCGCTTCACCGCCAAGGGCATGGCCGTCACCGGCAGCTCGCTGCCGACCATCCTCGCCCGCCTCAACACGCTGCTGCTGCACAGCTCGGACCGGAACTTCGGCACCGCCACCATAATCATGGCGCGCTACCATCCGGCCACCTCGACCCTCGACTGGGTCCAGGCCGGTCACCCGCCGCCCCTGCTGCTGCGCGACGGCACGCCCCGCTACCTGCCCGCCCCCGGCGGCATCCTGCTGGGTGCGACCACCTCCCCCGACTACGTGCAGTCCACGCTGCGCCTGCTGCCCGGCGACCACCTGCTGCTCTACACCGACGGCCTGATCGAGTCCCCCGGCGAGAGCCTCGACAAGGGCCTGGACCGGCTCGCCCGGGTCGCCACCGAGTCCGTCGGCCGCGAGCGCTTCCTGGACGGCGTGCAGGAGGCCCTGGTCGCCCCGCAGCAGCGCCGCGACGACATCTGCGTGCTGCACGTCGCCCGCTGAGCCCCGGGCGGCGTCCAGCAGGCAGCCCGCCCGCCGCGCCCCGCGCGCGGGGGCGGGGCCGTTCGGCGGACTTCCCGCCGTCCGCAGGCCGTGTCGCCGGGCCGGGCGGGCGGATCCGGGGTGGGCTGGGGGGATGCCCGACGAGACCCTGCCGTTGAACCACGGCGAGCAACTGCTGGAACGGTTCCTGGTGACCGGCCGCACGCTCGACCCGCGCGAGGCGCCGCGGATCGCCGAGGAGTACACCCGCGCGCTGGGCCTCGGCGCCAGCACCGTCTACCTGGCCGACATCCAGCAGCACCGGCTGGTGGCGATGGGCGACGGCATCGACCTGCCGATCGACCACACACTGGCCGGCTGGGCCTTCCGCACCGGCTCGATGCGGGTCACCGACGACGGCGGGGCCGGCCTGGTCGCCTGGTTCCCGCTGGTGGACGGCGCCGAACGGCTCGGCGTGCTGGGCCTGCGCACCGCCGCCCTGGACCGGGAGACGATCCGCCGCTGCCGGCTGCTCACCGCCCTGCTGGCCATGATGATCACCTCGAAACGGGACACCAGCGACAGCTACGCCCACGGCACCCGGGCCGACACCATGACGCTGCCCGCCGAGATGCTCCGCGCCTTCCTGCCGCCGCGCACCGTCTGCACCGAGCGGGCCATCTCCACCGCCGTGCTGGAACCCGCCTACCAGCTCGGCGGCGACGCGTTCGAGCACTCGCTCGCCGACGGGGTGCTGCACGCCGCAGTGCTGGACGCGATGGGCCACGACCTGGCGTCCGGCCTCACCGCCGCCCTCGCCCTCGGGGCCTGCCGCAACGCCCGCCGCAACGGCGCCGACCTGCCCGAACTGGTCGCCACCATCGACCGGGCCATGCACGACTGGTACCCGGACCGGTTCGCCACCGGCGTGTTCCTGCGCCTCGACCTCGCCACCGGCACCCTGCACTGGGCGAACTGCGGACACCCGCCGCCCCTGCTGATCCGCGCCGACCAGGTGGTCACCGACGCGCTCGCCGGGCCGGGCGAACTGCCGCTCGGACTCTCCCACCTGGCCGACCGGCCCCGCACCGTCCGCACCGTCTCCCTCCAGCCCGGCGACCGGCTGCTCATCTACACCGACGGCGTGGTGGACGCGAAGGGAGCCAACCACGAGTTCTTCGGCCTGTCCCGGTTCACCGACTTCGTGATCCGCGCCACCGCCGCCGGCGAGCCCGCCCCGGAGGCGCTGCGCCGGCTGATGCACGCCATCCTGGAACACCAGGACGACCGGCTCACCGACGACGCCACCATCATGATGATCGAGTGGCAGACCGCCACGCCGCCGCTGCTCGACAGCCTCGCGATGTCCCGGACCGGCTCCTGGTGAGGCGTCAGGCCCCCCCGGGTGCCGGGTCGTTGCCGTCGGCCTCGGTCCACGGACGGAGCTTCTCCGGGTTGCGCACCCCCCAGATGTGGGTGATCCGGCCGTCGACGACCCGGAACGCGAACACCGTGGAGGTGACGCCGTCCACCCGGGCGATCAGGCCGGGCTGGCCGTTCACGGTGCGCTCCAGGAACGTCGTCGCCGGCACGAAGCGCGCGGTGTCCAGATAGGCCCGGACGATGTTCTCCCGGCCGGTGAGCGGCTCCAGCAGGGCGCCGACCAGGCCCCCGCCGTCGGCGATCACCGTGGCCTCCGGGTCGAGCAGGTCCATCAGCGACCGGACGTCCTTCGCCTCCCAGGCCCGCTTGAACTCCCGCACCACGCCCGCCTGGGTGCTCGGCGGGCTCACCGGGGCCCCCGAGGCGCGGATCCGGCGGCGCGCCGAGGCGGCCAACTGGCGGCAGGCGGCGGCCGACCGGCCGAGGACCTCCGCGACCTCCGCGAACGGGTACTGGAACACGTCGTGCAGCACGAACGCCACCCGCTCCGCCGGGGTCATCGACTCCAGCACCACCAGGAACGCCATGTGCACCGACTCGTCCAGGGTGATCCGGTCCGCCGGGTCGGCCGCCGCACCGCCGCCCGCCTCGCGGTGCGCGGGCAGCGGCTCGGGGATCCACTCGCCCACGTAGCGCTCCCGGCGCACCCGGGCGGAGCCCAGCAGGTTCAGGCAGATCCGGCCCGCCACCGTGGTCAGCCACCCGCCGGGCGACCGGATCTCCGCCCGCTGCCGCTCCGACTGCGCGTACCAGCGGGCGTACGTCTCCTGCACCACGTCCTCGGCGTCGGCCAGCGAACCCAGCAGCCGGTACGCCAGGTTGGTCAACCGGCGGCGCTCGCCCATGACCGGGTCGTCCGGGCCGTCGTGCTGCTGCGGAAGGTCCATCGTGCTTCGTCTCCTCGGTCGGTGATCGGGGTCCCGACCGGTACGACCGGACAGCGGGCCGGAACGTGACGTCGGCCGCCGCCTCACATTCCGCGCGGCCGTCCGGTCGTACCGGTACCGGCACCGGCCGGAAGACGAACGGAGAATCCGATGACCACGTTCCAGGCGATCGCCGACCGCGTCGAGATCGAGGCGCTGCAGGCCGAGTTCACCGACGCCGTGATGATGCGCGACCGCGCCCGGCTCGCCGCCCTGTTCACCGCGGACGGCGTGCTGCGGATGCCCAACGTCCCGGTCGAACTGACCGGCCCCGAGCAGATCCGGCTCGGTGGCGAGAAGCTCCAGGAGCAGTGGGTGTTCTTCGTCCAGAACACCCACCCCGGCGCGATAGCGATCGACGGCGACACCGCCACCGGCCGCGCCCACATGCACGAGATCGCCCGCACCCGCAACGGCATCGAAGGCCTCAACTACGCCATCTACCACGACACCTACCGCCGCACCCCGGACGGCTGGCGGTTCGCCGAGCGGGTCTACGAACTCCGCTACCTCGACACCACCCCGCTCGGCGGCTCCGCGCCCGGCCAGGACGGGCCGACCGCCGAACGGCACCCCGGGCAGCCCGCCGCGCGGCACACCGAGCCGGCCGCCGCGGACCGCCTGGAGCGCGCCGCCGACGCGCTCGCCGCCCGCGGCTTCGCGGTCGAGATCCTCGCGGACGCCGCGGCCGCCCGCGCCCGGGTCGGCGAACTCGTCGACGAGAAGGACAGCGTGTACGCCTACTCCAGCGAGACCCTGCGGCTCTCCGGCATCGACGAGGACCTCGCCGACGACCGCTACTCCCGCGCCGTCAAGCCCCGCGTCCTGGCCATGGACCGGGAGACCGAGGCCGACGGGATCCGGCAGCTGCTCGGCACCCCCGACGTGGTCGTCGGCAGCGTCGTCGCCGTCACCGAGACCGGCTCCGTGGTGCTCGCCTCCGGCAGCGGCAGCCAGCTGCCCGCCACCACCGGCGGCGCCGCCCGGGTGATCTGGATCGTCGGCGCGCAGAAGGTCGTCCCCGACCTGCCCGCCGCGCTGCGCCGGCTGGAGGAGCACGCCCTGCCGCTGGAGAGCGAGCGCACCGAGGCCGCCTACGGCGTGCCGAGCGCCGTCAACCAGCTGGTGGTCTTCCACGCGCCGACCCGGTTCAGCCGGGCCACCGTGCTGCTGCTGCGGGAGGCCATCGGCTACTGACCGGCCGTCAGGGGCGCCGGGTGGCCAGCAGGGTGGCGAGGTCCGGGGCGAGCCGGACCTCGGTGGTGAGCAGCGACGGGTGCTCGTACCAGACGGTGCGCCCGGTGTCCGGTCGGCCCAGGTGGGTCGGCGGCCAGGCGGTGAGCGGTGTCAGGTCGTCGACGACCAGGGTGCCGGCCGGGTTCAGCAGCAGGTCCGGGTCGGCGGGCGGCGCCTTTTTGCCGTTGCCGCCGCCGTCCAGCACCAGCAGGTCGAACGGGCCGTGCCGCCGGATCTCCGTCCAATCGCCGTGCACGACCTCCAGGTCGGCGACGTCGGCGAACAACTCCCGGACGGCCGCGACGCGTTCGGCCTCCCGCTCGACGCTCACCACCCGCACCCCCGGCCGCCGCCCCGCCAGCAGCCAGCCCAGGCCCACCCCGCACCCCGTGCCGGTCTCGCCGATCCGGCCCGGGGCGCCCGCCGCCAGCGCCCGGAGCAGCCGGCCCTGCTCCGGGCGGCAGGATTGCCCGAAGCCCAGGCGCTCGGCCAACTCCACGGCCCGGCGCACCGGTTCGGGCAGGGAGTCGAGGCGGCGGTAGGCGGCTGTTCCGGAGATCGACACGGGGTCAGCCTAGGGGGCGTCTTCAAAGATGATCAAGCGGTGAGATCATGGCGGCGTGATACGTCGTCATGAACTGTCGGACGCCGAGTGGGCCGTGCTCTCGCGGTTCCTGCCGAGTTCGGGAACCGCAGGGCGTCCCCGGTCGGACGACCGGGTGGTGTTGAACGGGATCGTGTGGAAGCTGCGAACCGGTTCGGCCTGGCGGGACGTGCCCGAGCGCTACGGGTCCTGGCAGACGCTGTACACGCGGTTTCGCCGGTGGGCGCTGGACGGGACGTTCTCCCGGATGCTCCGGCAGGTCCAGGCCGAGAAGGACGCGGTCGGCGACATCGACTGGCTCGTGTCGGTCGACTCCACCGTCGTCCGCGCCCACCAGCACGCCGCCGGCGGAAAAAAGGGGCAGTCGGCGGGGACGAAACGACAGATCACGCCCTCGGCCGATCCCGCGGAGGACTGAGCACCAAGGTCCACCTGGCCTGCGACGGACGGGGCCGCCCGCTCGGCTTCGTCCTGACCGGCGGCAACACCAACGACTGCACCCGCTTCGAGGCGGTCCTGGAGTCGATCCGCGTCCCGCGAATCGGGCCCGGGTGCCCGCGCACCCGACCCGACCACGTGATCGCCGACAAGGGCTACAGCTCCCGCCGGATCCGCGCCTAACTGCGCAGACGCGGCATCCGCCACACCATCCCCGAACGCGCCGACCAGGCCCTGGGCCGGCTGAACCGGGGCCGACGCGGCGGCCGCCCGCCCGTGTTCGACCGGACGGCCTACCGCCTGCGCAACGTCGTCGAGCGCTGCTTCAACCGGCTCAAGCAGTGGCGCGGCCTGGCCACCCGCTACGACAAGACCCACGAGTCCTACCAGGCCACCGTCACCATCGCCTCGATCCTGCTCTGGATCTGACCTTTGAAGACGACTCCTAGGGCGTGTCTTCGAACCCGCGCCGCGGCCCCGCGGCGTTCGGTGCGTGCTCTCGGCCGCCGGGGCTGGGGGCGCGTTGTGGGGCGGGCGGGGGTGTGAAGACAGGCCCTGGGCCTTCCCGGCGGGGACCGGGGCCGGACTGCCGGTCAGGTGGAGCGGCGCAGCAGCACGCCCCGGCTGCCCGGGGCCGGGCGGCGGGTGGCGGCCCGCGGAGCCGCGAGATCGATCTCCTCGACCAGCAGCCAGCCCTGCTGCGCGGACATCCACGGCCGCAGCCTGCCGTCCAGCGCGGACGGGGCGAGCGCGACGAACAGCAGGTCGGTCGGCAGGGCGTGCAGCAACTCCAGGTCCTGGCCGGCATGCAGGGCCTCGATCAGCAGTACCGCCCCGAAGCGGCGGCGGACCGGCGGCGGGGCGGAGAGGTCCGCCGCGCTCAGCCGCAGGCGGGTGCGGCGGCCGAACGCGGAGCGCAGCCGCTGCCGCAACGCCGGGTCCGGCTCGGCGGCGTGCACGGTGTAGCCGGCCCGCAGCAGACGCCCGGTCAGCGCTCCGTCGCGGGCGCCGAGTTCGGCGAGTGCGCCGCTGCCGGGCGGACGGTGCCGGGCCACCCAGGCGGCGGTCGCGTCGAGCCGGTCGGCCTCGTAGCGGGCGCCGTCGGCGTCGGGTGCCGTCAGAGTGTCGGTCACGAACATGTCCCGTCGCAGGTTCCAGGGTGCGGGCCGAGACGACCCTAACTACCGCCTTCGTTCGTGGTCCATACCACCATGGGCGCAAAGTTTACCGTTCACGGTCAATTCAAGGGAAGTAGTACGGAAGAAACGGAAGTTGACGAGCAGTCGGCCCCACCGGCCGACCCGACGGGGCGTCAGGCCGACCGGGCGGGAACGCCGACGGGCCCCGCTCGCCGCACCGGGCGAGCGGGGCCCATCGGGTGGTCGAGGTCAGGCGGGGTCGCTGAACTCGGTGAACTCCGGGAGGTCGGAGAGGTCGGCGTCGAAGTCGTCGTCGAACTCGCCGTCGTAGCGGTCGTCGCGCTCGGCGGCGGGTTCGCGGCGGACCGGGGTGACCCGGCCGAGCTGCATCGCGGCGTAGCCGGCCGCCGCGCTCGGGTCGGCGATGACGCCGTCCGCGGGGTTGTCCCCGTTCTCGCCGTTGCTGTTGCCGCTGCCGCCGTTGCCGCCGCCGACCGGGCCGCCGCCGCGGCGCTGCGCGCCGCGGATGCCGCTGCCGCCGACCGGGCCGTAGCCGCCGGCCATGTGCATGCCGCCCATGCCCATCATGCCGCCGCCCATCGGGCGGGCGCCGACACCGGCGGTGCTGGTGCCGGTTCCACCGCCGCCACCGCCACCGCCGCCGGAGGCCGATCCGCCGCCGCCGTGGTCGCCCTCCAGGCTGGTGCCCAGGCGCATGCTGCCGTTCTTGGAGCCGCTGCCGCCGGGCACCGCGAGCCGGGTGGCGAAGCCCGCCCCGCCGCCGACGCCGCCGGAGCCGCCCGACTCGGAGCCGCCGCCACCGCCGCCGCCTCCGCCGTGGCCGCCGCCGGAGCCGCCGATGGCGCCCAGGTTCGGGCTCTTGAGGCCCAGCGTGTTGATGCCGTTGCCGCCGGAGCCGCCGCGCGACGAGCCGCTGCCGACCGGTCCGAGCTTGGGCATGAGGGCGGCGAACGCGCCCAGCCCGGCGTCCGCCGAGCGGCCGCTGCCGGTCGGGCCGACCGAGTTGAGCCCGGTGCCGGTCGGGAGGTTCGGGCTGTACGGGTTCGACACCGTGGAGGCGATCCCGTTCAGCGTCATCCGGTTGCTGTCCTCGTTCTCGTTCAGGTTGCCGGCCAGCTTGTCCATCTTGCCGGCGGTGTCCCGGAACGAGCCGACGATCCGCTTGAGCACGTCCTCGACGATGGTCTGGAGGATCTTCTCGGCGATCTGGATCGCCAGGTTGCCGAACGGGTCGCCGGACTCGCCGACCTTCAGGCCGGACGCGATCCGCCTGAAGTCCATGCCGTGCGACTCGATGTCGTCCGCGCCGCGGCGCAGATCGGCGGCGCAGGTGGCGAGTTGGGCCAGGTCGATGTCGAAGCCCTGGCCGTTGGAGCTGTTGGACGGGGTCGGCACGATCTCCTGCGCCGCCTTGACGAGCATGTCCTCGATCGGCTTCAGCAGCGTCTGGGCGAGCCGGCTGACCGCCTGGTTCAGCAGCTGCTTCATCAGCTCGCGGCCGAGCCGGAGCACCGCCGCGGTGCTCCACGGGCCGGTCGAGGAGGCCGCCGCCAGGCTCGCCTGGATCGAGAACAGCTGGACGATCGACCCGGTCTTCGCCGCCTCGACCACCACGGCCGCCGCGCGCAGCACCTTGGCCATCGTCTGGCAGACCTCGACGATCACCTTGGAGTACTTGGTGATGGTGCTCCACAGCTCCGAGAGGCGGTCCGCGGACGCGCCCTTGTAGACCGCGTGAAGCATCGTCAGTGCTTTGTCCGCCGTCATCTGGGCCGAGTCCAGAGCGCTGGAGAACTTGTCCAACTGGTCGGCCAGCCGGTTCAGTTCGTCTTCATTGGCACCGGGGAAGCGAACGCCCAGCATGCCGATGAGCCCGTTGAGTCCCGATGGTAGTTGCACAGCCATTGCCGCCCCCAGCTGCTGTCCCCGTAAGTCCCTGATCGCGCATTGCGACGATACACATACCGCACCCCTCCGACCACCAGGCAAACCAAGTGTTCCGCGCATTGTGGGCAAACCGGTACCTCGTTACGGTGTGCGCATGGCATGGGGATCATGGTGGCGCGGCCGGTCCGGGACCGGCCCGGAGGCCGCCGCGCACAGCGCTGAACGTCCGTCCGCGCAGGTCGTCCTGGGTGCGGTGGCAGACGAACTGTCGGCGCTGCACGGCGAGGTGTGGCGGGTCGAGGGCGGGGACGAGCCGGAGGTGCGCGGGCCCGGGGCCCTCGCGGTCCGGCTCGGAAAACCGCACAATACGCATCCGCACCATTTCGATCTGGTGTTCCTGGCCGACCGGGACCGCCCGGAGACCGCCGTCCCGGACTGCGTGGTCGGCATCGGCGGCGGCGACCACGACCCGGTGCGCCGCGGTGTCGAGGTGTGGGCCGCCACCACCGGTGTGTCGCTGATCGAACTCGTCGCCCACAACGGCCGGTTCGCCGGCCACCTCGACCCGCGCGACCCCGACGGCATGCCCGGCTGGCACGCCATCCACGGCGGCATGGTCGGCTGGGGCACCGGCGACCGCTACCACGCCGTGCAGGACTGGCTGGTGCGCAACCCGCTGCCGCCGGCCCTCGCCCCGGCGCTCGCCGGCGACCTCGGACGGGACCAACTCGTCGGCGTCAAGGCGCTGTTCGGCAGCGGCGGCGGCGAGGAGACCGCCGAGGTCCGGGTGAACGGCGAACCGCACCCCGCCGCGTCCGCGGCCCTCGCCGCCCTGGACTGGCCGCGGGTCGCCGACGGCGACGCCTACGCCCGGACCTTCGTCCTGCTGGTCCGCCGGGATCGGTGAACCGCGGCGGCGCACCGCCGACGGGGCGTCAGAGGCGGTAGTGCGAAGTGCCGCCCGGGGCCCGGTAGTCGGGCAGCCAGGCGGCCAGCACCTGCGCGGACGGGTAGAACATCGGCTCGGGGAGCGCGTCCACCGCGACGCGCTCCCAGCCGGCGCAGGCGTGCGGCTCGGTGACCAGCGCCTCGGCCAGGCTCGGCGGGGCCAGCACCGCCGCCGTCACCCGGGTGCGGCCCAGTTCGTGGTCGAGCAGCACGGCCAGCACCCGCATCTCCTCGGCGGGCAGCACGATGCCGGTCTCCTCGGCCAGTTCCCGGGCCGCGGCCTGCTCGAACGACTCGCCGGGGTGGTCGACCTTGCCGCCGGGCAGGCTCCAGCTCGGCGACTCGCCGGCCGTGGTGCGCCGCCCGATCAGCACCCGGCCGTCCCCGGTCGGCACGATCACGCCCGCGCCGACCATCGGCGGCAACGGGTGCGGCCCCGCCGGGAGTTGAGCGTCCGTCACCACTTGCCCTTCTGGTAGTCCTTGAGGAAGCAACCGTACAGGTCCTCGCCCAGTTCGCCGCGGACGATCGGGTCGTAGACCCGGGCCGCGCCGTCCACCAGGTCGAGCGGGGCGTGGAAGCCCTCCTCGTGCAGGCGCATCTTGTCCGGGTGCGGGCGCTCGTCGGTGATCCAGCCGGTGTCCACCGCGGTCATCAGGATGCCGTCGGTCTCGAACATCTCCTGCGCGCTGGTGCGGGTCAGCATGTTCAGCGCGGCCTTCGCCATGTTGGTGTGCGGGTGGCCCGCGCCCTTGTAGCCGCGGTCGAACACGCCCTCCATCGCGGACACGTTCACCACGTACTTGCGGCGCGCCTTGGACGCGGCCAGCGCCGGGCGCAGCTGGCTGATCAGGATGAACGGGGCGGTGGAGTTGCACAGTTGCACCTCCAGCAGCTCGATCGGGCCGACCTCGGAGACGGTCTGCACCCAGCTGTTGGTGTCCGCCAGGTCCGGCACCAGGCCGCCCGCGTCGATCGCGGTGCCCGCCGCGATCCGCTCCGGCGACGCCGAACCCGTCACCAGCGCCAGCGAGGTGACCTCCTCGGCGCTCACCGCGGGCTGCTCGCCGCGGCTCTGCCCGGGCAGCGCGGGCACGTCCACCGCGCCCGACCCGAACCGGCCGATCACCGTGGACGCGGGCAGCACCCCGGCGGGCAGCGGCGCCGACTCGGCGGCGATCAGCTCCCGGTACGCGGCGGGGGAGCGGCGCACGGTCTGCGCGGCGTTGTTGATCAGGATGTCCAGCGGGCCGTCCGCGGCGACCTCGTCGGCCAGCGCCATCACCTGCGCCGGGTCGCGCAGGTCGATGCCGACCACCTTCAGGCGGTGGATCCAGTCGGCGCTGTCCGGCATCGCCGAGAAGCGGCGGATCGCGTCGTTCGGGAAGCGGGTGGTGATGGTGGTGTGCGCGCCGTCCCGCAGCAGGCACAGCGCGATGTACATGCCGATCTTGGCCCGGCCGCCGGTCAGCAGCGCCCGCCTGCCGGTCAGGTCGGTGCGGGCGTGCCGGCGCTCCCGGCTGAGCTTCGCGCAGTTGCGGCACAGCTGGTGGTAGAACGCGTCCACCTCGGTGTACCGCTGCTTGCACATGTAGCAGGAGCGGGCCCGCTCCAGGATGCCCGCCAGCTCGGTGGTGGTCTCCGTGGTCAGGCCGAACACGCCGGCCGTCTCGTCGTCGATCCGGCCCGGCGCGCCGGTCGCGGTCCGGGCGGTCACCGCGCGGTCGTTGGCGGTCTTCCGGGCCCGGGTCTCCTGGCGGCGGCGCTGCTTGAGGGTGCGGAAGATCCCGCCGACGGCCATCCGGACCCGGATCGCGTCCGGGTGGTCCACATGGATCTCGTCCAGCTCGGCGATCACGCTGAGGCACAGCTCCAGGCGTTCGGGGTCGATGCCCTTGCCGTAGTCGATGTCGTCCTCGACCGGGGCGGCGCCCGGCTCGGTCTGCGCGTTCGTCACTGCGGATGCTTCCTCAATCTCCCCATGGGTACCGCCGAACTCTACGTGAGCGGGCCCGGCCGGGGCGAAGCCTGTGACCCGGCGCACAGGCCCGGCGGGTCAACGCCCGCCCAGCGCCCAGGCGACGGCCGACAGCGTCAGCATCGACAGCACCGTGGACACCAGCACCGAGGACCGGGCCAGCGCCGGCGCCGCCCCGTACAGCCGCGCGTACACGTACACGTTCTGCGCGGTCGGCAGCGCCGACAGCAGCACCACCGCCAGCAGCTGCGGGCCCGGCAGGTCCAGCAGCGCACCCACGGCCAGCGCCGCCAGCGGCTGGACGGCGGTCTTCAGCAGCACCGTGACGGCCAGCTCGGCGCGGTCCGGGCGCCGGGCCGCCGCGCCCGGCGGGGTGTGCAGGGACAGCCCGAGGGTGACCAGCGCGGCGGGCACGGCCGCGCCGCCCAGCAGCTCCACCGAGTGCGCCAGCGGGCCGGGCAGCCGCCGGCCCGCCGCCGAGAACACCGCGCCCAGGCCCGCCCCGAGGATCACCGGGTTGCGCAGCGGCAGCAGCGCCAGCCGCCGCAGCCGCTCGGCCGGGCGCGCCGCGGAGCCGGTCGCGGAGTCCAGCAGCGCCAGCATCACGGGGGTGACCAGCAGCACCTGGAACAGCAGCACCGGCGCGACGAAGGAGGCGTCGCCGAGCACCTGTGCCGCCACCGGGATGCCGAGGTTGCCGGAGTTCACGTAGCCCGCCGCCATCACCGCCACGGTCCGCTCGGCGGGCGTGCGCCGAAACAGGCGGCGGCCCGCCAGCAGGCCCAGCAGCGAGGCGACCAGCGTCCCGGCCGCGAACGCCAGCATCGAGGTGTTGGCGAACCCGGCGAGATCGGTGCGGGCGACCACCGTGAACAGGGCGGCCGGCATCGCCACGTGGAACACGAACCGGCCGAGCACCGACTCGGCGTCCGCGCCCAGCAGCCCGGTCCGCGCGGCGAGCCACCCGACCGCCGTCAGCACCCAGATCGGCGCGAACGCCGCGACCAACGCTTCCACCCTGACCTCCCGCCGCAGTCAACCAGGCGTGCCCGAACGGTCGTTCGGCGGGGTCGGGCGGTGGCCCCGGTCACATGCCGGTCCCGGCGGGTGGCGGGGCGGCTGCGGTGGGTGGCCGGGGGGAGAGCCCGGTCACAGCGGGCCGCCGGTGGCCGGGGTCACAGGGCCGGCCGGGACGCCGCGGGCCGCAGACGGCGCCGGGCCGGCCCGGAGGCCTTGCTGCGTCTGGGCCCGGGCCCAAATTCCCTGGCACCGGGCGGGGTTGGCGCTTCCTGGGAGCGAGCTGTGAGGTCCCTCATAGGCGGCGGCCGGAAGCGGCCCCGGCGGCGGGCGGAATCCCTTGGCGCGCAAGGGAAGCAGGCCCGTCGAGGTGCCCGGTCCGCCCCATCTCGGGTTGTTTGCCGCCGGATTGGGGCTCCGGCAATCTCGTGGTTGTGCCCCGAGCCGTTCCGAGTGCTCACGGGGCTTCACGGCGCAGCAGGCCGCGTGACCCGCGCGGCGCAGCGTCCCCGGTGAGCACGAGCCGCCGGGCCGGCCGTCCCGGGCCGATGGACACCCCGCAGTGCTGCGGCGGTCCCCCCTTGCCCGACCCGGGTTCGGCGTGACCTGGAACACGACTCTCGGAGGTACTCGACATGCGACGCATCAAGCACAACCTGGGCCGACTTCCGCAGATCCGCCAGATCCGGATGGGCCACCACCGGATGCCGGACGCCTTCCTCGGCGTGGGCCTGGCCGGCGCCATCGCGGTCGGCGCCCTGCTGCCCGCGACCCAGGCGATCGCCGGCCCGTCGCACGGCCGCGCCGAGAGCGCCGCGGTCGCCACCGACGGCCGGAACGCCGAGCACGGCGGCGACGCCGCGGCCTCCCGCAGCGAGGACCGCCAGCCCGTCCAGCAGGACCAGCAGCCCGCCGCGCAGCCGCAGGAGCAGCAGCCCGCCGCGCAGCCGCAGGAGCAGCAGCCGGCCCAGCAGCCGCAGGAGCAGCAGCCGCAGCCGCAGCCGGCCGAGCAGCCGCAGCCGCAGCCGCAGCCCGAGCCCGCACCCGCCCCGGCGCCGCAGCCGGAGCCCGCGCCCGCACCCGCGCCCGCGCCCGCACCCGAGCCGGCCAAGCCGACCTACGCGAACAACCTGGACGGCTGGATCGCCGAGGCCCGTGACGTGCTGGCCGCGGCCGGCAAGCCCGTCCCGTCCGCCAAGGCGATGCGCGCCGCCGCGATCGCCGAGTCCTCCGGCAACCCGAACGCCGTCAACAACTGGGACTCCAACGCCAAGAAGGGCACCCCCTCGATCGGCCTGACCCAGATGATCGAGCCGACCTTCCGCGCCTACGCGCTGCCCGGCCACAAGGACATCCGCAACCCCGTGGACAACCTGATCGCCAGCTCGCGCTACTGCGACGCCCGCTACGGCAGCATGGACAACATGGCCGCCGCCCGCGGCTACGGCGCCTACTGGCGCGGCTACTAGGAACAGCCCCACCGGCCACTCCCGGCCCCCGGCGGATCCCCACGGATCCCACCGGGGGCCGAGGCATGCCCGGGCACAGGGGGTGCGGAAACCCGCAACCGGGTCGGGCGGGAAACCGCGTACCGCCGCTGAGCTGCGGATTCCAGGATGAGTGACGACCCCGGGCGAGCGGCCCGGGGAGCGTCCGACCGGAGGGGAATCCCGTGCTGCAGTTCATTTCGACGGCGACCGAACAGGTGCCCACCGAGGGTGTCGCGGGCTGGGCGGCCGGCCTGGTCGACACCCTCGGCGGGCCGGGCGCCGGACTCGCCATCGCCCTGGAGAACCTGTTCCCGCCGCTGCCGAGCGAGGTGATCCTCCCGCTCACCGGCTTCGCCGCCGGACGCGGCACCCTCAGCCTGTTCTCCGCGCTCGGCTGGACCACCGCCGGCTCGGTGGCCGGCGCCCTCGCCCTCTACCTGCTCGGCGCGGTCTTCGGCCGCGACCGGATGCACGCCCTCTGGGCCCGCCTGCCGCTGGTCAAGGTCTCCGACCTGGAGCGGACCGAGGCCTGGTTCGCCCGGCACGGCACCAAGGCGGTGCTGTTCGGCCGGATGATCCCGATCTTCCGCAGCCTGATCTCGGTCCCCGCCGGCGTCGAACGCATGGCCCTGCCCCGCTTCCTCGCCCTCACCGCCGTCGGCAGCCTCGCCTGGAACAGCGTCCTGGTGCTGGCCGGCTACGTCCTCGGCGACCGCTGGGACGTCGTCGAGGGCTACGTCGGGATCTTCTCCAAGGTCGTCCTGGTCCTCGCCCTGATCGCCGTCGCCGCCTACCTCGCCGTCCGCCTCCGCGGCCGCGACTCCCGCCACCGCCGGACCCGCCGAACCACCGCCCCAGGAACCGATCATGACGGCCAGTAGGCTTCCGCCCATGGGGGAGAGCAACACCGCCACGAGGCACCGGACCGTGCCGGGCGCCGGACTGCCGCCCGTGGGCCGGCCTGCGGTCCCGGGCCGGGGCGGCGAGGCGACGGGCAGCAGGGCCACGCCCGCCGGGCGCGCGCCGGGGTGCGCCGCCCCGGCACCTCGGCCGGCCCAACGAGCGTGCGCGGGACGGACGGTGACGGGCAGTGGGCTTCGGCCGGTGGGCCGTGCGGCTGCCCGGGGCCGGGCACGCCGCCGCACCGAGGCCGCGAACCGCCGGGCCGTGCCCGGTTCCGGCCGGTGCGGTGTCGGCGGAGGATCCCGCATCGGCACCCGGGAGCGGACGGTGACGGGCAGCGGGCTGCCGCCCGTGGGCCGGCGGGCCGCCCGGGGCGGGGCGGGGCTGCGCGCCGGTGTGCCGTGCCCCGTGCTGTCCGGCCGGCGGGCGCGGGGCGGGGGGCCGGCGTGACGGACCACGGTGCCGGGCCGGCCCTCGCGGAGCACGCGGCCGGGCCGGCTTCCCGGCCGCGGCGGGCGGTCGGCGGGGTGCTGGGCGTGCTGACCGCGCCGGTCGGGGCGGCGTACTTGGCGGTGGCAGGGGTGCTGCTGGGGCCGTTGCTGCCGTGGCCGCGGGTCGGGCCCCGGGCGCGGAAAGCGTGGTACGGCGGCGCGGCCCGGCTGGCCGGCGTCGAACGGGCCCGCCGCGCCGCCTGGTTCGGCGACCGGTTCCCCGCGCACTACCGGGCCGAGGACCGGAAGCTGCTGCGCTACCTGGCCCGCCGCACCGGTGCCGGGCTGGTGGCCGGACTGGTGCTCGGCCTGATCGGCTTCGGCCTCGTCCTGGCGGTGCTGCTCGCGGCCGGAGTGCTGCGCGGCACCCTGAGCGCCGTCGACCTGCTGGGCCAAGTGCTGCTCGGCGGCGTCCTGTTGTTCCTCGCCGTGCAGGGCCTGGCCTCGCTCGCCGCACTGGACGCCCGGATGGCCCGCGACTGCTTCGGACCGTCCGAGGCCGAGCTGCTGCGCCACCGGATCACCGAACTCGCCGACAGCCGGGCCGCCGTGCTGCACGCCGTGGACGCCGAACGCCGTCGGATCGAACGCGACCTGCACGACGGCGTCCAGCAGCGCCTGGTGGCGTTGCGCCTGCTGCTCGGCCGGGCCCGGCGCGGCGGCGACCCGCGGCGCACCGACGAACTGCTGCGCCAGGCCCACCGGGAAGCCGCCGAGGTGCTCACCGAGCTGCGCGAGGTCGCCTGGCGGGTCTACCCGTCCGCGCTGGACACCCTCGGCCTGGACGAGGCGCTGGCCGGCCTCGCCGAACGCTGCCCGGTCCCGCTGCGGGTGCGCTGCACGGCGGCGGGGCCGCTGCCCGGGCCGGTGCTCACCGCCGCGTACTTCGTGGTCAGCGAGTGCGTCACCAATGCCGCCAAGCACTCGGCCGCAGGCCGGGTCGAGGTCGCGGTGGAGCGGTCGGCCGAGCGGCTCACCGTCCGGGTCGAGGACGACGGGCGGGGCGGGGCGGACCCGGCGGGCGGCGGCCTGTCCGGGCTGCGCGGCCGGGTCGCCGCCCTCGACGGCACGCTGACCGTCCACAGCCCCGCCGGGGGCCCCACCGTCGTCACTGCGGAGCTGCCATGCGGGTGATCGTCGCCGAGGACTCGACCCTGCTGCGGGAGGGCCTGGTCCGGCTGCTCGCCGAGGAGGGCCACCAGGTGTCGGCCGCCGTCGGCGACGCCGAGGCCCTGCTCGCCGCGGTCGACGCCGACCCGCCGGACGTCGTGGTGGTCGACATCCGGATGCCGCCCACGCACACCGACGAGGGCGTGCGGGCGGCGGTGCGGATCCGCGCGAGCCGGCCGGAGATCGGCGTGCTGGTGCTCTCCCAGCACATCGAACGCGGCTACGCCGCCCAGCTGTTGGCGCCCGGCGCGGAGCGGGTCGGCTACCTGCTCAAGGACCGGGTGGCCGAGGTGGAGGAGTTCCTGGACGCGCTGGCCCGGGTCGGCTCCGGCGGCACGGTGATCGACCCCGAGGTGGTGCGCCGACTGGTGGTGCGCACCGAGCACGCCGACCCGCTGGCCCGGCTCACCCCGCGCGAGCGCGACGTGCTGGAGGCCCTCGCCGAGGGCCACACCAACACCGCGATCGCCGCACGCCTGCACCTGTCGCTGAGCGCCGTCGAGAAGCACCTCAACTCGCTGTTCGACAAGCTCGACCTGCCCCGCACGGCGGGCTACAGCCGCCGGGTATTGGCGGTGCTCCGCTACCTCGGGGCCTGAGGGCGGGCCGCCCGCCGCCCGCCGCGCGCGGCCCGCCGTCGCCCCTGGCCGCGGGCGGCGGTCCGCAGGAGGATGGCGGTATGGATGCGCAGCGGTTCACCCGGGCCCGCACCGCGCTGCACGCGGTCGCCGAACACCTGCTGGCCGGCCCGCAGTACCGGGTGGCCGGCACCGTCCGGCTGCGCGCCTACCCGGGCGGCTTCGCCACCCGCTTCGAGCCCCGGCTGCGCGTCCGCAGCGCCCAACTGCTGAGCGCGGGAAGGGCCCTGGACCTGCCGGGGGTGAGCTGCGCGCAGCTCGGCGCCGCCATCGGCATCACCGCCGGCCGGCCGGCGGGCCTGTACCGGGACGGCTCGGGCGTGGCCGTCGACCAGCCGCTGGAGCTGGACGCGGAGGGCGCGGACGCCGTCGCCGCCTGCTTCGCGCACGGCGACGCCGCGCTGCGCGCGCTGTTCGCGCAGGCCGACCCGGTGCTGTGGCCCGAGCACTTCGACCTGGCGGTGACCGTGGACGGCGTGAACTACGGCCTCTCGCCCGGCGACGCGTTCCGGCCCGAGCCGTACGCGTACGTCGGCCTGTCGGCGCCGCGCACCGGCGCGTTCTGGAACGCCCCGTTCGGGGCCGCCCGGACCCTCACCGAGCTGGGCGGACTCTCCGGGACCACGGCGTTCCTGGCGGAGGGGCGGCGACTCGCCGGGACGCCTTTGTAGCTTCCTCCGAACGGGTTCCGGAACGGTCTGCGTCCGGTTGTGTCGATCTTCAGGATTCCGGTGCAGGCTGGCCCCCGGCCGGGTAATCGGTGAGGATTGAACGTTGGGTGCGGCGCGCCCGAGAGGCCGTACGGCACAGCTGTATTCCGCTCCATCACCCGCTCCCCGGTGAAACGTTCCTCCCCAGCCAGAGAGCCTTTTCCATGCGCTTCCTGAACGACCTCAAGCCCGCGTACGACCTGACGTACGACGACGTCTTCATGGTCCCCAGCCGCTCCGCCGTGGGCTCCCGGCAGGGCGTCGACCTCTCCGCGCACGACGGCACCGGCACCACCATCCCGCTGGTGGTCGCCAACATGACCGCGATCGCCGGACGCCGGATGGCGGAGACCGTCGCCCGCCGCGGCGGGCTGGTCGCCATCCCGCAGGACATCCCGATCGAGGTCGTCGCCGAGGTGATCGGCTGGGTCAAGCAGCGCCACCTGGTGCACGACACCGCGCTCACCCTGGCCCCCGGCGACACCGTCGCCGACGCGCTCGGGCTGATCCCCAAGCGCGCCCACGGCGCGCTGGTCGTGGTCGAGGGCGGCCGGCCCGTCGGCGTGGTCACCGAGGGCGACTGCCAGGGCGTGGACCGGTTCACCAGCCTGTCCGAGGTGATGTCCCGCGACCTGCTGCTGCTCGACGAGGGCATCGACCCGCGCGCCGCGTTCGACCGCCTCAACGAGGCGCACCGCAAGCTCGCCCCCGTGGTCGCCCCCGACGGCACCCTGGCCGGCATCCTGACCCGCAAGAACGCGCTGCGCGCCACCCTCTACACCCCCGCCGTGGACGCCGAGGGCCGCCTCCGGATCGCCGCCACGGTCGGCATCAACGGCGACGTCGCCGGCCGCGCCAAGGCCCTGCTGGAGGCCGGCGCCGACGTGCTGGTGGTGGACACCGCGCACGGCCACCAGGAGTCGATGATCTCCGCGCTGCGCGCGGTGCGCGCCCTCGACCCGCAGGTGCCGGTCGTCGCGGGCAACGTGGTCTCCGCGGCCGGCGTGCGCGACCTGGTCGAGGCCGGTGCCGACATCCTCAAGGTCGGGGTCGGCCCGGGCGCGATGTGCACCACCCGGATGATGACCGGCGTCGGCCGGCCGCAGTTCTCCGCCGTCCTGGAGTGCGCCGCGGAGGCGCGCCGCCTGGGTAAGCACGTGTGGGCCGACGGCGGCGTCCGGCACCCGCGCGACGTGGCGATGGCGCTGGCCGCGGGCGCGTCCAACGTGATGATCGGCTCCTGGTTCGCCGGCACCCTCGAGTCGCCCGGCGACCTGCAGACCACCGCCGACGGCCGCCAGTACAAGGAGAGCTTCGGCATGGCCTCGGCCCGCGCGGTGCGCAACCGCACGGCCGACGAGTCCGCGTACGACCGGGCCCGCAAGGCGCTGTTCGAGGAGGGCATCTCGCACTCCCGGATGTTCGTCGACCCGGCCCGCCCCGGCGTCGAGGACCTGATCGACTCGATCGTGGCCGGCGTCCGCTCCTCCTGCACCTACGCCGGCGCGGCCGACCTGGAGGAGTTCCACCGGAAGGCGATCGTCGGCATCCAGAGCGCCGCCGGCTACGCCGAGGGCAAGCCGCTGCACTCCAGCTGGGCCTGACGGCCCGTCGGTCCGCGAACGGGCGGGCTCCCTGCCGGGGCCCGCCCGTCCGTCCGCCCGGGTCCGGTCGGCGCCCGGCGGGGCCGGCCCGGGCCCGGGCGGGCTCAGTTGGGCGAGAGCGGGGTGAGCAGGGCCCGGCCGACCATGCCGACCGATCCGGACAGGGCGTCCGCGACCAGGCGGAAGGCCGGCGGCAGGCGGTGCAGCTCCCACAGGGCGAGGACGGACGCCCAGGCGGCGTCGCGGGCGCGGTCGATGCTCCAGACGCCGACGATGTGCAGCAGCGGATCGCCGGCCGGCAGCGGCAGCGGCAGCAGCGCGGCCCGGACCTGGGCCTCGACCTCGGCGAGCAGGCCGTTGATCCGCAGGTAGTCGGCGTGCAGCTGCTCGGGCGTGCGGCCGGTCAGCCGGCAGGTCTCCAGGACAGCGAGCGGCAGGTCGTTCTCGATGTGGGCGTTCATCCCCGCCAGGGCGAACTGCAGCGGGTGGACGCCGGGCGCGGCCCGCAGCTCGAACAGCGGCCGCCAGCAGGCCGCCGGCCGCCGGCCCGCCCGGTCGTCGTCGACGGCGGCCAGGTAGCGGGCGGCGAACACGGCGTCGAGCTCGGCCATGGCGGCCGGGTCCTCGAAGTACGTGCCCGCGAGATGGTCCCGGACCAGTCGGGTCACGGTCAGGTACATCGCGTTGAAGACGGCGACCCCGTCGGCGGCGGGCCACCCCTCCGCCAGCTCCGCCATCCGGTCGACCACCTGGTCCACCGTCAGCACCGGTGCGGTCATGGGCATCTCCCTCGGTGACGATCCGACAAAAAGATGATGCGCCCAACGATGGCAGCGGGCCGGGGGGCTGCCAAGGCGAGGCGCATCCGGGGGAACCGAGGGCGGATCGGCCGGTGGGTGCGCGGTGGCGGGCGGGTGCGCGCAGAAAAACCGGGTGCGCGGGCGTGGGCCCCTGGGAGAACATGGGCCCGGCGGCGGTGCCGAGTGGTGCGGCCGCTCCCTGTTCCCGGAGGTTTCGCGTGGTGAAGCGATATTAGTGGCGGTCCCCGCCGCCCTCCGGCCTGCCTGACGTGACGGCGGCCGGACCTCCGGATGTCCCTGGACGACCCGTGCTGTGCCCGCCTGGGCGCGGGAGCGGTCGTCGTTTCCCCGGTGGTGCCGTGTGCCGGGCGGCTGTGTCGACGTCCGTTGTTCCCGTACGCCCGAGAGGATGGCCATGGCCGCCACCGCATTCGACCGCAGCATCGCGCTGATGAGTGACCTGATCGACGAGACCCGCGAGCTGCGGGAGGGGCCGGCGCTCGGCCGGTGGCTGGAGGTGCTGGCCGGGCGGCAGCGTGCCGACCTGTCGGGGCTGGCGCCCGAGCGGCAGGCCGGACTGCTCGGCGCGCGGGCGGCGGCGGTGCTCCCCGGGGTCCGGCAGCTGGCCGAACTGCTCGGTCGGGGGCGGGCGTTGACGGTGAAGTACGGCATCGATCCGACCGGCGCTGAGGTGCACCTCGGGCACGCGGTGCCGATGATCCTGGCCAGCCGGCTGCAGCGGATGGGCCACCGCGTGGTGTTCCTGGTGGGGGACGTGACGGCGCGGATCGGCGACCCCTCCGGGCGCAGCGCGGAGCGGCCCCCGCTGACCGCCGAGGACGTCACGCGCAACGTGGCGACCTACCGCCAACAGGTGGGCCCGTTCTTCGACTTCGAGCGGGCCGAGTTCCGGTTCAACAGCGAGTGGCTGGGGTCGATGGAGCTGCCGGACTTCCTCGGCGTGCTGTCCCGGCTGCCCGCCTCGGCGGCGCTCCAGCGGGAGGACTTCCGGACCAGGCTGGCCGAGGGCAGCGGGCTGACGCTGGCCGAGCTGGTCTACTCGGTGGTGATGGCGCTGGACTCGGTCGAGTTGGCGGCGGACATCGAACTCGGCGGCCTGGACCAGCTGTTGAACCTGCAGATGTGCCGCCGCGTGCAGACCGCGCACGGGCAGCAGCCGGAGGTGGTGCTGGCGACCGGGCTGATCGAGGGCACCGACGGCACCGGCGCCAAGATGAGCAAGTCGAAGAACAACTACGTCGGACTGGCCTTCCCCGCCGAGGAGATGTTCGGCCGGCTGATGGCCTGCGCGGACCGGCTGCTGCCGGACTACCTCCGCCTGCTCACCGAACTCCTCGACGAGGAGGTGGAGTTGCTGCTCGCCCAGGCTGCGGACGGCCGTCGCCACCCGATGGCGGTCAAGACGCTGCTGGCCGCGGCCGTCACCGCCACCGTGCACGGCGTCCCCGCCGCGCTCGCCGCCCGGGACGCCTTCCGGGCCCGGTTCTCCAGGCGCCGCTTCTCCGAGGCCGGTCCGCTTCCGGGTGTCGAAGCGGACCGGCACGGCGCGGCGACGCCGGCCGAACTGCTGGTGCGGGTCAGCGGCGAGCTGCCCAGCCTGAGCCAGGTCCGCCGGGTCGCCGAGGCCGGCGGCCTGCGACTGGTCGTGGAGAGCGCCGACGGCGGGCAGTGCACCCTCCCGCTGACCCGCACCGACGCCGACGAGCGGCTCCTGGTGCTCCTCGGCGCCCACGGCCTGACGCGCGCCGACGCCACCCGCCGGGTCTTCCTGCGCTGCGGCCGGAAGGTGCTGGAGCTGACCTGACGACGGCGCCGCCCGCCCGCGGTCCTTCCGACGGCAGCTCAGGAGGCGTGCAGCACGATCGGGTTGGTGAGCGCCGCCATCGGCCCCCAGGGCAGGTCGGGGCCCATGGCGTTGCCCTTGCCGGGGGTTCCGTCGGGCCTGGGGCGGCGGACCTCGGCGCGGACGTAGGCGGCGAGCGAGGCGGTGGTGCGCCACACGACGGTGCCGGAGCCGGAGGCGGGCAGCGACTCCTGGTGGAGCTGGCCCTCGTCGGTGATCAGGCGGACGGTGCCGTTCGGGATGCCGGAGACGGTGAGCGCGACGTCGACCGGCGCGTCGGCGGGGACGGTCAGGCGCTCGCCGATGCCGGCCCGGCGGCCGTGGCCGGCGGCGGTGAACTCCAGCTGCACGTCGGCGGATTCGGCGAGCCAGCTGCGGCCGGCCCGGAGCCCGGCGAGGATCGCGGGGCGGCTGAGGTCGTCGGCCAGCACCACGTTGTGCGGGGCGCCGATGACCTGCGGGGCGCTGTGCGCGTCGCTGTTGCCGAGGGCGGGGAGCCAGTCGCGGCCCTCGCGCAGGGCGGCGGCCAGGCCGGCGTCCCAGGTGTCGACGGCGGACTCGTCGTCGTACGTCCAGGGTCCGTTCCAGACCTCGACGCCGTCGGCGTCCCGGTAGCCGAACTTCCATTGGCAGGCCACGTACGGGCAGTAGGGATGGGCGGCCACCACCAGGCCGCCGGCCCGGCGGACCTGTTGGGCGAAGCGCGGGAAGCGGTCGTCGCGGGCCCGGTAGCGCCAGTCCACGAACCGGCCGGGTTCCAGGCCGAGGGCCAGCCAGTGGCCGTTGCGGGTGGTGACCTCCTCGCCGGCCACGATCAGCAGGTCGGGTCCGGCCAGCGGTCCCCAGGCGCCGTGCGAGGACGAGGTGTTGTGGTCGGTGGAGACGATGAAGTCGAGGCCGGCGGCGCGGGCCCCGGCGGCGACCTCGGCGGGCAGGCGGCGGCCGTCGGAGTGCACGGTGTGCAGGTGGCAGTCGCCCCGGTACCAGGCCCGGCCGCGACCGCGGGCCCGCTCGGGCGGGTAGGCGGGGGTGAACGCCGGTCCGGGCGGGCCGAACCGGAGGGTGACCTGCACCGTGTAGGACAGTCCGGCGGGCGCGACCTGGTAGGGGCCGAGGACGACGTGCCAGGTGCCGGGGTTGATCGGGCCGGGCAGGTACCCGGGTGTGGCGGCCTCCCGGGAAAGGCTGAACTCTGTGCGGAATCCGCCGGACCAGCCGCGGAAGCCGTCGCCGCCCAGCGCGGTTCCCCGCTCGTCGAAGATGCCGATGTCGCAGGCGTTTCCGGGCGTCCCGGCCGGGACGGCGGGGCGGTCGTACCGGTAGGAGACGGCGATCTCCCGTACCCCGCGCGGGACTTCGAACGGCAGGTAGACGAAGTCCGGGGCCCCGGTCGGCAGTTGCCCGGTCAGGGTGATCACCCGGTCCGCGCCGTCCGCGGGCGCTGCGGCGGGTTCGGCGGCCCCGGCGGGGTCCGCGGCGTGCGCCGGACCGGTGGCGCCGGCCAGGGCGACGGCGGCAGCGGCGCCGGTGGCGATCCCGGTGCGCAGCAGCGTGCGACGGTCGGTCAGGGGCGGCGCTTCGGACGGTCGTTGATCACTGCTGGCCATGGCGCGGTCTCCGTCGGGTCGGCGGGTCGGGTCGACCGGCTTCTGCCCGGCGCGGTGAACCGGCGGTGAGGTGCGGCCCACGAGCGGGCGGAGGATCGGTGAAAGTCGTTCGGACGTCCCGCGCGGGTGCTTCGGGTGCCGAGTGAATATTCTGCGCGAATATGACGAACTGAGTGGCCGTCAGTAATATGATCACCACGGCCCGTTCCTCCCTCGGGGGGTACGGGCCACGTCGTTGCCGTCCGCGCGGCCGGGCCCTAGCACCATCCGTGGGCCGGGGGCGAAGGATCGCCGCGACCGCCGCTCGTCCGGGTGAATCCGGGGCGGGAGGCCGCTGTGGGGCGCATGGTGCGACAAGCCTAAGAGTCCGGCGCGTGAGGGTCGAACCGTCCCGCAGCGCGTTCGGCACCTCCCTCCACCAGGGCAACTTCGCTGGTGGAAAAGGATGCTGACGAACCGTCGGAGCTGTCGTGCACCGGCTATGCTGCTTCGCGCCCGGGCCCCGCCGCACCGCCCGGCCCCGCGTTCCCATCCCTTTGACCGTATGAGGACACCGATGCTTCGACCCGGATCGTCGCCAGGAAACCGGCTGCCCGCAGCCGTACTCGTCGGCCTGCTGCCCGCGGTCGTGATCGGCGCGACGGTGGCCCTCGCCTCCTCCGCCGGGCCCCGGCAGGCGATCTCGGGAATCCTGCTGTGCGGTCTGGTGGGCGCCGCGGCCGTGGCGGCGGCCGGCCTCGAAGCGGCCCGCCGCGGCCGGGCCCTGGACCAGGCCCGCGCGGCCGGCGCCCAGCAGGAGGAGGAACTGCGCCGGCGCCTCGCCCGCCAGCAGGCCGGCATGCTCGACCTGGCCAAGAACGAACTGCCCGAGGCGGTGAACCGGCTCCAGCGCGGCGAGTTCATCACCGACGTGCTCCGCTCCTACGAGCAGCGCCACGTGGCCGAGGTCGGCGAGGACTTCCACGAGGCCCGGCACGCCGTGCTGCGCGCCACCCTCGACGCCGTCGACAACGAGGAGGCGATGCGCGAGTCCGCCCAGCGCGCCTTCGTGAACATCGCCCGCCGCGTGCAGGCGATCGTCCACCGCCAGGCCGTCGACCTGCGCCAGATGGAGGACCGGCACGGCGACCTGCCCGCGGTCTTCGACGACCTGCTGATCCTCGACCACGGCAACGCGCTGATCGGCCGCCTCGCCGACTCCATCGCCGTGCTCGGCGGCGCCCGCCCCGGCCGCCAGTGGAACCGGCCCGTCCCGCTGTACAGCGTGCTGCGCGGCGGCATCTCCCGGATCCTCGACTTCCGCCGGGTCGAACTGCACCCGGTCTCCGAGGTCGCCATCGTCGGCCCCGCCGTCGAACCCCTGATCCACGCGCTGGCCGAACTGCTCGACAACGCCACCCGCTACTCGCCCCCGCAGACCGACGTCCACCTCACCGCGGTCGAGGTGCAGACCGGCATCGCGATCGAGATCGAGGACGGCGGCCTCAGCCTCGGCGAGGAGGGCCGGGCCCGCGCCGAACGGATGCTGGAGGAGGCGCAGTCCGGCATCGACCTCAACGACCTCGGCGAGACCCCCCGCCTCGGCCTGGCCGTGGTCGGCCGGCTCGCCCGCGCCTACGGCTTCCAGGTCTCGCTGCGCCCGTCCGCGTACGGCGGCGTGCGCGCCGTGCTGATCGTCCCGCAGCGGTACATCACCACCGCCCCCGCGCCCAGCCGCGCCCACGGCATCGGCCGGATGGCCACCGAGCACCCCATGGCGGTCAAGCAGCACCCCACCGAGCCGGAGAACCGGCTGTGGACCGAACCGGCCGAGGCGGCCGCGACCCACACCCCGTCCGGCGGCTTCGCCGCGGCCGCGGCCTTCCCGTCCGCCGCGACGCACCAGCGCACCGTGCCCGCGCCGTCCCCGGCCGAGGACGACTACCCGGTGGTGACCGAGCGCACCGCCAACGGCCTGCCGCAACGCCGCCGTCACGCCGCGCCGCTGCGCCCGAGCGCCCCGGCGGCGCCCCGGCCGCGACAGGCCCCCGCACCCGCCCCCGAGCCGGTCCAGCCCGGCCTGTGGCTGGCCGCGTTCACCGAAGGGGTGAACGGCGCGGCACCGGGCACCCCGTCCACCGGCCGCCACGCCAGTGAAGATTCAGCAGGGAAAGGCGAGAAGTGATTCAGCAACGGACCAACATGGACTGGATGCTCAGGGACCTCGCGGAGAGTGTCCCGCACGCCCGGCACGCCATCGTCCTGTCGGCCGACGGCCTCCGGCTGGCCCAGCACGGCACCGACCCGGACACCGCCGACCGGCTGGCCGCGGCCTGTGCCGGACTGCAGAGCCTGGCGCACGCCGTCGGCAGCGAGTTCCCGCACGGTGACGGCCGGATGCGGCTGGTGGTGATCGAGGTGGGCGGCGGCTTCTTCTACCTGATGGCGGCCGGCTCCCGGGCCTACCTCGCGGTCCTCGCCGACGAGGGCGTGGACGCCGGACTGGTCGGACAGCGGATGCGCGACCTGGTCGCCCGGATCGGCGAGCACCTCACCACGCCGGCCCGGACCGGCGAGCAGTTCGCGTGAGTCGGGGATCCCACCCGACGGACCCTCAGATGAGCGGCTTAGCAGCCGGTCAGACGGACTGTCGGACGGATCGTCCGACAACCGGAACGCCGCCGGCGCGCCGACCGGACGCCGGCCACAACGAGGTGCGGGGATGAGCAACCAGGACTGGGAAGAGGGCGGCCCGGAGAGGCTCTTCGTTATCACGCGGGGCCGCGACCGACAGCAGGCCGCGGCGACCTTCGACCTGGTCACGCTGATCGTCGCCCGGTCCCGGCCGGTGCCCACCATGCAGCCGGAGCACGCGGCGATCCTGCGGATCTGCGGCTCGCCGCTGTCGGTCGCCGAGATCTCCGCCTACCTGAGCCTGCCGAACAGCCTGGTCATCGTCCTGCTGGCCGACCTGCTCGCCGACCACAAGATCGAGGCCCGCGCGCCCATCCCGCTGGCCACCCTTCCCGACCTTTCCCTGTTGGAGGCAGTGATCCATGGACTTCAGCGGCTCTGAGCCGGTGCGCGGGCCGCGCGAGGCCGAACTGCTCCCGGCGACGGTGGCCACCGCCGTCAAGGTCGTCATCGTCGGCGGCTTCGGGGTCGGCAAGACCACCCTGGTCGGCTCGGTCAGCGAGATCCGCCCGCTGACCACCGAGGAGACCATGACCGAGGCCGGCGTCGGCATCGACGACCTGGCCGGGGTGGAACGCAAGAGCTCCACCACCGTCGCGATGGACTTCGGCCGGATCACCATCAGCGACGAACTCGTGCTGTACGTCTTCGGCACCCCCGGCCAGGAACGGTTCTGGTTCCTGTGGAACGGCCTGTTCGAGGGCGCCCTCGGCGCGGTCGTGCTGGTCGACACCCGCCGGCTGGAGGTCAGCTTCGACGTCCTCGGCCGACTGGAGGACCGCGGCGTGCCGTTCGTCGTCGCGGTCAACTCCTTCCCCGAGTCGCCCGCCTACCCGCTCGACGAACTGCGCGGCGCACTCGACCTGCCCCCGCACGTCCCGATCGTCGAGTGCGACGCCCGCTCCCGGGAGTCCAGCCGAGACGTGCTGATGGCGCTGATGCGCTACCTGTACGAACTCGCCGCGCAGCCCGTCGGCTGACGCCCCCTCACCGCCCCGACCTTCCTCCCCCGGAGACCTCCGTGATCCCCGAAGAGCGCACGTACCACGGCGCCGTCCCCCCGCCCGGCTGCCCGGCCCACGGCGCCACCCCCCTCGACCAGGACGACCTGCGGCGGCTGTTCGGGCCCGAGGCCGAGGCCGACCCGGCGGGCCTGTACGAGAAGCTGCGCGCCGAGCACGGCGAGGTCGCGCCGGTGCTGCTGCACGGCGACCTGCCGGCCTGGCTGGTGCTCGGCTACTCCGCCAACCTCACCGCGATGCGCACCCCGTCCCGGTTCTCCCGCGACTCCCGGCGGTGGACCGAGTTCCAGGAGGGCCGGGTCGCCCCCGACTCCCCGGTGCTGCCGGTGATCGCCTGGCAGCCGACCTGCTCGTTCGTCGACGGCGAGGAGCACCGCCGGCTGCGCACCGCCGTCACCGACGGCCTCAACAGCTTCGACCGGCGCGGCATGCGACGCTACGTCACCCGCTTCGCCGACCAGCTGATCGCCGACTTCGGCGCCACCGGCCGGGTCGAACTGGTCTCCCAGTTCGCCGAGCACCTGCCGATGCTGGTGATGACCCAGCTCGTCGGCATGCCCGAGGAGTACGGCCCGCGGCTGGTCGAGGCCGCCCGCGACCTGGTCCGCGGCACCGAGACCGCCGTCGCCTCCAACGAGTACGTGGTCGAGTCGCTGCGCCGCACCATGGACCGCAAGCGGTCCGAGCCCGGCCCGGACCTGGTCACCCGGCTGATGCAGCACGAGTCCGGCCTCACCGAGGACGAGGTGCTCCAGCACCTGCGCTCGGTGCTGCTGGCCGCCAACGAGACCACCATCAACCTGATCTCCGAGACGCTGAAGATGGTCCTCACCGACCGCCGCTTCCGCGCCCACCTGTCCGGCGGCCAGATGACCCTGCCGGACGCGCTCGACCAGGTCCTGTGGGACTCCCCGCCGTTCATGCTGGTCCCGGGCCGCTGGGCGACCGGCGACACCGAACTCGGCGGCCGCCACATCAAGGCCGGCGACATGCTGCTGATCGGCCTGGCCGCCGGCAACGCCGACCCGGCGGTGCGGCCCGACCTGAACAAGCCGCTGTTCGGCAACCGTTCGCACCTGGCGTTCGGCAGCGGCCCGCACGAGTGCCCGGGCCAGGAGATCGGCCGGGCCATCGCCGAGACCGGCATCGACATCCTGCTCACCCGGCTGCCCGACCTCCAACTCTCCATCCCGGAGGAAGAGCTGGTCTGGCGCGGCAACTGGATGTCGCGCCACCTGACCGAGCTGCCGGCCCGCTTCACGCCGCGCAGCGCGCTCCAGCCGCAGGACCGGACCACCACCGCCAGCGCCCCGGTGGTCTCCACCCCCGCCGCCGCCTACCCCCCGCCCGCCGCGGCCGTCCCGCCGGCCGCGCCCGCGCGCGCCGTGCCGGAGCAGCGCCGCGGCTTCTGGGGCAACCTGATGACGAAGCTCAAGGGCTGACGCCCCGTCGACGCGCCGACCGCCCGGCGGCCCTCCCCCACAGGGAGCCGCCGGGCGGTCGTGCGTCCCGGGCCGGTCGGGGCCACTCGTCCCGGCCGGGGCCGGTCGGGGCTACTTGCAGGCCCCGAGGTCCTCCCAGACGCCCCACTGGCCGGTGGAGCCGGGCTGCTCGCCCTGGGTCCACCACTTGGCACGCCAGTTGTGGCTGCCGTAGGAGACCGTCTCGCCGCCGTTGTAGACCCGGGCCGGGTCCCACGCTGCGGCCGTGCAACTGCCGTTGCCGCCACCGGGGTTGCCGCCGCCGGTGCCGCCGATGTTGACGTCGATGCAGGAGTAGAAGGCGTTGGCGGTGTCGGAGACGTTCCACACCGCGAGGACCTTCTGGCGGCCGGTGTAGCTGCCGAAGTTCACCTGGTGGCTGACGTCCGCCGGGGGCTGGGCGTTGTTGCCGGAGAACTGGGCGATCAGCTGGCTGCCGATGAAGTACTGCCAGTTGGCCGTGGCGTGACGGGCCGTCAGGTGCCAGCTGAAGGTCTGCGTCGAGGTCACGTTGGCGACCTGCCAGGGCTTGGAGTCGTCGTCCAGCTCGGCGTACTCGGAGTGGCCGCCGCTGCAACTGAACAGGCCCTTCGGGCCCTCGACGCTCTGCGGCTCGTACTTGATCTGCCCGCACACCACGACGCCGTTGGCGCACTGCGCCTGCCGGCTCGCCGGGTCGGTGACCCAGCCGTGGGCGCTGGCGGTGCCGGCCGAGACGGTCAGCCCGAGCAGCGGGGCGACCAGCGCGCCGATCGCGGCGGTCACCTTTCTGTTTGCCTTCATTTCCGTGCCTTTCCTGATGTGGGGTCAGGGCGATCCCTCCCGACGGCCGATGGGGCGGCCGGGGAGGCGGCCATAGGTCTAGACCGGATGCCGAGGGAGACGATAGCGGTGTCCCGGGCGCGGTCAAGGGGTTTCGCAGGACGGCCACCCGTTTCACCACCCGTTCAGCGGTGCGGACGTGGTAGCTTCCGGGCGTGCCGCAGCGACTCTTCCTGACCACCCGGGGGCACATCGACCTCCTCCGGGTGTGTTCCGCTGCCTGTCGCCCGTCCTGAGCGACCCCGTACCCCCGGCCCCGTGGCGCGACCGTCCGCGCCGGCGCCCCCGCGTACCCGGCCATGCCGTGCCCCGCCCCCTGCGCAGAAGAGGATCGAGCCCTTGCCCGCCCACGCCCCTGTGTTCCACTGGTTCCTGCCCACCGGAGGGGACGGCCGCGACCCCGGCGGCGTCACCGCCGTCCAGGCCCGCACCGGCGCCGCCACCCGGCGACCCGCCGACGTCGGCTACCTCGCCCAGGTCGCCGCGGCCGCCGAACAGGCCGGATTCCTCTCGCTGCTCGCCCCGGTCGGACTCGGCTGCGTCGACCCGTGGATCCTCGGCGCGGCACTCGCCCGGCACACCAGCCGGATCGGGTTCCTGATCGCCTTCCGGGCCGGCCTGGCCAGCCCCACGCTGATCGCCCAACAGGCCGACACCTTCCGGCGGTTCGCCGGCGGCCGGCTCCGGCTGAACGTCGTCACCGGCGGCGACCCCGCCGAGCAGCGCGCCTACGGCGACCACCTCGGCCACGACGAGCGCTACGCCCGCACCGACGAACTGATGGGCGTGCTGCGCGAGTTGCTCGACGGCAAGCGGGTCGACCAGCACGGCGCCCACCTGCACCTGGAGGACGCCCGCCTGGTCGACCCGGCCGTCGAGCATCCCGTCCCGCTGTACTTCGGCGGCGCGTCGCCCGCCGCCGAGCAGGTCGCCGCCCGCCGCGCCGACGTCCAACTGCTGTGGGGCGAACCGCCGGCGGCGATCGCCGAACGGATCGGACGGCTGCGCGCCCTGGCCGCCGCGCACGGCCGCACCCTGCGGTACGGGCTGCGGGTGCACGTGATCAGCCGGGACACCGCCGAGCAGGCCTGGGCCGAGGCCGACCGGATCCTGGCCGGCATCGACCCGGAGGCGGTCCGGGCCAGCCAGGCCAGGTTCGCCGCCATGGACTCCACCGGCCAGGCCCGGATGGCCGCCCTGCACGGCCACGGCACCGCCGCGGACCTGGTGGTCGCCCCGAACCTGTGGGCCGGGATCGGCCTGGTCCGGGAGGGCGCCGGCACCGCCCTGGTCGGCTCGCACGACGAGGTCGCCGCCCGCCTCGCCGAGTACCACGCCCTGGGCGTCGAGGAGTTCGTCCTCTCCGGCTACCCGCACCTGGAGGAGGCCTACCGGGTCGGCGAGGAGGTCGTGCCCCGGGTCCGCGCCCTGCTCGCCGCTCGCTAGGGCCTGTCTTCGAACCCCTGCCTGCGCGGGTTCGAAGACAGGCTAGGCGGTTCCGGGACCTTCGGTGTGCAACTGCCAGACCCGGGCCGGGGGGAGGTTCGCCAGCACCGTCCGGCTCTCGGTGGCCCGGCCGCGCAGGTGGACGGCCAGCGCGCGCTCCACCGCGGCGTGCCGGTGGACCTCGGCCCGGGTGGCGACCAGCGCCCGGGCGCGCCGGGTGCCCAGGTAGGCGAACCAGGTCAAGGTGCCGCCCGGGTGCAGCAGTTCGAGGTAGCGGGCCATGATGCGGTCCACCTGCGCGGGCGTGAAATTGGTCAGCGGCAGCCCGGAGACGATCACGTCGTACCGCCGGTCGGTGGCCAACTCCTCCACGTACGCCTGGTGCACCGTCACCCGGTTCGCCGGGCACCCGGCCGCCAGCTCGCGCAGCCGGGCCGCGAACCGCGGATTCGCCTCCACCACGTCCAGCCGCGCCCCGCGCGGCAGTTGGGGCAGCAGGACCCGGGTGACGGCGCCGGTGCCCGCGCCGGCCTCCAGCACGTCGATCGGATGCGGGGCGCGGGCCCGGACGGGAGCGGCCAGGGCCTGCGCCAGGGCCCGGCTGCTGGGGGCGACCGCACCGGTGGTGCGCAGGTCGCGGACGGCTTCGCGGAGGAACGCCCACCCGTCGGCCCGGAGCCGCGGCGGGGGAGTGGTCTGCTCGCTCATGCCGTCGACGCTAGGAATCGGGCACGCCGCGCCGAACCGCCGTCCGGCGGCCGTCCGCCCCGACGAAAGTCGGTGGTGGACAAGGCCGTTCGTCGCTGATGCCGACCGGGAACGCTGCCTAGCATGGACGGCGTGACATGGTGGAGAAGCCCGGCATGGGCGACCGTCGGGCGGGCCGCCTTCCTGATCTTCCTGGTGGTGACGATCCACCACAACGGCGCCCAACTCGGTGACCGGACGGGCCGGTCGGCGGTCACCGCGGCGGCCGGACTGTGCGCCGCGGCGCTGACGGTCCCTCGATTCCGGCCGCTGGTCGCCCCCTTGCTGGTCTCCGCGGCCACCGCGTGGTGGGGCTGGCTGGTCGACCTGCTGCTGGCGGTGGTGCTCTTCGACCTGGCCGTGGCCCGCCGCACCCGGACGGCGCTGCTCTGCGTGGCGCTCGCCCTGGCGGGCAACCTGGCCGGGGTGCGGGCCGCCTCGATCTGGGTCGGGCAGCGCTGGGTGTCAACCCTGACGGTGCTGCTGTTCGGACTGGTGGTCGGCCTGTGGCAGGGCAACCGGCGCCGCCTGCTGCACACCCTCGCCGGGCAGGTCGAACAGCTCCGGGTGGAGGCCCGGCTGCGCGAGGACGCGGCGCGCGCCGCCGAACGGACCCGGATCGCCGCCGAGATGCACGACGTCCTCGCCCACCGGCTCAGCCTGATCGCCCTGCACACCGGCGTCCTCGCCACCCGCGGCGCCCACCTGCCCGGCCCCGTCGCCGACCGACTGGCCCTGCTGCGCACCGCCTCCGTGGAGGCGCTCACCGACCTGCGCGAGGTGCTCGGCGCGCTCCACGACCCGGACGCCGCGCCCGCCGGCGCGCCCGCCGTCCGCGACGTCCGCGCGCTGGTGGAGGACGCCCGCGACGCCGGCCAGCAGGTCGAGCTGACCGTCACCGGCCGCGCCCCGGACGCCCCCACCACGCACCGGCTGGCCGCGTACCGGATCGTCCAGGAGGCGCTGACCAACGCCCGCAAGCACGCCGACGGCGCACCCGTCGAGGTCCGGGTCGACTACCGGCCGCCCGCCACCCTGGTCCACGTCAGCAATCCGGCCGGCGCCGCCGCGCCCGCCGCCGTCGACTCCGGCTACGGCCTGGTCGGCCTGCGCGAACGCGTCACCGCCCTCGGCGGCCGGCTCGACGCGGGCCCGGCCGGCACCGGTTCCTGGCGGCTGTCCGCCCGCCTCCCGCACCCCGCCCCGAAGGACGGTCCCGCATGATCCGCACCCTGATCGTCGACGACGACGCGCTGGTCCGCCTCGGCCTGGCCGACCTGCTGGGCGGCGACCCCGGGGTCGAGGTGGTCGCCCAGGCGGCCGACGGGCTCCAGGCGATCGAGCAGGCAAGCGCTTTCCGGGTCGACGTCGCGCTGGTCGACGTCCGGATGCCCGTGATGGACGGCATCACCGCCACCGCCCGGCTGCGCGCACTCCCGGAGCCGCCGAAGGTGATCACGCTGACCACCTTCGACCTCGACCGGTACGTCTACGACGCGCTCGCCGCCGGCGCGGACGGGTTCCTGCTCAAGGACACCGACCCGGCCGAGATCCTGCGCGCCGTCCACCTCGTCGCGGCCGGCTCCGCGATGCTCCACCCCGCCGCGGCGCGCCGCGTCATCGACCGCTACCACGCGACCGGCGGCCCCGCCGCGACCGCGGCCCGGGCCCGTCTGGAGCGGCTCACCCCGCGCGAACGCGACGTGCTCGCCCTGCTCGCCGAGGGCCGCGCCAACGCCGACATCGCCGAACGCCTCACGATGCGCGAGAGCACCGTCAAGGCGCACGTCAGCCGGATCCTCACCGCACTCGCCGTCACCAACCGGGTCCAGGCCGCCCTGCTGGCCCGGGACGCCGGACTCACCGGCTGACGTGCCGTCAGACCGGCGCTCCAGGTCCGGTGCGCCGGTGCGGATCCCCCTACGCACGTGTGCCGGTGCGGATTCTCCTACGCGCGTGTGCCGGTGCGGATTCCCCGGCCGGCGTGCCGCCGGTTCAGCTCTCCGGCTTGCTGTCGTCGTCGTACGCGCTGGTGCCCTCGTCGAGCAGCGGGCCGTTGGCCGGGCTCGGGTGCTTGAGGTGCGCCGGGGCCATCGCGCGCAGGCCGTGGTAGCCGAGCAGGGCGATCAGGGTGCCGAGGGCGATGCCGCCGAGCTCGAAGTTGTCGGTGATCTTCAGGCTGACGTTGCCGATGCCGACGATCACACCGGCGGCGACCGGGACCAGGTTCAGCGGGTTCGTCAGGTCCACCTTGTTGTGGATCCAGATCTGCGCGCCGAGCAGGCCGATCATGCCGTACAGCACCACGGTGATGCCGCCCAGCACGCCGCCCGGGATCGCCGCGATCACCGCGCCGAACTTCGGGCACAGGCCGAACAGGATCGCGAAGCCGGCCGCGCACCAGTACGCCGCCGTCGAGTAGACCCGGGTCGCGGCCATCACGCCGATGTTCTCCGCGTACGTGGTGGTCGCCGGGCCGCCGACCGCGGTGGACAGCACGGTGGCCGCGCCGTCCGCCATGATCGCGGTGCCCATCTTGTCGTCCAGCGGGTCACCGGTCATCTCGGAGACCGCCTTCACGTGGCCGGCGTTCTCGGCGATCAGCGCCACCACGACCGGCAGCGCCACCAGGATCGCCGACAGCGAGAAGCTCGTGGCGTGCAGCGAGGGCAGACCGATCCAGTCGGCCTTGCCGACGCCCGACAGGTCCAGCCGCCAGTGGTCGACGGCCGCACCGCCGCCCACCGGGGAGTGGATCTTGCCGAAGATCCGGTCGAGCAGGAACGACACCAGGTAGCCGAACACCAGACCCAGGAAGATCGCGATCCGCGACCAGAACCCGCGCAGCACCACCAGGGCCAGCGCCGTGAAGAACATCGTCAGCAGCGCCGTCCACTGGTCCTGCGGCCAGTACGTGCCGGCCGCGACCGGCGCCAGGTTGAAGCCGATCAGCATGACCACCGCACCGGTGACGACCGGCGGCAGCACCGTGTGGATCACCTTCGCGCCGAAGCCCTGCACGACCGCGCCGCACGCCGCCAGCACCGCACCGACCACCAGCAGCGAACCGGTCAGCGTCGCCGCGTCCCCGCCCTGCGCCTTGATCACGGCCGCCACACCGACGAACGACAGGCTCGACCCCAGGTACGACGGGATCCGGCCGCTCGTCACCAGCAGGAAGAAGATCGTCGCCACACCGGAGACCATCACCGCCAGGTTCGGGTCCAGCCCCATCAGCACCGGGGCGACGAAGGTGGCCCCGAACATCGCCACGACATGCTGCGCGCCCAGCCCGATCGTCCGCCCCCACGACAGCCGCTCGTCCGGCTTCACCACCGCCCCGGGCTGCGGGGAGCGACCGTCCCCGTGCAGCTTCCACCCGAACACGACCTTCATGTCCCTGCCTCGTCTCTGTGCTCTGCCGTGCGAAACCCCGGTGGGCGACCATGCAACCGGTCGCGACATGATCTCCTACCGCCCGCACCGCCCTGACCTCGGGGGATCACCCGCCCGGCGGTATCGCAGAACCCACCGCCCCGGTTACCCGCCGTCACTGACAGCGGCAGTGAAGCGCGAGGGCGGCACGGTGCGGCGGCCGGCGGGTGGGTCAGGGAAGCAGGGTGTGTTCGGCGCTCTCCAGGCGAGGCGGACGGCACCGAGGGCGGCGGATTCGTTGCGCAGGGGGCGGCGGATTCGTTGCGCAGGGGGGAGCGGTGCAGGACGGGCGGGGAGAGCGTGACGGGCCGACAGCGGGGCATCGGTCGGCGGCTTCGCCCGACGGGCCGACGGCACGAAGAGGGCCACGGGCGAGCTCCTCCTTGTTACCGATGGGCGCTGTCTTCCGCGCGGGCTCGGCGTCGGTGGTGGGTCGTTCAGCCGGTGAGCGAGGCCAGGGCGCGGCGGGCGACGTCGGCCGGGGCGGCGGCGATCACCCGGTCGAGCGCGTCCATGGAGGACTGGAGGTCGCTCATGGCCCGGGCGATGCGGTCGCGCTCCCGGTGGAGGTCGGCGAGCAGGTCGGCGCAGGTGGGGACGAGCCGCTCGCCGGTGTCCCGGAGGCACGGCAGGACGGTGGTGATGGTGGAGGTGTTCAGGCCGGCGGCCAGCAGGCTGCGGATGCGGCGGACCACGTCGACATCGTCCTCGACGTACTCGCGGTAGCCGCTGGGCCGTCGCTGCGGGTGGAGCAGGCCCTGGTCCTCGTAGTAGCGCAGCAGGTGAACGCCCACGCCGGTCCGCCGGGACAGCTCGCCGATCCGCACCACGACCTCCTGACGGCGAGGAGGGCGCCGCCCGCCCGCCTTGACTCTCATACCGGTATGAGACTTTAGCGTCTGCGGCATGGACGTGAACAAGGGTTTCGCGACGCTCGCCGCCTTGTGCGGGAGCGTCTTCGTCGTCGGTACCTCGGAGTACCTGGTCGCCGGGCTGCTGCCCCAGGTCGGGGCGGACCTCGGCGTCTCCGTCGGAACGGCCGGGCAGGCGGTGACCGCGTACGCGCTCGGCGTGGTGGTCGGAGGGCCGCTGATGGCCCTGCTGACCTCGCGTCTGCCGCGCAAGGGCCTCGCCGTCGGGCTGATGCTGCTGTTCGCGGCGGGCAGTGCGATCAGCGCGACGGCTCCGTCGTTCGGCCTGCTCCTGGTGGGCCGGGTGGTGTCCTCCCTCAGTCACGCCGCCTTCCTGGCACTGGCGTTGGTGACGGCGACCCGGGTGGTCCCGCCCGGCAGGACGGGCTCGGCCATCGCCACGGTGGCCTCCGGCTTCACGGTGGCCACGCTCCTCGGAGTGCCCCTGGGAGCGCTGCTCGGACAGGGCGCCGGCTGGCGGGCCCCCTTCGCTGTGCTGACCGTGCTCTCCCTGGTGGGGGCGGTGCTCCTGGCGGTTGTCCTGCCCCGGCAGGAGGCGCCGTCCACCCGGCTGCGCGACGAGGTGCGCGTGGTGACGCGCCGACGCGTCGTGCTCGCCATCGCCACCACCGCGGTGGGCTTCTCCGGAGTCGCCACGGTGTTCACCTACCTCGCCCCGCTGCTGATCCGCTTCGCCGGCTTCTCCGCCGCGGCCGTCTCCGGTCTGCTGCTGGCCTACGGCGCGGGGAGCTTCGTCGGCAACCTCGCCGCCGGGAAGCTGACCGACCGGTCGCTGAGCGCCACCGTCCGCGGCGTCTTCGGAGGACTGGCGGGCACGCTGCTGCTGATCCCGTTCGCCGTGCTGTGGCAGCCCACCGCGGTGGCCGCCGTCCTGCTGCTCGGCCTGCTCGCCACCGCGACCATCGCCCCGCTGCAGGGCCTGATCCTCCAGCACGCCGGTGCCGCCCCGAACCTCGCCGTCTCCGTCAACGTCGGCGCCTTCAACCTCGGAGCCGCGGCCGGCTCGGTCGTCGGCGGCGCGATCGTCGCCGCCGACGCCCTGCGCTGGACCGGCCTGGCAGGCGCGGCCCTCAGCCTGCTCGGACTGGCCCTCAGCCACCTCGTCCTGCCCCGGACCCGGACACCGGTGAAGGACCCCGAGCCCGAAGCAGCGATCACCGCCTGAACCGGCCGTCCGCCATCGCGTCGCGGACCGGTCCGACGGCTCTCCTCCGGCCACACGCCGGTCGTGCGCCCCGTGCCGGGACGACACCGGGGCCGAACGCCGGCCGGAGTCGGCTGACCGGCTGCAGCGTCGGCGGGGTGCTGTCCGCGCTCGAAGGTCTCGACGTCCACCCGGAACGGCCCCGCAGCGGTGGAGGCGGGGTTCACCAGAACGACGAAGTCGGGGAGCGCGTCTGCTGTCGGCTTGCCGTTCGACGTGCTGCCGGGCTCCGCCGCTCAGTCGATCAGATGGGCGGTCACGGCGTACTCTCCGTCCGCCAGGGCGAGTTGCACGGTGTCCGGCAGCGGCCGGCCGCTGACCGCCTCGGTCCCGCTCAGGCAGGCCGCACCCTGGGAGCGGCAGAGGCCGTGGGAGCGGACGTCGATGGGCACCAGCGCACCGGCGCGGACATGCCGCAGTCGATCCTCGTCCTCCAGGAGCTCCGGCTCCCAGGAGTCGTAGTCGACCACACCGGAGAAGGCCGCCGGAGTCCACAGCGCAAGCATCCCCGTGTCCGTCGCCGCGGTCACCGGACAGAGCCGGACCGTCCTGCCGGCCGGCCGCACCGGCGGCCGCACCAACCCGGGCTGCGCCACCGGCGAACTGGTCGTCGCCTGCCCGGTTCCCGGCGAGGTCGTTCCGTCAGTGGGACGGCCTGCGGGGTGTCCACTCCTCCGAGAGGAGGCCGAGGACGGCGGTGTCGGCGTAGTGGCCGTAGGTCCAGGCGGAGCGGCGGAGGGTGCCTTCGCGGGTGAAGCCGGTGCGGGTGGCGGCGGCGAGCATCGGGGTGTTGCCGGTGAGGGTTTCGAGTTGCAGGCGTTGCAGGCCGCGGACGGCGAAGCCGTACTCGCAGAGGGTGTGCAGGACGTCGGTGGCGAGGCCGCGGCCGCGGAACGCGGGGCGCAGGGCGATGCCGAGATGGGCGGTGCGGTTGTGGGTGTCGATGCCCCAGAGGAGGGCTTCCCCCGCGAGTTCCGCGGAGTCGAGTTCCACGACGGAGAAGCAGGCGGCCTCGTCGGTCGGCCCGGCCACGACGAAGGGCGACTGGCCGGAGGTCGGCGAAATGGGCTGCCAGGGGCGGGAGTCGGCGCGTGACCGGGTGGCCACGTCGTCGTACAGCTCGGAGTGGAGAATCGGGATGTCGTCCTCGTGCCGGGCGCGCAGCCCGATCTTTTCGCCGTGAATCACCGGGCATTGCTATCGGAGGGGCGGCAGGTGATCAACCGGTTCGGCTGCGGTGCTATGGCGGGCATGCGTCCGGACGGCGCCGGGCCGGGGGTTCAGCGTTCGCTGTCGAGCTGCTCCATGAAGGCGGCGGCGTAGCGGGTGCCGGCGGCGGAGTCGGCGGGGATCGCCTGTTCGACGGCGGCGAGGTCGGCGTCGGTGAGGTGGAGGTTCTCGGCGGCGAGGGCTTCGGCCAGGCGGTCGCGGCGGCGGGCGCCGACGACGGGGACGATGTCCTTGCCCTGGGCGGCGACCCAGGCGATGGCGAGCTGGGCGACGGTGGCGCCGCGGGCGTCGGCGACGGCGCGCAGGGCTTCGACCAGGGCCAGGTTGTGGTCGAGGTTCTCGCCCTGGAAGCGCGGGCTGAAGCCGCGGAAGTCGCGGGCGCCGAGTGCGCGCTGCTTGCTCCAGTGGCCGGAGAGCAGGCCGCGGGAGAGGACCCCGTAGGCGGTGATGCCGATGCCCAGCTCCCGTGCGGTGGGAAGGATTTCGGCTTCGATGCCGCGGGAGAGCAGGGAGTACTCGATCTGCAGGTCGGCGATCGGGTGGACGGCGTGGGCGCGGCGCAGCGTCCGGGCGCCGACCTCGGACAGGCCGATGTGGCGGACCAGGCCGGCCTGGACCATTTCGGCTATCGCGCCGACGGTCTCCTCGATCGGCACGGCCGGGTCGAGGCGGGCAGGCCGGTAGATGTCGATGTGGTCGGTGCCGAGACGGCGCAATGAGTACGCGAGGGAGGCCTTGACGGCGGCGGGGCGGGCGTCGAAGCCGAGCCAGGTGCCGAACGCGTCGCGCTGGGCGCCGAACTTGACGCTGATGACGGCGTTGTCGCGGTTGCGGCCGCGCAGGGCGTCGCGCAGCAGCAGTTCGTTGTGGCCCATGCCGTAGAAGTCGCCGGTGTCGAGCAGGGTGACGCCGGCGTCGAGGGCGGCGTCGACGGTGGCGATCGATTCGGTGTCGTCGGCCGTGCCGTAGACGTCCGACATGCCCATCAGGCCGAGGCCGAGGGCGGAGACGGCAGGTCCGGCGGTGCCGAGGGTGCGCGTGTCCATGGGGGTTCCCGTCCGTTCGGTGGGGCCCGCCGCACTGTTAGCGGCGGTATCGGGGAAACCGTAGCACCGCTAATCGACTGCTAACAAGAATCCGGTAACGTTGCTTCGCATGAGCGCAGAGAGCCCCACCGACCCGCGCGAGCGCATCCTCGCCGCCGCCGCCGAACTGCTCGCCCAGGGCGGGAGCGAGGCCATGTCGACCCGGGCCGTCGGCGCCGCCGCGGGCGTGCAGGCGCCGACCCTGTACCGGCTGTTCGGCGACAAGCAGGGCCTGATCGACGCCGTGGTCGGCTACGGCTTCGAGCGGTACCTCGCGGAGAAGTCCTCGCACGCACCCGGCCCGGATCCGGTCGACGACCTGCGCCGCGGCTGGGACCTGCACGTCGAGTTCGGGCTCACCCACCCGTCCTTCTACGTCCTGATGAACGGCGCCGACCGCCCCCGCGGCGCCGTCGAGGCCGCCGAGCGGGCGAACCGGATGCTCACCGCGATGCTGGAGCGCGCCGCCCGGGACGGCCGGCTGCTGGTGCCGGTGCCGATGGCCGCGCAGATGATCCGGGCCACTGCCCTCGGCGTCACCCTGACGCTGATCGCCGAACCGCCCGCCACCCGCGACGTCGCCCTGTCCGTCCGCACCCGCGAGACCGTCCTCGCGGCGATCACCGGCGCCCCGGCCCCCGAGGTGCTCACCCCCGCCGCCCTCGCCATCGCCCTGGACGCCGCCCTGCCCGGCGAGCCCGCCGGTTTCACCGCCGCCGAGACCGCCCTGCTGCGCGAATGGCTGAACCGCCTGATGGGCGAGGGGGTCAGTCCGGCGGCGGGTTGAGCGCCAGCATGATGCGGGCGGTGAGCTCCTGACGCCGGGTCACCCCGGTCTTGGTGAACACCGACTTCAGGTGGTCCTGCACCGTGTAGGGCGTCATCGCCAGCTGCTGCGCGACCTCCCGGGTGTCGGCGCCGCGGATCAGCAGCAGGGCGACCTCCTGCTCGCGGGCGGTCAGCCCGTACGCGGCGAGGTGCAGCGGGATGACGTGCGCCGGGGAGGCCGGGGTGGCGACCACGGTGACCTCGTCCGCGTCGCCGCCGGCCGTCTCCCGCAGCGTCGCGGCGTGCAGCAGGTACCAGTGCCCGTCGTGGGTGCGGATCCGCACCGGGACGTGCGAGGTCGGCAGGCCGTGCGCGGCGCGGCGGGCGTGCTCGGCGGCCATCGCGATCGCGGTGGGCACCCGGAGCGAGGTGGGGGAGGGGTCGGCGAGCCGGGCGAGCAGCTCCTCCGCCGGGCCGGACAGCGCGCGCGGACGGTTGTGCCGGTCGAGCAGGAACACCGCGGGCGTGGGGTCGGTGTGCGCCGGCTCGTCCGGCGGCAGGTGGCTGGCACGCAGCAGCTGGCCGAGCAACCGGGCCGCGGTGTCGGCGAGTTCGCGCTGCTGCGCCGGGTAGGGCCCGCGGTCCGCGGCGCGCATGAACGCGGCGCACCCCCACATGCCGCCGGCCGCGTCGAACACGGCGCGCAGTTCGTCGCCGAAGCCGTGGCGGGAGATCTGCTCGCGGAACCGGACGCTGTGCTGCGGCGCGCCCCGGCTGGCCCGGCTGAGGGTCTCGGCGTGCAATCCGCTGCGGCGGATCTTCGGGAAGGTGGCCAGGTCGTCCGCCCACACCTCCAGGTGCACGGCGTCCTGGAACTCGCCCAGGCTGAGGTCGTCGCTCTGCACCGAGTTGACCAGCCCGGTGGCCGGGTCGGTGGTGTGCCAGCAGACCGCGTCGAACTCCAGGACGGGGCGCAGGAGTTCATCGGCCCGGCGGAAGAGCTGGCTGCTGGTCAGGCGCTGCGCGGAGAGCTCCCGCAGTCCTTCGATCGCTGCTCGTGCGGCGGCGCGGCGCGTTCCGCGTAATCCCATGGCCGGACGCTAGCACCTGTGTTCGGGTCGCGGCGACGGTGCGTGCCCGACCGCTCACTGCGCGGCGGCCTGCCTCCCCGCGCGGAGGCGGCGGCCGACCGCTCACTGCGCGGCGGCGGTCTCCTCGACGGGGCTCGCCGCCGGTTCGGGACGGAACGGTGCGCCGCGGACCGCGCGAAGGGCGAGCGGCGCGACCAGCAGCACGGCGACCGCGGCCGTGCCCGCGAGCGTCCACAGGGCCGTGCGGACGCCGAGCCGGTCGCCCAGCAGGCCGCCGGTGAGCGCCCCGAGCAGGCCGAGCCCGCCGGCGAACACGTGCAGCGTCGCGGTGACCCGGCCGAGCGCCTCCTCGCTGGTCTCCGCGACCAGCACCGGGCTGAGCGCGACGTTGGCGACCGCGCCGAACACGGCCGGCACCCCCATGCCCAGGCCGGCCAGCAGCAGGGCCACCGGCAACGGGCCGCCGGCCGCCGGATACAGCAGTCCGCACAGTGAACTCGCCAGGTAGCAGAGGACGATGATGCGCCGGGCGTCGCGGTGCGGGGCGAGGACCCGGCCCGCCACCGTCGAACCCAGCAGGCCGAGCAGCCCGGCCACCATGCCGACCAGGGCGTACACGCCGGTCGGGATGCGCAGCGTGTGCAGCAGGTAGATGCCGCCGAGCGCGCCGGTGCCCGCGCCGGTGAACACCGGCACCGCCAGCATCGCCATCAGCGCCCGGTAGAAGCGGTTGTCGAGCAGGATCCGGGCCCCGGCCAGCGCGTTGCGCACGAACGACGACTGCCCGGTCTGCGGCGTCCGGTCCAGCGGGGCCACCGGGCGCATCACCAGCAGCGCGCCCGCGCTGAGCAGGTAGCTGGCCGCGTCGATCGCCAGCGCGGTGGCGGTGCCGAAGGCGACGATCGCCGGACCGGCCACCAGCCGGCCGACCAGCCCCGCGCCGAACTGGCCGGCCTGCAGCCGGGCCCGCGCCCTGGTGAGCCCGCCGGCCTCCACGACCTGGTTGAGGTGCAGGAAGTACACCACCTCGGTGACCACCGACACCGAGCCGGAGACCAGGGCGAGGGCGACCAGCCACGGGAGCGCCACCACGTCGGCGGCCAGCCCGGCCGCCACCGCGGCGATCGCGAGCGCCGACACCGTGTCCAGCAGGACCAGGGTGCGCCGGGGCCGCCGGATCCGGTCGGCCAGCACGCCCGCGGGCAGCCCGAACAGCAGCGCCGGCAGGGTGCCCGCCGCTCCGATCAGCGAGATCTCTCCGGGCGTCGCGCCCAGGTGGACGACCGCCACCACGGGCAGCGCGACCGCCGTGAACAGGGAGCCGACGGTGGAGGCGGTCTGCCCCCACCAGTAGAGCGTCAGATCGCGGGCCACGGCTCACTCCACCGGTGCGTCGAGGGTGAACAGCAGGTCGGCGCGGGGCGCGAGGACCTGGTCGAGCGCGAGCAGCACGCCCGCCGCGCCGGTCCACAGCTCGGTGGAGTACCGCAGCAGGCCCATGCCGAGGAAGCGCACCGTGCCGCCGTGCGGCACCGCGTGCTTGAACAGCGTGCGGGCGGCCCGGACGGCCCCCGCCCGGGACGCCCCGTCGCCGGTCAGCAGCGCGTGCTCGGCGAGCGTGTACGCGAACCCGGCGCTGCCCGCGAACAGCGAGGGCAGCACGGTGTGCGGGGCGTGCAGCGAGGCGAGCAGGCGCGGCATCGCCTCGCCCAGGCGCTCGTCGGCGACGCCGCGCAGGTACCGGGTGGCGACGTGGACCAGGCCCGCCGAGCCGCAGTACAGGTACGGCATGGCGCGCCTGTCCTGGGTGGATACCGGGAACAGCAGGCCCGGCGCGTCCGGGTCGGTGGCCCGGTCGAGTTCGGCGTGCAGCAGCCGCACGCCCCGGTCGAGCAGCGAGGTGTCGCCGGTGACCTCGGCGAACTGCTGGTACGCGAGGGCGAGTCCGGCCCGGCCGTGGAGCAGGCCGGTGGCGTCGTCGCGGCCGAGCCGGGGCACCAGGTCGTCCCCGTCCGGCTGGGCGGTCAGCAGCGCGTGCGCCCGCTCGGCGTGGTGCGGGTCGCCGGTGCGGCGGTACAGCGCGAGGTGTCCCACGGCGAGGCCGGCGGCGCCGCCGAACAGGGTCGCGCTCCGCTCCGCCAGCGGATGCCGGTCGGCGGTGTCGAGCAGGGAGCGGGCCTCCTCCGTCAGGCCGTGGTCGGCCAGCACCCAGGCGATTCCGGCCAGGCCCACGTGCAGGCCAGGGCCGAGCTTCCCGGCGGACCCGAGGGCGTCCCGGCGCAGGCGCTCCAGCGCCCCGTCGGGAGCGGGGATCCCGCAGCGGCCCAGCGCGTGCAGGACGCCCGCCGCGCCGTACATCACGCACAGCGTGTTGCTGGCGTAGCCCTGCGGGACGGTCGGGAAGGTCCGCAGCGGATGCTCCGGGTCGGCCGCGGCGAGCACCCCGGCGGCGACGGCCTCCCGCAGGTCCGCGAGGTGGCGCAGCGGATCGGCGGCCACCTCCTCGGGCGAGGGCAGCACCGGGGCCCCGCTCGGCGGGTGGTAGCGGGTGGCGCGCTTCCACAGGGCCTCGGTGACGGGGGCGTGCTCGGTCAGGTCGTGGTGGAAGTGGGTGAGCGAGTCGGCGGTGCGGCCGGCGGTGTGCGGCATGGTGCCGAGCAGTGTCTGCACCAGGGCGCTGACGCCGTAGTCGTCGTAGGCGGTGCGGCCGTCGCGGTCGACGACGTGCTGCGGCGGGACGAAGCCGGGCGTGCCCATCCGCCCCGGCGTGTCGCCGGGGCCGCAAGCGGTCTCGAAGTCGATCAGCCTGATGCCGTCGTCCGCCGTGACCAGCACGTTCGACGGGCTGACGTCCATGAACGTCCAGCCGAGGCCGTGCAGTTGGTCCAGGGCGCCGTCGATCGCGGCGACCAGGCGCTCGCAGCGCGCGTAGTAGTCGGCGTACTCGTCGGGGCTGCTGCCGGTCATCAGCAGCGGGTGGCTGGTGGTGACGAACCGGTTCAGCGGCTTGCCGTCGATGAACTCGGTGACCATGAACTCGTGCCCGCCGGCCCGGAAGCGGGCGATCGGCTCCGGGGCCAGGCCGGGTGCCAGCCGGTGCAGTGCGGTCAGGGTCCGCCACTCGCCGTGCAGCCGGGCGACCGCGTCCGTCCCGCCGTCGCCCAGCCCGTGGAACGGCCGGGCCTCCTTGACGAACACCCGCCGGCCGGTGGCGACTTCGAGGCCCTCGTAGGTGCTGCCGCCGCTGGAGTGCACGATCGCCCCCTCGATCGCGAACCCGCGCAGCACCACCGGACCGTCGGGACGGCCGGCACCGGCCGCGGCGGCCTCCGCGAACGGGTCGGCGAGGCCCTCGGGCAGGTGGAACGACACGCCGCGCCGGTCCGGCACCGCCTCGCCGCTCGCGTCCAGGGTCAGCGGCGTGCGGGTGCCCTCGGCCTCCAGCCGGTCCCGGTTGCGGTACGCCCCGTACCGGTACTGGACGGTCTCGCTGCCCCGGTAGCGGCGGTCGGAGAGGATCAGCGGGCCCTGCTCGCCGTCCAGCGCCTCGCGCAGCGCTTCCATCAGCCGGCGGGCGGCTGCGGCGTCCGCCGGGTAGGCGGCGATGAACTTGCCGCTCTGCGGGCGGGACGCGTGCTTGCGGTGCAGCCACCAGTACCAGTGGTCGGTGGCGAGGTGCTTGAACGCCACGTCCTGGGCGAAGCAGACCTCCGCGACGGTGTCGAGGACGGCAACCAGCCGCGAGCGGCGCGCGGAGACGTGCACCTTCCAGCCGTCCGAGGGCAGCGAGGGCATGCCCTCGCGGCGCCACATGGTCCAGATTCCGCCCCGCGTTCCGGACCAGCCCCCGGCGGGCCGGCCCGGCGCGAGCAGCTCGCCCTGCGGGGCGGCGCTGTCGAGCGGCGCGTAGTACTCCCGGTCCGCGACGGTGAATTCCGCCAGCGCCTCGGCCATGAACGTCTCCTGTCGGATGGTGGGGCGAGGTGCGCCCGCGCCGGCGGGCGGGGCGGGCGCACGCACTGCTACAGCGCTTCGGCCGTGGTCCTGACGTCGCAGAGGGTCAGGCTGGTGGCGCTGATGTGGGCCCGGACGTCCTCGCTCCCGCTCTCGGCGGCGGGAGCCTCCTGCAGGGAGAGGACGGCCTCGGTCTCGGCGGCCGCGCCGTCGGGGGCGCTGTCGGTGCTCACCCGGACGTCCCCGGTCACTCGTCGACGACGATGGTCTTGGTGACGGTGACGTTGCAGGTGATGGTGAGCGTGCTGGCGCCGTGGGCCTGCACGTCGTCCTCCTCGGCGGCGGGTGCCTCCTGCAGGGAGAGGACGGCCTCGGTCTCGGCGGTCTCGTTCTCGCGGTCGCTGCTCATGGCGTCTCCCGGGTGCGGTCTAGACCTCGGTCAGGGTGTTGATGGTGTTGCAGGCGATGCTGCCGAGGCTCATGACGTGGGCCTGGACGTCGTCGTCGCTCTCGGCGGTCGGGGCTTCCTGGAGGGAGAGCACGGTCTCGGTCTCGGCGGTCTCGTTCTCGCGGTCGCTGCTCATGCGGATCTCCGGTGGTCTTCGCTGCGGACTGGGAACGCCGCGCCCGCGCCCGCCCGGCGAGGGGCGGGCGCGGGCGGTGCGGCTCAGAGCGTGGCTTCGCCGGTCTTGATGTCGCACATCGCCACGCTGGTGAGGCTGGCGGCGTGTGCCTCGACGTCCTCGGCCTCGGCGGTTCCGCTCTCCTGGAGGGAGAGGACGGCCTCGGTCTCGGCGGCGGTCTCCTCGGGGGTCTGGTCGGTGCTCACGGTGGTCTCCCGTCTACGGTCTGTGCGGCTCAACTGCCGTTGGAAGAAAGCTAGTTGGCGATGCTTCAGGTTCGGTACGAGCCCGGTTCAGGGTCGGTACAGGCCCGCCGTTCACCAGTCGCCGCGGTCGCCGATCAGGCGCTGGACCTCCGTCAGCAGCCGGACCGCGCGGTCGCGTTCGTCCGCGCCGAGGGCCGTCGTGGAGCCGTCCAGGGCGACCCGCAGGGCGACCGCGGCCTGGCGGGCGAACAGGGCGAGGAGTTCCAGTTCGGGGAGGAGGCCGGTGCGGAGGGGGCCGGGGGCCGGGTCGAGGACCTCCAGCACGCCGAGGATCCGGCCGCCGTGGATGAGCGGGGCGGCCATCAGGGCGTCCGGGACGTAGCCGGTGGACTCGGCGACCGTCCGGTCGAAGGACGCGCTGCGGCGCAGGTCGTCGACGATCATCGGCTCGCCCGAGCCGGCCACCCAGCCGGCGATGCCCTGGCCGGCCGGGAAGCGGCGGCCGATCAGGAACTCCTGCCCCTGGCCGGAGACCGCCTGGAAGACCAGTTCGAAGGCCTGGTGGTCGAGCAGCAGGATGGAGCCGGCCTGCGCGCCGAAGATGGCGCGGGCCACATCGACCACCGACTGCAGGAGCTCCGCCACCACCGGATCGGTCGATGGCACAGCGGGGGCGGTTGACTGGGTCATCTCGACCACGGTCCCTTTCTCACGACGCGCGGGCCGGCGCTCACCGGGCGCCGCCGACATGGACGTTCGCTGCGGACAGGTACAGGGCGTGCTTCAGCTGGAACGGCGTCAGCCGCGGCCGCTCGGACAGGATCCGCGCGCACAGGCCCGCGACGAACGGCGTCGCGAAGCTGTTGCCGCTGGTGCGCACGGTGGTGCCGCCGAGCCAGGCCACCTCCACGTTCACGCCGGGGCCGAAGAACTCCACCGGCGGCTCCGGGTTGTACAGGTGCAGATCGGGGTCGTCCTCCGGGTGGCTGCCCACCGACACCACCGACGAGAACCGCCACGGGAAGCTCTCCACCGGGGTGTTGTGCGCGGACGCGACGATCACGCTGCGCCCGAAGTACGCCTCGTCGGCGAGCACGTGCAGGTCCTCGAAGAACCGGGCGCGGGTGGTCGACAGGCTCAGGTTGATCACCTCGAAGCCCTGCCGGATCGCCCACCGCAGGCCCGCCAGCAGGACGTCGCCGCTGCCGGAGAACCGCTCGCCGAGCACCCGGACGCTGTGGATCTCGCAGTCCGGCGCTGCCCGGCGGACGATGCCCGCGCAGGCCGTGCCGTGGCCGCAGGTGTCGCCCGGGTCGGCGTCGTCCAGCGGCTCGACCCGGATGCTCCCGGCCTCGTCCTTGCGCACCGCCCACGCGCCGGCCACGCCGCCGACCAGCGGATGCGCGAGCTCCACCCCCGAGTCGACGACGCAGACCCGCACCCCCCGGCCGGTCCCCCCGACCAGCGTCCCCGGTGCGGGCCGCGCGGGCAGCACGTCCGCCTCCAGCCTGACGTCCTCGGGAGTCCTGCCGCTCAGGCGCCAGGTCAGGCCGCGCGGGGGCGCGGCGTCGGGCACGGTCGTCATCACGAAACTGCCTCTCTGCGGGGATGGTGGCCGGCCAGGGCGCCGGCGAGCCGCACGCCCGGGCCGTGCCCCTTGGCCGCGAAACGGCCGCCGGCTGCGGCGGCGGCCAGCGAGCGCTCCCGGTCCAGGCCGAGCAGCGCGGCGGTGCGGGCCAGGTCGGCGGCGGCCAGGCCCTGCAGGATCGGCGAGTCCGTCCGCCCGGCCTCCGCGACCGCGCCGCGGGCCAGCACCAGCGCGCCGTCCCGGTCGCCGTCGGCGGCCGCGAGCCGGGCCCGCAGGCCGTCGCGTTCGGCCAGGGCCGCGAACGACAGGCGCCCGCCGGTGCGGGACCGCTCCCGTTCCAGCGCCGCCAGCGCGGACCGGGCCGCGCCCGGCTCGTCCAGGTCCAGGTGCAGCCGCGCGGTGTCCAGCAGGGCGCCGCTGAGCAGCGCGCCGCCGCCCAGCTCCCGGGCGGCGGCGGACGCCGCGGCCAGCAGCTCCAGCGCCTCCCGGGCGCGTCCGCCGAGCGCCGCCACGGTCGCGCCGAACAGCGGCAGGAAGGCCGCCGCCTCCGCGTAGCCCAGCCGCTCGGCGTGCTGCCCGGCCTCCGCCAGGCAGGCCGCCGCGCCGGCCTCGTCGTCGGCCAGTGCCAGCAGCACCGCCAGCGGGCAGTTCAGCGTCACCGCCACCGCCCGCCGGCCGCGGCCCTGCGCGGCCAGCAGCTCCCGGCAGCGGCGCACCGCGGCGGGCGCGGGGACCGGGCCGCGCCACAGCGACACCCCGATCGCGCCCAGCGCCGACGCGCGTTCCTGTTCGCCGCCGGCCCGCTCGGCGTGCCGCACCGCGCGGCCCAGCAGCCGGGTCGCGGCGGCGTGCCGGCCGTCGGTCTGCTCCTGCTGGGCGAGCCGCAGGCAGGCCCGGGCCTGGCCCAGCTCGTCGCCGGCCTGTTCGAACACCGGGAGGGTCTGCCGGGCCACCGGGGCGGGGTCCTGCTGCTGGCCGAGGGCGGCCAGGCTGAGCCGGGCGTGGGCGACCTCCACCGGGTCGTCGGCGCTCCCGCCGACCTCGGCGAGCAGCGCGCGGCCGGGTTCGATCCGGCCGAGGCCGAGCAGCGCCTCGCCGAGCCGGCGGGCCGCGGGGAGCCGGCCGTCCTCGCCGGGGTGCAGCAGGCCGGTGGCGCGGGTCAGCAGGTCGACGGCCCAGCCGGGGTCGGTGCGGGCGGCGGCCCGGGCGCCGGCCTCGGCGAGCGCGCGGGCGGCGGCCAGCCGCAGGGCCTCGGTGCGTTCGCCGTGCAGGCCCAGTTCGGCCCGGTACCGGTGGGCGCGCTCCAGGTGGCCGCCGACGGCCGCCGGGCCGCACGAGCGGACCGAGCGCAGCCCGGCCGCCCGTTCGTGGCGTTCGGCGCGGCCCTGCTTGGAGAGGCACTCGTACGCCACCTCCTGGACGACGCCGCTGGCGAAGCGGAACGCCGCGCCGTCCGGCACCACCAGCCGGTGGCGGCCGAGCCGGCGCAGCGCCGCCGACAGGTCCGGACCGCCGGTGTCGAGCGCGGCCAGCTCGTCCGGCGCGAACTCCCGGCCCAGCACGCAGGCCAGGTCGACGGCCCGCCGTTCGGCCGGGTCGAGTGCGTCCAGTCGGGCCCCGATCAGCGTCTGCAGGGTGAGCGGCACCCCGTCGCCGCCCGCGCCGGCGGGGGCGGCGAGCAGCTGCTCCAGGTGCAGCGGGTTGCCGCCGGCCCGTTCCAGCAGGTGTGCGGGCGCGGAGCCGCCGAGTGCCTCGACGAGCCGCAGCGCCTCCCGGTCGGGCAGCCCGCCGAGGGCCAGCACCCGGTGCGCGCCGGCCGGGCGGGCGTCGAGCAGTTCGGGCCGGCCGAGGAGGGCGACCAGCACGGGGGCGTCGGTGAGCGCGGCCACCACCCGGTCCAGCAGGTCGAGCAGCAGCGCCGCCGCCCGGTGCGCGTCGTCGACGACCAGCACCAGCGGCGTCGCGGCAGCCAGTGCGCCGAGCACCTCGACCAGGGCCGCGCAGGTGTCCGCCAGGGACGGGGTGGGTGTGCCGTCGGCGAGCAGGCCCTGGGCCAGCACGTCCAGGCCGGGCGGGTGCGGGTGTCCCGGGGAGCCGGCGAGCAGGGCCGCGACGGCGTCGGCCAGCGGTTGCAGGCCCGCCTGCTCGCCGGTCGGACGGCACCGGCCGATGCCCGACGTGCGTGCCGGGCCCGGCCGTTCGAGCCAGTGCCGGAGCAACCGGGTCTTGCCCTGGCCGGGTTCGCCGCCGAGCACCACCAGCCGGGCCGAACGGTGCTCGGTGACCTGCCCGAACTCGGCGTCCAGGACGGACAGTTCGGCGTCCCGGCCGACGAAGGGCAGGTCGCTGCGGTGCCCGCCCCCGGTCTCGCCGCCGTCCAGGCCGAGCAGCCGGTGGGCGGTCACCGCCTGGGCCTTGCCCTTGAGCCGGAGCGGGCCGACCTCGGCCGTCCGCACTCCCGGGCCGGCGGCCCGCAGGGTGTCGGGGCCGATCAGGACCTCGCCGGCGCCGGCGTTCTGCTCCAGCCTGGCGGCGACGTTCACCACCTCGCCGGAGACCAGCGCCTGCCGCGCCGAGGCGTCCGAACCCGTCACCACCCGGCCGGTGTTGACGCCGATCCGGACGGCCAGCCGGACGCCCGGCCCGGCGTCCAGCTCCGCGTTCAGGGCCCGCAGCGCCGCGAGCATGCCGAGCGCGGCGGCCAGCGCCCGCCGGGCGTCGTCCTCGCGGACGGACGGCACGCCGAACACCGCCATCACGGCGTCCCCGATGAACTTCTCCACCGTGCCGCCGTGTTCCTCGATCGCCGCGCGCATCGCGTCGAAGTACCGCAGGGTGACCCCGCGCAGCGCCTCCGGGTCGAGCGTCCCGGACAGCGCGGTGGAGCCGACCAGGTCGCAGAACAGCACGGTGACGATCTTGCGGCCGGCGGTGTCGGCGCCCCGGGGGTCGGCGCGCGGCGTGCCGCAGGACGCGCAGAACCGGGCGTCGCCGGGCAGCGGGCGCCGGCAGCCCGGGCAGCGCTCGTCCGGTCCGGGGCCGAAGCCGTCAGAAGAGAGCACCGCCCGCCACCTCCGCGTGTCCCTGGACCTCGGGCCCGGCCTCCTCCAGCCGCGCCTTCAGGTCGGTCAGCAGGCTCAACTCCTGGTCGGTGAGCGCCCGCAGCACGGCGTGCTGCTCCTCGGTGAGGCCGCTCAGGTCGAACCCGGCCGCCACCAGGGCGGCCAGGGCCGGGTCGGGGCCGATGGTGCGGTCGGTCATCGCTGTCCTCCGGGGTCCGCGGCGAGCTGGTGGAAGAGCCGGGCGAGGATGCCCGCGGTGTGCAGGGCGCTGACGGCCACCTCGGTCTGCTGAGGGGCCGTCAGCGGAAGCCGGTCGAGCTGCCGTTCCAGTGCGGCGACGTGCCCGGCGTCCAGGTCGGCGTGGTCGCGCACGGTGCGGAACGCGGCCGGCGGCAGCCCGGTGCGGGCGGCCAGCACCCCGGCGAGGGCCGGCGACGGGGCGTGGCCCTCCAGCACGGCGAGGTAGCCGAGCAGGGCGGCCGGGTGCCGGTGCTCGATCCGGTAGTACTGCGCGCCGGCCAGCTCCACGACCAGGGGCGGCGGCAGCGGCCGCACCCGTCCGACCGGCACGCCCGCCGCCGCCAGGTCCTCCAACAGCCAGGCATCGTGACCGCGTTCCTCCTGTGCGTGGCCGGCGAAGTAGGCCGCCAGCCGCGGCGCCCAATCATCGTCCAGCCGTGCACAGTTGGCGGCGGCACGTTCAAGGAGTGGGACGGACGCGGTGGTCAGCGCGTGCATCGCCCACAGGTAGGTGCGGTAACGCGCCGTCAAGTCACCCTCGGGACGCCACAGTTGTGCGGTCGCCCGCTCCACTGCCGGAGCGGCCAGCGCGAGCCGGACATGCAGTGCGCGGGAGAACGGGATGCTCACGCCGCACTCTCCTGACGTAACGTCACAGCCGGTGTGAACGAGACGAGTTGGGCTCGGCTGCCGCGGATCACGTCGTGGCCCCGGGTCGCACCAGGTGGGCGTACGGGGCGCAGCCGTAGTGGCGCAGCAGGGCGGCCGGGCCTTCGGCGCGGCGGCGGGCGGCCGTGAGCTGGTCCAGCAGCCGGCCGGCCGGGCCGGCGGCTGCGAGGTCGTCCGCCCCCGGGCGTTCCGGGAGGGCGTGGCAGCCGCCGCAGTAGCCGCCGGGGGCGGGCTCCGCGCCGTGGCGGGCGCGCAGCCGGTCCGGTCCGAGGGTGCGGATCAGCCGCAGGCGGGGCGAGTCCAGGGTGCGGCGGCGGATCGCCGGCCAGTCGTCCTCGGCGAGGTGACCGAGCCGCAGGTGCGGCGGCACGGGCCGCCGGTCGACGGCCTGCTGGTTGCAGCAGGCGACCACCGTGCCGTCGGGGGCGATCGCCGGCCACGCCGCCATCGCGCACGGCCCGCCCCGTCCCGGCGCGAAGGCGGGCGCGTGCGGGACGCCGCCAACGGCCCTGGGCGGCAGGCTCCTTGCGCGGCCGACCGGACGGACTTCGTTGACCAGCATCGGCACCCGGGCGCCGAACTCGCGCAGTACCGCGTCGGTCGCCTCCGCCAGGTACGGGTCCTCGGGGCCGGTGCCGGTCAGGTGCAGGCTGACGGGCACGCCCGCGTCCAGCACCCGTGCCAGCACGCGGAACACCGCCGCGCGGGGCACCTCGCGTTCGTGCGGGGCGTCCAGGCTGGCCGAGAAGTGGTCGAGGGCGGTGATCGCCCGCAGGATCGTCGCCGGGACGGGCCCGCCGCCGCGGGCGAAGAACAGTCCGCTCAGCAGGGCGACCCGCGACCCGGCGGCCTGCGCGGCGCGCGTCAGCTCGTGCACCAGGCCGGGCAGCAGCAGCGGCTCGCCGCCCGTCAGCAGCAGCGCCTCCGGGCGCTGCTCCGGCGTGAACGAGCGGACGAAGCGCAGCAGTTGGGTGCGCCGCGGGCCGTTCGGGTGGTCGGGCGAGTCCATCGTGGAAGCGGTGGAGCAGTGCGCGCACGACAGCGGGCAGCGGCGGGTCAGTGCGACCAGCAGCCCGGCCGCGGGCTCGGGGCGCAGCTCGACGATCTCCGACAGTTCCACGTCCGTCCCTCCCCGTCCGAGCACCCGTCGGCTCCGACAGTGGCAGCGGCCGGTTGCGCCCCGGTACACCGCCGCCTAAGGGGCGGTACAGGCGGTGTCCGGCGACGATCCGGCCCGGAGGCGGGCGTGCACGTGGGTGAGGCGGGGGAGCGTGTAGCGGGCGGCGTGGGCCGAGACCTCCTCGGCGGGGCAGAGCAGCACGCCGGCGACGATCAGCCGCTCCAGGGCGTCCAGGGCGGGCCCGGCAGCCAGACCGAGCGCGTCGGCGGCCCGGGCCAGGTCGAGGGCGCCGGTCCACGGGCGACGGGACAGCCGAGTGAGGGTGCGGCGCTGCCCGTCGTCCAGGGCGTCCCACTGGGCGTCCAGCCGGTCGCTCAACCTGGCGTCGCCGGCGGCGAGTTCGTCGAGGACGCGGTCCGGGTCGGCGAGGCGGTCGGCGAACTCGCCGAGCGGCAGGTGGCGCAGCGCCGCCAGCTTGTACCCGGCCAGCCGGACCGCCGAGGGCAGCAGGCCGCAGGCGGTGACGATCCGTTCGGCGGCGGCCGGGGCGGCGCCCACCCGGTGCGCGCCGACCAGCAACGACAGCAGGTCCAGCGCCTCGGGGACGGTGAACGGCCCGAGGTCGATGCGGTGCGCGGCGCCGAGGCCCGCCAGCGGGGTGCGGCCGGTGACCAGGGCGGTGGCCGGGCCGCCCGGCGGCAGCAGGGCGCGGGCGGTGCGCTCGTCGGGCACGCCGTCCAGCACCACCAGCACGCGGCGGTCGGCCAGCCAGTCGCGCCAGCGGGCCGGCGTCCGGACCGGATCGGGGGCCGCGGGCTGCGGCCGGTCTCCGTCCAGCAGTCGGGCCAGGTCGGCGGCGACGTCCTGCGGGCTGCGGGCCCGGCCGGACGCGTCGCGCAGCCGGACGAGCAGGCGGCCGTCCGGGAACTCCGCCCGCAGCGCGTGGGCGGTCCGGATCGCCAGCGCCGTCTTCCCCACCCCGACCGGACCGGCCAGCACCACCGGCCCGTCCGCCCGCCGCAGCGCGCCGAGCAGTTCCGCCGACTCCCGTACCCGACCGGTGAAGGCGGTGGTGTCCGGGGGCAGCACCGTGCGCCCGGGCCGCCGGGCCGGCGGTTGCGCGACCCCGTCGGCCAGCAGTTCGCGGTGACACGCCTCCAACTCCGGGCCAGGCGACAGGCCCAGCTCGCGGGAGAGCTGACGCCGCAGCGCGGAGAACGCCGCCAGCGCCTCGGCCCGCCGCCCGGACCGGTGCAGCGCCAGCAGATGGACGGCCTGCAGCCGCTCCCGCAGCGGGTGACGCTCCGCCAACTCGGTGAGCGTATTGGTGACTTGGGCGGCGCGACCGAGCCGCAGCGCCACTTCCGCCCAGTCCTCGACCGCCGCCAGGTAGCGGCCCGTCAGCCGCTCGGCGACGCCCCGCAGCACCGAGGAGTGCCGCAGCTCCGGCAGCGGCGGCCCCTCCCACAGCCGCAGCGCCTCGCCGAGCAGCCGGGCCGCCGCCGCGTCCTCCTGGCGGGCCGCCGCCTCCCGCCCCGAGCGCACCAGGCCCTCGAACCGCAGCGAATCCAGCTCCTGTTCCGCGACCCGCAGTTCGTAGCCGCCGGGCCGGTGGACCAACCGCTCACCGCCGAGCGTGCCGCGCAGCCCCGAGACGTACACCTGGAGGTTCTTCCGTGCCGACCGGGGCGGCTCGTCCTCCCACACCGCCTCGGTCAGCAGGTCGGTCGACAGCAGCGCATTGGGGTGGCCGAGCAGCGCCGCCAGCACGGACCGCTGCTTGAGCGACCCGAGAGCGAGCGGCCCGTCGTCGCCCTCGGCGGCGAGCTGTCCCAGCAGTCGGAACCGCAGCCGCCGGCGCTCGGCGGTGGAGACGGTGACGGAGCGGCCATTCAGCCCGGCGACCACGAAACCTCCTCGTACCCAGGACGCACCCCGCTGCGCGCGTCCATGACAGGTCAGCCTGTCAGAGCGGCCCGGACCAGGGGTATCCCAGGTTTCTGGGAGATCCCGGCGCACGGCTCGGCGGTCGGCGGGCCGCGAGGGGTTCGCGGACGGGGGCGGGAGTCGGCGGGGGCGCGCCGGTGCGGCGAGTGGATCCGTCGGGCGCAGGGTGGTCGGGGGGTGTCGTTCCGAGTCAGTCGGCGGAGGCTGCGGGCAGGTGCATGCGCAGCAGGGAACCGCCGTGCGGGGCGGGGGAGACGGTGAGGGATCCGCCGTGGCCGTCGAGTACGGCGCGGACGATGGCCAGCCCGAGGCCGGTGCCGGAGAGACCCGACCCGGGGGAGCGGGCGAAGCCGATGCCGGTGTCCTCGACGTCCAGTTCGGCGCCGTGCCGGGTGGTCCGGCAGCGGAGGGTGATGGTGTCGCCGGCCGAGGTGAACTTGACCGCGTTCTCCACCAGGGCGTCGAGCGCGGCCTCCAGCCGGGACTCGTCGCCGTCCACCCGCACGGCCGGCGCGTCCAGGCGCCAGCGGCGGTCCGTGGCGGGGCGCCAGCGCTGGACGGTGCGGTGCACCAGCGCGCCCAGTTCGACCGGCCCCCGGTCGAGTGCGGTGGGGCGGCAGGCGTCGGCGAGCAGCAGCAACCGGCCCGCGAGGCGGCCGAGGCGGTCGAGTTCGTCCAGGACCACGTCGAGGTCCTCCCGCCCGTGGTCGCCGGGCAGTTCGTCCCGCACGAGTTCGGCGTAGCAGCGGGCCACGGTGATGGGAGTGCGCATCTCGTGCGAGCAGGTGCGGACGAACAACTCCTTGTCCTGCTGCGCGCGGCGCTCCCGCTCGGCGAGGGCCCGGAGTTCGGCGAGCGCGGCGGCCCGGCGGCGCACGTGCCAGACCATGGCGAGGAACACCAGGGCCATCAGCGGGACTTCGGCGAGTTCGTCCCAGCCGAGGTGGCCGTGCCGCGCGTAGTCGGCCATGGTGCTGCCGGTGACCAGGGTGACGGCGGCGAGCACCACGGCCGTCCGGCGGGGCGACCAGGCCTGGAAGCCGTAGACCACGGACATGCTGATCCACACCAGGTGGAACGCCACCGTCTCCAGGTCGGGCACCACGAGCAGCGCCAGGTGACTGCACGCGGCGAAGACGACCCACCCCCCGAACAACAGCCGCCCCCGCCGACCAGCCCGGCCGAACGCCCCGGACCGGCCCGACGCGGCGTCATGGGCTTCGGGCGCCAGGCCGCCGGGCGCGCGGACCGCGGGGGCGTCGAGGGCCGGGCTGTCGGGCGCGGGAGCGGTCGGGGCGTCAGGCGTGTCGAGTGCCGGGTTGCCGGGCGCGGGGGTCGTCGGTGCGCCGGGAGTGCCGGTGGTCACGCCGCCGGGCGTGTGGATCGACCGGGCGTCAGAGACGTCGCGGGGCGGGTTGTCGGGCGTGTGGACCGGCGGTGCGTCAGGGCTGTCGGGCGCGGGGGCGGTCGGGGCGTCAGCCGCGGCGGACGCCGAGCCGTCGGGCGTGCGGGCCGTCCGACCGCCGGGCGTGTGGATCGACCGGGTGTCAGAGACGTCGCGGGGCGGGTTGTCGGGCGTGTGGACTGGCGGTGCGTCAGGGCTGTCGGGCGCGGGGGCGGTCGGGGCGTCAGCCGCGGCGGACGCCGAGCCGTCGGGCGTGCGGGCCGTCCGACCGCCGGGCGTGTGGATCGACCGGGTGTCAG
>NZ_JBHWDS010000027.1:82037-92882 GCF_042734615.1 Kitasatospora sp. NPDC059646
GGAGACGTCGCGGGGCGGGATGTCGGGCGTGTGGACCGGCGGTGCGTCAGGGCTGTCGGGCGTGGGAGCGGTTGGTGCGCCGGGAGTGCCGGTGGTCACGCCGCCGGGCGTGTGGATCGACCGGGTGTCAGAGACGTCGCGCAGCGGGTTGTCGGGCGTGCGGACCGGCGGTGCGTCAGGGCTGCCGGGCGTGGGGGCGGTCGGGGCGTCGGGGGCGCTTGCGGTCGCACCGTCGGGCACGAGGGCGGACGAGGCGTCAGTGGTACCGGGTGTCAGGCCGCCGCGCGTGCGGACCGAGGTGGCGCCGGGGGCCCGGCAGTCGGGCGCGGACGCGGACGGGGCGTCAGGCGTGTCGAGTGCCGGGTTGCCGGGCGCGGGGGCCGTCGGTGCGCCGGAAGTGCCGATGGTCACGCCGCCGGGCGTGGGGGCGGTCGGGGCGTCAGGGGTGTGGGGTGCCGAGCCGCCGGGCGTGCGGGTCGTCGGTGTGCCGGGAGCGCCGCTGGGGGGCGTGTGAATCAAGAGGGCGTCGGGTGCCACGCCACGGTCCGTGCGGCCCGGTGTGGTGTCAGGGGTGCGGTGTCGCCCCGGGCGCGGGGGGTCAGTGGGTGGCACTGAACGCGTACCCGACGTTGCGGATCGTCTCGATGATCGGGCGCGGGGCCTTGCCGCGGATGCGGCGGACCGTCACGTCGACCACGTTGCTGGCCAGGGCGTCGTCGTAGCCCCAGACGCCGGCCAGGAGTTCGTGTCGGCTGCAGACCTGGCCGGCCTGCCGCATCAGGTGGCCGAGCAGCATGAACTCCCGGTGGGAGAGCGGAATCTGTCGGCCGTCGATGCCGAGCGCCTGCCGTTCGAGGTCGAGTGCGACGTCGCCGACGCGGAGCCAGCGCTGGGGTGCGCCGGCGGGGGCGGTGCGCAGCCGGGAGCGTACCCGTTCGACCAGTTCGGCGGTGGCGAACGGTTTGCCGAGGAAGTCCACGGCGCCGATCCGCAGGCAGCGGACCCGGGTGGCGACGTCGACCACGGCGGACAGCACCAGGACCCGCTGCTCGGGCCGGAGTTCGAAGACCTGCCGCATCACTTCGAAGCCGTCGAAGCCCGGCAGCATGAGGTCGAGGACGACGAGGTCGTACGCGTCCTCGCGGAGGCGGTGGACGGCCTCCGGGCCGGATCCGGCGCCCTGGACGAGGTGGCCGTCCGCGCCAAGGGCGCGGATCAGGTAGGCGCGCAGGCGGGCCTCGTCCTCGACGACCAGCAGTCGGGCCATGCTCGGTCCTGCCTCCCCGCGCCCCGGATCCGGACCGGGGCAACCGCCCCAAGTTGCGGATGATTATCGCACTTTGTGTGCGCTCTGCGGAGCTGATGTGCCGTCATGACGTCCCCATGACAAGACTGTCATCTCCGCCGGCCCGCCCATCGGCCGTCGGCACACTGGGGGCCGCATCCGCCGCAGCCCGTGGCCGGCCGGCGGCACGGCCCCGCACACCCCCGCGGCACCCGCCGTCCCGCCGCGCCGTAAGGGACGGACCCGCGCGGGCGGCCGGGTGCCGACCAGGAAGGAGAACGGCGTGTTCACGCGCCACACCACGCGGCCGCCGGGCCGCACGCGGCGGCACCTCGTCACCACGCGGCCGCCGGGCCGCACGCGGCGGCACCTCGTCGCGATGGCCGGCGTCTGGGCGGTGGTGGCGGCCCTGCTCGGGCTGCCGCCGACGCAGCTCCAGCAGGCCGCCGCCGCCGCGCCGGCCGGGCCCACCGACGAGAGCAAGGTCCCGCACTACTTCGGGCCCTGGCCGAACTGGGCGAACAGCCCGCTGACGCTGTCCCGGGCCGAGGTCAGCATCAGCAGCGACACCGGCAAGCAGGTCGGCAACCCGCTCACCGCCCGGGCCTACGCCACCGACTACGCCACCCCGACCGGCCAACTCGCCCCCGTGTTCGTCCTGCTGACGGGCGCTCCGCTGCCCGCCGGCACCCTCAAGGCGTTCCGGACCTGGAACCAGACCACCCCCGGCGGCAGCCCCAGCAGCTCCGCCGGAGGCGTGTTCCACGGCTACGTGCTGCGCCCGACCGGCACCGCCGACCAGTACACGGTGGTCGCCGACAGCGGCCTGCGCACGGTGCCCGCGCCGGGCGCCGCCGGCGGCGAGGTCACCGCGTACGACATGCCCGACACCCCCGTGCAGGCCGGCGACCTGATCGGCTTCTACGGCCAGGGCGTCCCCGTGGACACCGGCGTGGCGCACCCGACCGACACCCTGGTGTACCCCGCCGGGGCGGACGGCAGCACCAGCCCGCCCACCGGCACGGCCCCCGCCCAGGGCGCCACCGTGACCGTCGGCGCGCCCGGCTGGGAGCGCTACGCCGTGCAGGACCGGACGTACTCGTTCGGCGCGCAGCTCGCCCTGCCGGGCGGCAGCGGTGCGGAGGCCACCGCCACCGTCGACCCGCGGACCGGCGGCATCTCCGGCATCGAGGTGACCGCGCCCGGCCACGGCTACGTCGAGGGCGCGACCACCGTCACCGTGCGCGGCGGGACCACCGAGGCCACCGCCACCGCCGCCGTCCAGTCCTCCCGCAGCGTGGTCGGCTACACCGTCGGCGCGGGCGGCAGCGGCTACGGCGGCTTCGCGGTCGCGGTCACCGGCGGCGGCGGGAGCGGGGCCGCGGCCACCGCGTCCGGCGGCGTCGCCGCCGTGACCGTCACCGACGCCGGCGCGGGCTACACCATGCCGACCGTCGACTTCGACCTGCCGTCCCAGCCGGACGGCACCGTCGCCAAGGGCCACGTCGAACCGGCCGACCTGACGCCGGGCGGCGGCATCGCCAAGGTGACGGTCGACGACCCCGGCAGCGGCTACACCGCCGCGCCCGGCGTCACCGTCCGCAACGGCACGCTGGCCGACCCGATCCCCGGTGCCACGCCGGCCGCCGCCGCCAGCGGACTGAAGCTGCTCTCGCTGGCCGTCGACACGCCCGGCTCCGGCTACGCCTCGACGCCCGACGTCACCGTCGACGACCCGACCGGCAACGGCGGTTCGGGGGCCGCGGTGACCGCCGTGACGAACATCGGGGCGATCAGCGCGATCACCGTCACCAGCCCCGGCGCCGGATACCTGTCGCCCGGCATCAAGAAGTTCCAGGACGCGCTGCCGACCACCTGCAACCCCGGTGCGAACGGCACCGGCTGCCCGGACGTCCAGCAGCTCGCCGACCCGACCACCGCCCCGGCCGCGAAGTTCATCCCCGAGGCCGTGCCGGAGACCGTCACCACCGGCGGCAAGCAGGCCGACCAGTACGTCATCGGCCTGGTCCAGTACCGAACCCGGTTCTCCTCCGACCTGCCGCCCACCCTGGTGCGCGGCTACGTCCAGCTCTCCACCGACGCCGTGCCCGGCCGCAAGGTCCCGCTGTACAACGAGCTGATGGACGGCACCCGGCAGCAACTGCCGTACACCGGCGTCGCCGCACCCCAGTGGATGGGCCCGCTGATCGCCGCGACCAAGGACCGGCCGGTGCGGATCGTGTTCCGCAACCTGCTGCCCACCGGCGCCGCCGGCGACCTGTTCCTGCCGGTCGACAGCACCGGCATGGGCGCCGGCATGGGCCCGATGACGATGCCCGCCCCCGGCAACGCCTCCACCGTCACCGACGAGGTCCGCAACCCGGCCTGCACCAACGCCAAGTCCGGCTGCTACAAGGACAACCGGGCCACCCTGCACCTGCACGGCGGCATCACCCCGTGGATCAGCGACGGCACCCCGCACCAGTGGATCACCCCCGCGGGCGAGCAGACCGACTGGCCGCAGGGCGTCGGCGTGCAGAACGTGCCCGACATGGTGGACGGCACCGGCGCCACCCTCTGCGCCGCCGCCGACGACGGCTGCTCGACGTTCTACTACTCGAACCAGCAGAGCGCGCGGCTGATGTTCTACCACGACCACTCCTACGGCATCACCCGCCTGAACGTGTACGCGGGAGAGGCCGCCGGCTACACCGTCACCGACGACACCGAGAAGGCGCTGATCAGCAGCGGCACCATCCCTGACGCCGCGTCGACCCTGCCCCTGCTGGTCCAGGACCGCACCTTCGTGCCCGACGACTCCCAGCTCAAGGACCGGTTCGACGCGGGCGGCGGACGCGTCTCCTACGGCCAGGACCCGACCTGGGACGCCGCCCGCTGGGGCGGGAAGGGCAGCTTCTGGTACCACCACGTCTACATGCCCGCCCAGAACCCCGGCGACCCGAGCGGCATGAGCTCCTACGGCCGCTGGATGTACGGGCCCTGGTTCTGGCCGCCGGCCGGCGACACCACCTACGGGCCGATCCCCAACCCGTACCACGACCCGCACTGCAGGCTGGACGACCCGACGACCTGGCAGTACCAGGCCGCCCCGTACTGCGAGCCCGAACAGATCCCCGGCACCCCCAACATCTCCATGGGCATGGAGCAGTTCAACGACACGCCCCTGGTCAACGGCGTCGCCTACCCCAGATTGACCGTCCAGCCGAAGACCTACCGGCTGCGCCTGCTCAACGCCGCCAACGACCGGTTCTTCAACTTCCAGTGGTACACCGCCGACCCGAACCAGGGCGACGGCACCACCGAAGTCGCCCTCAAGCCCGATGAGTTGAAGGCCGCCCGGACCGACCCCAACGTCTCGCCCACCCCCGTCGACGCGCACAACGCCGCCGCCGGACCGAGCTGGATCCAGATCGCCAACGAGGGCGGCTTCCTGCCCGCCCCCGCCGTCATCGACGGCCAGCAGCCCACCACCTGGATCACCGACCCGACCCGCTTCGACGTCGGCAACGTCGACAAGCACTCACTGGTCGTCGCCCCCGCCGAACGGGCCGACGTGCTGGTCGACTTCTCGAAGTTCGCCGGCAAGACCCTGATCCTCTACAACGACGCGCCCGCCGCCTACCCCGCCCGCATCGCCTCCTACGACTACTACACCGGAGGACCCGACCTCGCCCCCGCCGGCGCACCCAGCACCATGCCCGGCTACGGCCCCAACACCCGCACCGTGATGCAGGTGACGGTCGCCGACACCGCCCCCGCCCCGGCGTTCAACCTGGCCAAGCTGCAGGCCGCGTTCCGCCACCACGCGGACGGCTCCGGCGTCTTCGAGTCCGGCCAGAATCCGATCATCGTCGGCCAGGCCGCGTACAACTCCGCCTACGGCACCGGCTTCGCCAACGGCAGCAACTGCAACATCGCCAACTCCACGGTGAACACCTGCGACGGTCTCGTCCGGGTCAACGACACCACCAGCTTCAACTTCAACACCCTCAAGGCGCCGACCTCCAGGAGCACGCTGCCGCTGCAGCCCAAGGCCATCCACGACGAGATGAACGCCACCAGCTTCGACGCCTACGGCCGCATGCAGGCCACCCTCGGCGTCGAAGCCCAACCACCCACGCCCGGCGCGCAGAACGCCACCCTCTACCCCTACATCAACCCGCAGACCGAACTCGTCGACGGCACCAACCTGCCCAAGGGCGACGTGAAGGTCACCCCGATCGGATCGACCGCCGACGGCACCCAGATCTGGCGCTTCACCCACAACGGCGTCGACACCCACCCGATCCACTTCCACCTCTACGACGTCCAACTGCTCAACCGGGTCACCTGGGACAACATCGTGCTCAGACCGGACGCCAACGAACTCGGCTGGAAGGACACGGTGCGGATGAGCCCGCTGGAGGACACCGTCGTCGCGCTGCGCCCGGTGGTGCCCACCACGCCCTTCGAAGTGCCCAACTCGGTACGGCTGCTGGACCCGGCGATGCCGGCCGGCGACACCTCGATGTTCAACAACGTCGACCCGCAGGGCAACCCGAGCGCCGCGATCACCAACCAACTGGTCAACTACGGCTGGGAGTACGTCATCCACTGCCACATCCTCAGCCACGAGGAGATGGACATGATGCGGCCCGAGTCGCTCGCCCTGCCCCCCGCCAAACCCGACGGCCTGAGCGCCACCGTGGCCGGCCAGGGCAGCAACGCCAGGGTCCAACTCCGGTGGCGGGACAACTCGATCACCGAGACCTCGTTCACCGTCCAGCGCTCCGCCGACGGCACCACCTGGACCGACGTCGGAACGATCGCCTCGCCGCTGGACCAGCCCAACACCCACCAGGACCGCACCTTCGTCGACATGACCTCCTCGCCGGCGAACGCGTACACCTACCGGGTGGTCGCGCTCAACACCGTCGGCTACGGCGGCCAGTTCCCGAGCCTGACCGCGAAGTCCGTCTCCGACCCGCTCCAGGTGCCGGCGGCGCCCGCCGGCCTCCGGCGGATCCCCGACTGAGCCGACGCGTCCGGGAGGGCGGCCCCGCCCTCCCGGACCGTCAGCGGATCCCGTTCTCCGGGTGCGCCGCGTCGTAGGCCTGCCGGGCCTCCGCGATCACCGCACGGTGCGCCAGCGACCAGTCCGCGAGCGCCTTCACCAGGTGGGTCAGCCCCGCACCCGTCGCGGTCAGCCGGTAGTCGACCTGCGCCGGGACGGTCGGGTACACGGTGCGCAGCACCAGTCCGTCCCGCTCCAGCCGGCGCACGGTGAGCGTCAGCATGCGCTGCGAGATGCCCTCCACCGCGCGCTGGAGTTCCCTGAACCGCCGTGGCCCGCCCGCGAGTTCGACGATCACCAGGACCGACCACTTGTCGCCGATCCGGTCGAGCACGTCGCGGATCCCGCAGTCCGGATGGTCGTGCCGCCCGCACGGGTCGAGCGCGGCGGGGGTGGTTACCCCGGTGTGCGTCGGTGACATCGAACTGCCTCCTTGTGGGCGGTCGGCGCGCGGTCGAGGATCAACCGTAGCCACTGGTTACCGAAGAGAACCAGTACGGACGACGGCGAAAGGCTGACTGATCATGATTCTGGTGACCGGAGCGAGCGGACACCTCGGCGCGGCCGCCCTCGCCGCGCTGCACGCCGCGGGCGTCCCCGCCACGGGCGGCAGCCGCACCCCCGGCGAGGGCATGCGCCACCTCGACTTCGACGACCCCGCCACCCTCGACCTGCGCGGCGCCGCCACCCTGCTGCTGGTCTCCGCCGGCTACGCGGAGGACGACGTGGTGATCGCCCGCCACGCCGCCGTCCTCGACGCGGCCGTCCGCGACGGCGTCTCCCACGTCGTCTACACCAGCCTGACCACCGCGGGCGACCACCTCGCCTTCGCGGCGGCCCACCGCGCCACCGAACGGCTGGTCCGCGACAGCGGCCTGCCGTTCACCGTCCTCCGCAACGGCCTCTACGCCGAGCTCTTCGGCAGCCTCCTCGTCCGGACCCCCGACGGCCTCGAATCCCCGTTCGGCGACGGCGCGCTGGCCGCCGTCACCCGCGCCGACCTGGCCGCCGCCGCAGCCGCGGTCGCCGCCGACCCCGCCCCGCACGCCGGACTCGTCCACGACCTCGTCGGCATCCCCGTCACCGCCGCCGGGGTCGCCGCTGCCCTCGGCGTTCCGCACCGCCCGATCGACCTCGCCGCCTACCGCGCCCGCACCCTGGCCGCCCCCGGCCTCCTGCCCTTCCAGCCCCCCATGCTCAGCTCCCTCGCCACCTCGATCCGCCACGGCTTCCTGTCGGCCACCGACCCGACCCTGGAGAAGCTGCTGGGCCGCCCGCTCGCCGACCCGTTGGCGGCGGCCGCGGCCGCCGCGAGCGGCTGAGAGGCGCGCCGCCCCGCGCCCGGTGAGCGCGCCCGGCCCGGAAAACGGTTTCCCGGGGCGGCCCGGAACCCGCGATGATCGGGCGGGTGTGCGAACCGGGTGGGCCGGCGGCACCGTTCGAACCGGAGGAAATTGCGTGCATGCGGACCTCGCCAAGGCGTGGGAACTGCTCCAGGCGGACGACCCGCAGGGGGCGGTCAGGGAGTTGCGCCGGGTGGTCGACGGACTGACGGCGGGTGAGGTCGCCCCGGTGACCGGGACGTTGGCCCGGTCGGTCGGCATCGACGACCTCGCCGAGGCGGCCGCCGCACTCGCCTCCCGGCCGGCGGACGCGGGGGCGCTGTACGCCTACGGCTACGCGTGCATCGAGCACGGGCTGTCCGAGTTCGCGGTGCCGGCGCTGCGGGAGGCGCTGGTCGCCGGGTCCGCCCCGGTGAAGCGGAAGCTGTTCGGGCGGGGCGGCGGCGCGCAGGTGAACCCGCGGCAGGTGCTGCTGGAGCTGGCCGTCGCCCTGGAGGACGGCGAGCGGCACGCGGAGGCCGTGGCCGTCCTGCAGGAGCACCGGGCGATCACCGGCGACTGGCCGGACGGCTACCTGCTGGCCCACAACGCGCTGATGGACGGCCGGGTCGAGCTGGCCCGCGAGGTGTTCGAGGCGCTGGCGGCGCCGGACGGCGACACCTGGCAGCCCGCCGCCGACCGGATCCGCCGCTCGCTGGCCCGCGCCGCGGCCGTCCCGCCCGCGGGCCCGCAGGACCTGCGGGGCTGGCACTACACGCTGACCGGCGGCCTGCTGGCCACCCTCTCGCCGCACGGGTACGACCAGGGCATGACCGGCCGCTGGGCGTACCTCGGCGACAGCTGGGAGAACTGCCGGCGCGGCCTGGAGCGGCTGCGCACCGTGCTGGCCGCCGCCGGCCGCCGGCCGTCCTCGGTGGCGCTGCTGCCGGACCGGGGCAGCGAGGCGCTGGGCCTGGCCGCGGCGGCGCTGCTCGGCCTGCCCGCCGCCCCGTACCGCCCGGGCGGCGGCGTCGCGGACGCGCTGGTGGTGGCGTACGACCTGAACGAGTGCGACCAGGAGCTGGTGGGGGCGCTGTACGAGCGGGCGCCGGGCGAGGTGCTGTACGAGCACGCGACGTGCTGGACGGACCCGCCGGCCGTCTCGGCGGACGTCTGCGGCCTGCTGGTGCAGCACGTGGTCGCGCCGTGGGAGTCGAACCTGCGGGTCGGCGAGGACGGCCGGGTCGAGCAGGGGCCGACCGAGGACGGGCCGGCGGCGGAGCTCGCGGAGCGGATCCGCACCGCGTCCGCCGAGCCGGACGAGGGCGACGGGCAGACCCCGGCCGACCCGGACGAGGCGCTGGCCGCGTTCGCCGCCCGGGCCGCCGCCACCTGGGCGACCGGCAGCCGGGACCGGGTCCGCTCGGCGGGCCCGGTGCGCAGCTCCCGGTTCGCCTGACGGGGCGTCACCGCACGCGCCGCCGCCCGCCGGGCGGACTGCTCGACGGGCGGCGGGGCGCTGCTGCGGGCGTCATCTGCCGGGACGGGACCTGCTCCAGGCGGGGGCGACGAAGGCCACCAGGGCGACCGCGAAGGCGACCTGGAGCAGGTGCCTGATCCAGTCGATGCCGGAGGTGTGGCGGACGCCGATCCAGCCGGCCACCAGGTTGCCGAGCAGGGCGCCGGCCGCGCCGAGCAGCATGGTCAGCCACCACGGGATGGCCTGCGGCCCGCGCAGGATCAGCTTGGCCAGCACGCCCAGCACGAAGCCGATCAGCAGAATCCAGAGGAGTTGGAACATCGAATCCCAGCCTTTCCGGTAGGACGCCGGTCGATCGGGTGGTCGGCGCGATCGGGTGCGGATCCGCCGTCGGGCGGTCCGCACCTGCCATGATCGCGCGCCGTCGGCCCCCCGGCATCTCGGCGAAGGGCCCGGTCAGGTGGTTTGCCCGGGCCGTCCGGCGGGTAGCCGCGCACGCGATGGGGGGCCGGTGATTGCCGCGGGGGGCCGTGTGGTGGGATAAACGACTGAACGCGCGTCAGGTTCGACGGGGGAGCAGACAGAACATGACAGTTGGTTTCGGCGTCAGGCTGGACGAGCTCGCGAAGATCCAGCGGGACTTCCACGCGCTCCAGCAGCGGATGAACGAGATGACCAAGCAGACCGGTCGGATCAAGGACGTGATGGCCAAGGCCGTCGCCACCGACCTGGCGGCCGGCGCACTCGGCAACGTGATCGGGTTCGGCGCCGTGGTGGCGCAGGTCGAGCAGCAGGTGAGCGCGATCAACGCGCAGGTCGCGGCGCTGGAGGCGACCAAGGAGAAGCTCACCAAGGGGCTCGCCGAGGACACCCAGAAGATCGGCACCGTGATCAAGCGGTACCAGGAGGCCGAGAAGCGCGCCCACGAGGGCGTCAGCAAGCCCGGCTCCACCAAGCCCGCGCCGAAGAGCCCCGGGAAGGGCGGCGGCGAGCACACGCCGACGAACAAGCCCGGCGCCAAGAAGCCCGGCTCGTCGATGCCGAAGAGCCCGAACAAGCCCGGCCAGCACGGCGGCGGCGACCACGGCGGCGGCAACAACCACGGCAACGACCCCAAGACCGAGATCTCGCACGCCGGAGCGATCAAGACCAGCGAGGTCACGTACGGCGGCAAGGGCAAGTACAAGAGCGGCGAGGCCGCCTGCCGCGAGTACATCGCGCAGGCGCTGGACGCGATGGGCGTCACCGACCCGGCGGCCCGCGAGGCCTGGACCAAGGGCATGCTGACCATCGCCAAGCGCGAGTCGACGTACAACGCGCCCGGCTCGCAGGTGAACCTGTGGGACACCAACGCGCACGGTGCGAAGCAGGCCGACGGCGCGCCGCTGAACAGCTCCCGCGGCGGCTGGCAGACCATTCCGCCGACCTTCGCGGCGTACCACGTCAAGGGCACCTCCACCGACATCTACGACCCGGTGGCGAACGTGGCGGCGTCGATGAACTACATCCGCAGCCGCTACCACGTCTCGGCGGACGGCCACGACCTGGCGTCCAAGGTGCAGCAGGCCGACCCGAACCGTCCGGCCCGCGGCTACTGACCGGCCGTCGACCCGCGTGCCGCGGCCGTCCGTTCGTCGGGCGGCCGCGGCACGCGGCGCTACGCCCCCTCCACCGTCCGTCCACA
>NZ_JBHWDS010000028.1:0-83740 GCF_042734615.1 Kitasatospora sp. NPDC059646
CCGCCGCGGCACAACCCCCCCCGAACCCCCCCCAGCGGGCGCCGCCCCCCCGGGCTGCCCCGGGAGTCAGGCGGCCCCCCCCCCCCCCCCGGGGGGGGCGGCGGCCCTTCGCCATTTCCCGAGTCGGCGGGGACGGTCTGTCAATTCCCTTGGCCGCGCGTCGCCGTAACGGTTTCGCTCCGGCTATTCGTCCGGCATTCCCGGCAATTGAGCGACAGCGGCAATGGGATTGCATTCCGCCGCCGACCGGTCGTGTTCAGCCGACTTCGTACACCGGATGTGTACGGTGGGCGAAGTTCCCATTCGGGCGGGGCAGCGAACGGAGGGCGCGCACATGGTGGTGACCAGGGAGTTGGCCGACGAACTTCCGATGGAAGAGGTGGAGGCGGCCAAGGCCCGGGCGGCGACCCTGCTGCTGGCATTCCGGCACGGAAACCAGCTCGCCTTCGACGCCGAACTCGACCTGCTGCTCGCCGAGAACGCCGAGCGCGAGGTGACCACCCTGCTGGTGTGGATCGCGGCCGAGGCGGTCCGCAAGGCCTACGCCCCCGACGTCGCCGACCGGGTGCTGCGCGGCCTCGCCCGGCGCGCCCCGTACGGCACCGCCGAGGTCGCCGTGGACGAGGAGGCGGCCGGCGCCGCGATGCTGCTGGAGGCCGTCGCCGACGGCGACGTCACCGCCGTCCGCGCCCTGGTCGCCGGCACGCCCGACACCACCTACCTGCTGGGCGGCCTGGTGCAGGCGGTGGCGATGATGCTGCCGCTGCTGCCGGAGGGCGAGGCCGACGAGATCGCCGCCGAACTCCGCCGCCGGCACGCCGGACGGCTGCCCACACCCCGCTGCACGTCTTGACGGATCGTCACTGCTGACCCGGCGCGGGAGCCCCCGCGCCGGGACCGGAACCGTCGTGCCGTTACGGCATGGCGTGCAGGTGGGAGCCGACGGTGTTCGCGATGCCGCCGCCGGCGAGGGCGTCCCAGTTGGTGGACCAGGTCATCGCGCCGCCGATGCCCGGCCAGGTCCTCGCCGGCTTGAACGAACCGCAGTTGGTGCCGGAAGCCAGGCAGTCCAGCGCCGCGTTCACGGTCGCCGGGCCGGTGTAGCCGCCGCCCGCCGCGCTGGTGGAGGCGGGCACCCCGAGGCCGACCTGGCTCGGGTCGAGGCCGCCCTGCAACTGGATGCAGGCCAGGCCGGTGAGGAAGTTCTCGGTGCCCTGCGAGTACACCCCGCCGTCGCAGCCGAGCATCGCACCGGAGTTGTAGTACTGCATGTTGACGATGGTCAGGATGTCCTTGGTGGCCAGCGCCAGCTTGAAGTACTCGGTGCCGGTGGACTGCATGTCGATGGTCTGCGGGGCCATGGTGAGCACGAACCCGGAACCCACCTTGGCGGCCAGGGTGTGCAGCGCCTGCGCCATGTAGGTGGCGTTGACGCCGTTCTCCAGGTCGATGTCGATCCCGTCGAAGCCGTACGTCTGGATCAGGCCGTACGCGGAGTTGGCGAAGTTCGCCGCCGCGGCCGAACTCGCCACCGACACGGTGCCGTTCTGCCCGCCGACCGAAATGATCACCTTCTTGCCGGCCGCCTTCTTGGCCGCGATGTCGGCCTTGAACTGGGCCTCGGTGTAGCCGTTCAGCTTGGCCGACAGCGCCGGGTCCAGGGTGAACGAGATCGCGCCCTGGGTGGCGGTGGCGTCCGCGAAGGCGACCGCGATGATGTCGTACGCCGCCGGCACGTCGCTGATCCGCTGCGGGGTCGCGCCGTTGTAGAAGTTCTGCCAGTAGCCGGTCAGCCGGTGCTTCGGCCCGGGCGGCGGCGGAGTGCTGCCCGAGCTGCTGGGCGACGGCGACGTCGAGGTGGACGTCGAGGGCGACGGCGAGCCGGAGCCGGACGGCTTCGGCGACACCGAGTTGCCGACCGAGGCGGACGGGCTGGGCGAACCGGTGCCCGGGCCGACCAGCGAGACCTTGTCCACCAGGTACGCGGACTGGCCGTACCAGCCGTGGAACCAGACCTGCACCGAACCGGTGGACGCGCCCGTGGTGAAGGTCGAAGTGAGCGTGTTCCAGCCGGTGTTGGAGCTCCAGGTGGACGGGTCGGTGCCGCCGGTGCCGGTGGCGCCCAGGAACACGTACGAGCCCTGCACCACGGCGGTCAGGGTGTACGTCGAGTTGGGCAGCACGGTGACCTGCTGGCTGCAGTTCGCGTAGTCCGCGCCGGCCGGCGCGCCCTGGAGGTCCCAGCCGGTGGCGGAGTTGTTGACCGGGGTGACGGTCGGGCCGCAGCTCCACGGGGCGAGGTGGTCGCCGGTCGAGAAGTCGCCGTTCCGGATCACGTCCACGTCGGCGGCGGTGGCCGTCCCGGTGCCGGTCAGCACCATGCCGACCAGGGCCAGGGCGGCCGCCAGCAGTGCGGCGAGCAGGGCCCGCGCGCCGCGCGGGGGACGATGTGGTGCACGCATGCCATCTCCATGTGGGGGAGTGTCGATGGGAGTGCGGTGCGGGGAGCGAGTCACACGGTGGACTGGACCAATTCGGGTGTCAAGAGGGCCCGGGCCGGTTCGCGGCCCCCCGGGGTGGCCGTCGGGGACGGGCGTGCGGAGTCCTTAGACTGGCCTGGTGAGCGACAAGGCCGAGCCCAACCCCTACACCGTCCGTCCCGCCGACGCCGGCGGCACCGACTCCGAACTGCGCGCCGTCGAGGCGGAACTGGCCACCCGCTGGCCGGAGAACAAGCTGGAGCCCTCGCTCGACCGGATCGAGGCGCTGATGGACATCCTCGGCCAGCCGCAGCGCTCCTACCCGTCCATCCACATCACCGGCACCAACGGCAAGACCTCCACCGCCCGGATGATCGAGCAGCTGCTCGGCTCCTTCGAGCTGCGCACCGGCCGCTACACCTCCCCGCACGTGGAGTCGGTCACCGAGCGGATCAGCCTGGACGGCGCGCCGATCAGCCCGGAGAAGTTCGTCGAGACCTACCGCGACATCGAGCCCTACGTCCGGATGGTCGACGCGGCGCAGCCGGTCGCGATGTCCTTCTTCGAGGTGCTCACCGGCATGGCGTACGCGGCCTTCGCGGACGCCCCGGTGGACGTCGCGGTGGTCGAGGTCGGCATGGGCGGCTCCTGGGACGCCACCAACGTGATCGACGCGCAGGTCTCGGTGATCACCCCGATCGGACTGGACCACACCGACAAGCTCGGCGACACCACCGGCAAGATCGCGGTCGAGAAGTCCGGCATCATCAAGCCGGGCGCGCTGGCCGTGGTCGCCCAGCAGCAGCTGGACGCCGCCGAGACCATCCTGCGCCGGGCCGTCGAGGTGGACGCCACGGTCGCCCGGGAGGGCATGGAGTTCGGCGTGCTGCGCCGAGAGGTCGCCGTAGGCGGCCAGCTGGTGACCCTGCGCGGCCTCGGCGGCCACGAGTACCAGGACCTGTTCCTGCCGCTGCACGGCGACCACCAGGCGCAGAACGCGGCCCTCGCGCTGAGCGCCGTCGAGGCCTTCTTCGGCGTCGGCCAGGGCGGCGCCGAGCACCTGGACGAGGACAAGGTCCGGCAGGCGTTCTCCGGCGTCTCCTCGCCGGGCCGGCTGGAGGTCGTCCGGCGCAGCCCCACCGTGATCCTGGACGCCGCGCACAACCCGCACGGCGCGCAGGCCGCCGTCAACGCGCTCGGCGAGGCGTTCGGCTTCACCAAGCTGGTCGGCGTGATCGGCACCAGCGGCGACAAGGACGTCACCGGCCTGCTGGAGGCGTTCGAGCCGATCCTCGCCGAGGTCGTCATCACCCAGAACTCCACCCACCGCGCGATGCCGGTCGACGAGCTGGCCGCGCTGGCCGTCGAGGTGTTCGGCGAGGACCGGGTGCAGGTCGAACCCCGGCTGGACGACGCCATCGACGCCGCGGTCACCCTCGCCGAGGAGGAGGACCTCGGCGGCGCCGGCGTCCTGGTCACCGGCTCGGTCATCACGGTGGGCGAGGCGCGCCTGCTGTTCGGAAGGAAGTAGCCGCCGATGCGCACCCTGTGCTCCTCCACCCTGATCGGCGAGGCCCTGCTGATCATGTTCGCCGGCCTGGTCGCGATGAAGCTGACCGACGTCGGCGCCGGCACCATCTGGGCGGTCAGCGGCGTCGCCATCCTGCTGTGCGTGCTGCTCTGCGGCGCGATCACCCGCCCCGGCGCGGTCTGGGTCGGCTGGGCGCTGCAACTCGCCGTGCTGGCCAGCGGCTTGGTGCTGCCGACGATGTACGCCTTCGGCGTGGTGTTCGGCGGCCTGTGGTGGTGCTCGGTGCACTACGGCCGCAAGATCGACGAGTTCAAGGCGCAGCGCGCCGCGGCCGAGCAGGCGGCCCCGGCGGGCGCCTGAGCGGGCTGTGGGCGGGGGCGGCCGTCGGGCCGGGTAGTGTCAGGTGCACACACCGCACCTTCACGACCTCAGGAGCCGCCCCGTGTCCCAGCGCACTCTCGTCCTGCTCAAGCCCGACGCCGTGAAGCGCGGCCTGGCCGGCGAGATCATCAGCCGGATCGAGCGCAAGGCCGGGTGGCGCTTCGCCGCGATGGAGCTCCGCACCTTCGACCGCGGCACTCTGGAGCAGCACTACGCCGAGCACGTCGGCCGGCCGTTCTACGAGCCGCTGCTGGAGTTCATGACCTCCGGCCCGTCGATCGCGCTGATCGTCGAGGGCGAGAACGTGATCCCGGGCATCCGCGCGCTGGCCGGCGCCACCGACCCGCTGCAGGCGGGCGCGGGCACCATCCGCGGCGACTACGCGACGATCACCCGCGAGAACCTGATCCACGCCTCGGACTCGCCCGAGTCGGCCGAGCGCGAGATCAAGATCTTCTTCCCCTCGCACGCGTGAGGCTCCCCCCGCGCGCCTGAGTTCCGGGCGCACGCGTGGGGATCCGGTGAGGATTCCGCGCTCCCGGTGCCCCTGCTTCGGCAGGGGCACTTCGCCCAACTGGGCGTTCATCCTCAAATCACGGAACCCTGCTCGCCGACACGGCGTCCCAATCCCAGGAGAAGCCGACCGGTCCCCGGAGAATGGGCGGCACGCCGTGCCCGCCGCCCGAACCGCCCGCCGTGACTACGATGGACCTCAACTCACGGGCCCGGAGCGGCTGCTCAGCCGCCGTCAGCCCTGCCCGGGCGCGCGCGGCCGGCTCTCACTCCCCGCCCTTGATCCGATACTCGGGAAGGCACTCGACATCCCATGGCGAACAACCTGTCGTTCCTCGGCCGGGACCTGGCGATCGACCTCGGCACCGCGAACACACTGGTGTACGTCCGGGGCAAGGGCATCGTGCTGAACGAGCCGTCGGTGGTCGCGGTGAACACCAACACCGGCGGAATCCTCGCGGTGGGTGCCGAGGCCAAGCAGATGATCGGCCGCACCCCCGGCAACATCGTGGCGATCCGCCCGCTGAAGGACGGCGTGATCGCCGACTTCGAGATCACCGAGCGGATGCTGCGCTACTTCATCCTGAAGATCCACCGCCGCCGCTACCTGGCCCGCCCGCGGGTCGTGGTGTGCGTGCCCTCCGGCATCACCGGCGTCGAGCGCCGCGCCGTGGTGGAGGCCAGCATGCTGGCCGGCGCCCGCCAGGTGCACATCATCGAGGAGCCGATGGCCGCCGCGATCGGCGCCGGCCTGCCGGTGCACGAGCCGACCGGCAACATGGTCGTCGACATCGGCGGCGGCACCACCGAGGTCGCGGTGATCTCGCTCGGCGGGATCGTCACCGCCCAGTCCCTGCGGGTGGCCGGCGACGAGCTGGACAACGCGATCGTCCAGCACATCAAGAAGGAGTACAGCCTGCTGCTGGGCGAGCGCAGCGCCGAGCAGATCAAGATGTCGATCGGCTCCGCGTTCGGCCTGGAGGGCGAGAAGGACGAGCACGCCGAGATCCGCGGCCGCGACCTGGTCTCCGGCCTGCCGAAGACCGTGGTGATCTCCGCCGCCGAGGTCCGCGAGGCCATCGACGAGCCGGTGAACTCGATCATCGACTCGGTGAAGACCACCCTCGACCAGTGCCCGCCGGAGCTGGCCGGCGACGTGATGGACCGCGGCATCGTGCTCACCGGCGGCGGCGCCCTGCTGCGCGGCCTGGACGAGCGGCTGCGCCGCGAGACCGGCATGCCGGTGCACATCGCGGAGAACCCGCTCGACTCGGTGGCCCTGGGGGCGGGCAAGTGCGTCGAGGAGTTCGAGGCACTGCAGCAGGTACTCGACGCCCAGCCGCGTCGCTGAGAAGACAACCAACTGAACAACGGACTGAGCTGATGGACCGGTTGAAGGACAGTCAGCACGAAGGGGCGGCAGCGGCACCGTGAGGGACACCAGAGAGAGTCGACTACTGCTGGTCCTGCTGGTCGCGGTCGCCTTCGCCCTGATCACCGTCGACATCAAGGGCGGCCAGGACTCGCCGCTCGGCGCCCCGCGCCGGGCGGCCGCCTCCGTGCTCGGCCCGGTGGAGAACGCCGCCGCGGGCGCCGTCGACCCGGTGGCCGGCTACATCAGGGCGATCCGCGACGCCAGCACCCACCAGCAGCGGCTCGACCAGATCACCCGCGAGAACACCGACCTGCGCCAGAAGCTGGCCTCCTCGGACGCCGCCGCGGGCCGCACCAAGCAGCTGGACGACATGCTGCGCACCGCCGGCACCGGCGGCTACACCGTCAAGGCCGCGCAGGTGATCGCCATCGGCGCCGCCCAGGGCTTCTCCTGGACCATCACCATCGACGCCGGCAGCGACGACGGCCTGACCCGGGACATGACCGTCATCGACGGCCAGGGCCTGGTCGGCCGGATCACCACCGTCGCCCCGACCACGTCCACCGTGCTGCTGGCCTCGGACCCCGGCTTCACCGCCGGCGTCCGGCTGGAGGGCAACAACGAGATCGGCTTCGCGGCCGGTCAGGGCGCCTCGCCCATGCGGATCGAACTGCTGAACGGCCGGGCCCAGGTGAAGGCCGGCGACCGGCTGGTCACCTTCGGCTCGCAGAGCGGCCGCCCGTTCGTCCCCGGCGTCCCGGTCGGCACCGTCAAGGAGGTGCAGGCCACCCCGGGCCAGCTCACCAAGACCGTCCTGGTCGAGCCGTACGTGCAGTTCACCCGCCTCGACCTGGTCGGAGTGGTGGTCGTCCCGCCGCGCACCGACCCGCGCGACGCGGTGCTGCCGCCGGTCCCCGCCGCCTCCTCCGGCGCCGCGGGCAACCCGCAGGCGCCGATCGCCGCCGCACCGCCCACCACCGGGAGGAACTGATGTTTCGTCCGTCTCGGATCCTGCTCTCCGCCGTCCTGCTGGTGCTCGCCCTGGTGATCCAGGTCAGCATCCTCGGCCGGCTCCAACTGCCCGGCGCCACCCCGGACCTGCTGATGCTGGTGGTGGTCGGCCTCGGCCTGGTGTACGGCTCCACGGGCGGCTGCCTGGTGGGCTTCGCCGCCGGCCTGCTGGCCGACCTCGCCCCGCCGTCCGACCACGCCGTCGGCCGGTACGCGCTGGTGCTGTGCCTGGTCGGCTACGGCGCCGGCCTGCTGCGCCCGGAGGCCGGCCGGCAGCGCTCCGCGGTCGGCGCGATCGGCGTGGTCGCGGTCGCCGCGGTGGTCTCCACCCTGCTGTACGCCACCGTCGGCGCCCTGGTCGGCGACACCGCGGCCCGGCACGTCGGCCTCACCGGCCTGGTGTTCAGCGCCCTGCTGTACGACGTGCTGCTGGCCCCGTTCACGGTGCCGCTGGTGATGCTGCTGGCCCGCCGCTTCGACGGCGACCGGGTGGTCAACGAGACGGTGCGCGGCGCGGACGGCGGCTCCGGCCTCGGCGCGCTGGCCCGCTACCGGACCACCCGGGCGGCCTCGCCCACCCCCTCGTTCAAGAAGAAGCGCGCGCTCGGCCTCGCCAAGCGCCCCTGAGTCGGGACGGAGCCCGCGCACGTGAGCAACATTCCCGAGACCGGCCGCAGCCGGCGGGTGACGATCCGGCTGGTGGTGCTGCAGGTCCTGGTGCTGTCGCTGCTGGCCACCCTCGGCGGCCGGCTGTGGTACCTGCAGATCCGCAACGGCAAGGAGTTCACCGCCAAGGCCCAGGGCAACCACATCCGCGAGGTGGTGGAGCCCGCGGTCCGCGGCGAGATCCTGGACGCCTCCGGGCGGATCCTGGCCGGCAACGAGACCAAGCTGGTCGTGTCGGTGTCCCGCACCGCGCTGATGCAGCAGAAGGACCGCGGCAAGGCGGTGCTGGCCCGGCTCGCCGACGTCCTCGGCGTGCCCGCCGACGAGGTCAGGAACAAGGTCCGGCTGTGCGACGCCAAGACCCCGCAGCCCTGCTGGAACGGCTCCCCGTACCAGCCGATCCCGGTCACCCAGCAGGCCACCACCCAGCAGGCGATGCAGATAATGGAGCGCCGCGAGGACTTCCCCGGCGTCACCGCCCAGCCCACCGCGCTGCGCCGCTACACCGGCGCCGAGGGCGCCAGCGCCGCCCAGATCCTCGGCTACCTCTCGCCGGTCACCGACGAGGAGGTCACCAAGACCGCCGACAAGGCCGGCCGTGAGCGGCGCCTGCCGTCCGACCAGATCGGCCGGGCCGGCCTGGAGTCCGTCTACGACGACGACCTGCGCGGCACCACCGGCGTCGACCGGCTGGAGGTCGACAACCTCGGCCGGGTGATCGGCAGCGCCGGCACCACCCCCGCGCAGCCCGGCAACAACCTGGTCACCTCGATCGACGCCCGGGTGCAGAAGGTGGTCGAGGACCAGCTCAACCAGGCCATGGTCGAGGCCCGCAAGGTGTACGACAAGGAGACCAGCCGCAACTACATCGCCGACTCCGGCGCGGCCGTCGTGATGGACGTGCACACCGGCCGGATCGTCGCGATGGCCAGCGCCCCCACCTACGACCCGAACCTGTGGGTCGGCGGCATCTCCGCCAAGGACTACGAGGCGCTGAACAGCAAGGACTCCAACTACCCGCTGATCAACCGCGCCATACAGGGTCAGTCCGCCCCCGGTTCGACGTTCAAGGTGATCTCCACCACCGCCGCCGTGCAGGCCGGCTACGACCTCAACGGGCGCTACCCCTGCCCGAAGTCGCTGGTCATCGGCGGCCGCGAGTTCAAGAACTTCGAGTCCGAGCAGTTCGGCGACATCACGCTGGAGAAGGCCCTGGAGGTCTCCTGCGACACGGTGTTCTACGGCCTGGCCTACGACCAGTGGATGAAGGACGGCGGCCTCAAGCCCAAGAAGGACGCCCAGGACTGGTTCTTCAAGACCGCCCACGAGTTCGGCCTCGGCGCCAAGACCGGCATCGACCTGCCCGGCGAGGTCGCCGGCCGGGTCCCCGACCGGCAGTGGAAGCAGTCCTACTACGACGCGATGAAGCAGTCCTGGTGCGACCAGGCGGCCAAGGGCGGCCACGAGTACGCCGACGAGATCGCCCGCGAGAACTGCGCCGACGGCAACCAGATGCGCGCCGGTGACATGGTCAACTTCGCGATCGGCCAGGGCGACACCCTGGTCACCCCGCTGCAGATGGCCCGGATCTACGCGGCGCTCGCCAACGGCGGCACCCTGTACCGGCCCTCCATCGGCAAGGCGATCGTCAGCCCCGACGGCACCCTGGTGCGCGACATCGCCCCGCACGAGGACGGCAAGATCCCGGCCCAGGGCCAGCTGCTCGACTACATCGACCAGGCCACCGCCGGCGTCATCACCAGCGGCACCGCCGCCTGGAAGTTCACCGGCGCCGGCTGGCCGCAGGGCAAGATCGAACTGCACGCCAAGACCGGCACCGCCGAGGTCGCCGGCAAGCAGACCACCTCGTGGCTGACGACCTACAGCAAGGACTACGCGGTCGTCATGACGATAAGCCAGGGCGGCACCGGCTCCGGCGGTTCCGGCGACTCCGTGCGCCGGATCTACCAGGCGCTGTACGGCGTCGACGACAAGGGCAACATCGACAACGGCAAGGCGCTGCTCCCGCAGCCGCAGGCCCAGCTGCCCAAGTTCAACCCGGACGGCACCGCGATCATCCCGACCTCGTACACCTACGAGGGCACCCCGTCCTTCCTGGACCCGGCCCGCCCCGCGCAGGCCGACCCGGGCACCGCCGTGGCGCTGGCCGCGCTGGTGCCCAACCGGAGCGGCGGCAGCCACGGAAGGGGCCGGTCGTGACCTCCTCCTACGGCTCCTACCGCTCCGTCCGGCTGACGCCCCGGCGCTCCTCGCTGTCGCGGGCGCTGGCCAAGGACTCCCCGCTGCGCCGACTCGACTGGATCATGATCCTGGCGGCGCTGGCGCTGTCCCTGATGGGCTCGCTGCTGGTCTGGTCCGCCACCCGCGGCCGCGACTCGCTGACCCACGGCGACCCGCAGTACTTCCTGTACCGGCACCTGACGAACCTGCTGATCGGCATCGGCCTGTGCGTCGCGGTGATCGTGCTGGGCACCCGGCGGCTGCGCACGGCGGTGCCGTTCGTCTACCTGGCCGTGATCCTCATGCTGTTCGCGGTGCTCAGCCCGCTGGGCTCCACCATCAACGGCGCGCACTCCTGGATCCAGTTCGGCGGCGGCTTCTCCATCCAGCCCGCCGAGTTCGCCAAGCTGGCGATCGTGCTCGGGATGGCCGTGGTGCTGTCCGCCCGGGTGGACGCCGGCGAGCGCGAGTTCCCGCCCACCCGCAGCGTGCTGCAGGGGCTGGCGGTCGCGGCGTTCCCGATGGCCGTGGTCATGCTGATGCCCGACCTCGGCTCGGTGATGGTGATGGCCGTGATCACCCTGGGCGTGCTGATGGCCTCCGGCGCCGCCAACCGCTGGACCTTCGGCCTGCTGGCGGGCGGTGCGGCCGGCGCCGTCGCGGTGTGGCAGCTCGGCATCCTCGACCAGTACCAGATCGACCGCTTCGCGGCGTTCGCCAACCCGGCGCTCGACCCGGCCGGCGTCGGCTACAACACCGCCCAGGCCCGGATCGCCATCGGCTCCGGCGGCCTGACCGGCATGGGCCTGTTCCACGGCACCCAGACCACCGGCCAGTTCGTGCCCGAGCAGCAGACCGACTTCGTGTTCAGCGTGGCCGGCGAGGAACTCGGCTTCATCGGGGCCCTGGTGATGATCGGCCTGCTGGGCGTCATCCTGTGGCGGGCCTGCCGGATAGCGCGTCAGGCCACCGACCTGTTCGGGACGATCCTGGCGGCCGGCGCGGTCACCTGGTTCGCCTTCCAGGCGTTCGAGAACATCGGCATGAACCTCGGCATCATGCCGGTCGCCGGCATCCCGCTGCCGTTCGTCTCCTACGGCGGCTCGTCGATGTTCGCGGTCTGGATCGCGATCGGGCTGCTGCAGTCCGTGCGCTCCCAGCGACCGATAGCGATATAGCGGCACCACGGTGCGAACCAGTGACCCTCGGGGCTCGGCTACCCTTGAGGGTCACTGCTTTTTCTGCCGTAAAGGTCCTTGCGCATGACTGTCGAATCGGTCTTCCCACGCCTGGAGGCCCTCCTCCCGCACGTCCAGAAGCCGATCCAGTACGTCGGTGGCGAGCTCAACTCGACCGTCAAGGACTGGGACGCCTGCGACGTCCGCTGGGCGCTGATGTACCCGGACGCCTACGAGGTCGGCCTGCCCAACCAGGGCACGATGATCCTCTACGAGGTGCTGAACGAGCGCGAGGGCGTCCTCGCCGAGCGCAGCTACAGCGTCTGGCCCGACCTCGAAGCGCTGATGCGCGAGCACGGCGTCCCGCAGTTCACGGTCGACGCGCACCGCCCGATCAAGGCGTTCGACGTGTTCGGCCTGTCGTTCTCCACCGAGCTCGGCTACACCAACATGCTGACCGCGCTCGACCTGGCGGGCATCCCGCTGAACGCGGCGGACCGCACCATGGACGACCCGGTCGTGCTGGCCGGCGGCCACGCCGCGTTCAACCCCGAGCCGATCGCCGACTTCATCGACGCCGCCGTGATCGGCGACGGCGAGCAGGCCGTCCTCGACATCACCGACATCGTCCGCGCCTGGAAGGCCGAGGGCCGCCCCGGCGGCCGCGACGAACTGCTGCTGCGCCTCGCCAAGACCGGCGGCGTGTACATCCCGCGGTTCTACGACGTCGAGTACCTGCCGGACGGCCGGATCGGCCGCGTGGTCCCCAACCGTCCGGGCGTGCCGTGGCGGGTGTCCAAGCACACCGTCATGGACCTCGACGAGTGGCCCTACCCGAAGCAGCCCCTTGTCCCGCTCGCCGAGACCGTGCACGAGCGGATGTCCGTGGAGATCTTCCGCGGCTGCACCCGCGGCTGCCGCTTCTGCCAGGCCGGCATGATCACGCGCCCCGTGCGGGAGCGAAGCATCACCGGCATCGGCGAGATGGTCGAGCGCGGCCTGAAGGCCACCGGTTTCGAGGAGGTCGGCCTGCTGTCGCTGTCCTCCGCGGACCACTCCGAGATCGCCGACATCACCAAGGGCCTCGCCGACCGGTACGCCGAGGACAAGGTCGGCCTGTCGCTGCCGTCCACCCGGGTCGACGCCTTCAACATCGACCTGGCCAACGAGCTGTCCCGCAACGGCCGCCGCTCCGGCCTCACCTTCGCCCCCGAAGGCGGCTCCGAGCGGATCCGCAAGGTCATCAACAAGATGGTGTCCGAGGAGGACCTCATCAACACGGTGGCCACCGCGTACGGCAACGGCTGGCGCCAGGTGAAGCTGTACTTCATGTGCGGCCTGCCCACCGAGACCGACGAGGACGTGCTGCAGATCGGCACCATGGCGAAGAACGTCATCGCCAAGGGCCGCGAGGTCACCGGCACCAACGACATCCGCTGCACGGTCTCCATCGGCGGTTTCGTCCCCAAGCCGCACACCCCGTTCCAGTGGGCGCCGCAGCTGTCCGCGGAGGCCACCGACGAGCGGCTCACCAAGCTCCGCGACTCGATCCGCGGCGACCGCAAGTTCGGCAAGAACATCGGCTTCCGCTACCACGACGGCAAGCCCGGCATCGTCGAGGGCCTGCTCTCCCGCGGTGACCGCCGCCTCGGCGCCGTCATCCGCGCCGTCTACGAGGACGGCGGCCGCTTCGACGGCTGGCGCGAGCACTTCTCGTACGACCGCTGGATGGCCTCCGCCGAGAAGGGCCTGGCCGGCACCGGCGTCGACGTCGACTGGTACACCACCCGCGAGCGCACCTACGAGGAGGTCCTCCCCTGGGACCACCTCGACAGCGGTCTCGACAAGGACTGGCTCTGGGAGGACTGGCAGGACGCCCTCGAAGAGGTCGAGGTCGAGGACTGCCGCTGGACCCCGTGCTTCGACTGCGGCGTCTGCCCGCAGATGGACACCCACATCCAGGTCGGCCCCACCGGCAAGAAGCTCCTCCCGCTGACGGTCGTCAACAACTGACGTACCCGCAGCCGTCGTTGCCCCCGTCGCACCCGGTGCGGCGGGGGCTTCGCGCTGGACGGGGGAACGGCACGGTCTACCATCGGTCGATCGTTCGGACGGGGAGTGGCAGCGGTGGAGCAGCGGCAGCAGCGGGGCGGCGACGGGTGCCTGGTGGCGGTGGTGCGGCCGGTGGTGGTGGCGGTCGTGGTGCCGCTGCGGCTGCTGTGGGAGCTGGTGGTGCTGGTCGCCCGGGGGATCGGGTGGCTGTGCGACAAGGTCCTGCTGTGGCCGCTGCGGATGCTGTGGCGGTACCTGCTGGAGCCGCTGCTGAGGTGGCTGGTCGTCATACCCCTGCGATGGCTGTGGCGTTGGGTGCTGCGGCCGGCGCTGGAGGGGCTGTGGCGCTACGTGCTGGCGCCGATCGGGCGCGGGGTGCGGGCGGTCGCGGTCGGCTTCGGCAGGGTGGTGGCCTGGCTGGCGTACTACCTGGTGGCGGTGCCGGTCCGGGCGGTGTGGCGCTGGGTGCTGGTGCCGCTCGGCAAGGCGTTCCACTACGGCCTGTGGCGGCCGGTGCTGTTCCCGGTGCTGCGCGCGCTGTGGCTGGCGTTCGTGTGGGCGTGGCGGATCGGCGGCCGGATCTGGCGGTTCACCGTGGTGCGTCCCTGCCGCTGGGTGCGCCGCGAGGTGTGGTGGCCGGTCAAGGCGGAGATCCGGCGGGTCGCCCGGGAGGTACGCCGGGCACTGCTGGGCTGAGCCACCGCGTACCCTTGGAACGACAGAGTCCGGCCGGAGCCGCAAGCGGTGCGAGGCCGGACGGGGACACACTGACGAAGGACTGAGCTCCCTGGCACGCCGCACGCCCGACGGACCGCCGCCCGCGCCGACGGTGCAGCGCATCCGTCTGCGCTACACCAAGCGCGGCCGTCTGCGCTTCACCAGCCACCGGGACTTCCAGCGGGCGTTCGAGCGCGCGCTCCGCCGCTCGGCCGTCCCGATGGCCTACTCCGCGGGCTTCACCCCGCATCCCAAGGTCTCCTACGCGAACGCCGCCCCCACCGGCACCGCCAGCGAGGCCGAGTACCTGGAGATCGGCCTGGCCGCGCCCCGCGACCCGGAGGCCCTGCGCCGCCAGCTCGACGAGTCGCTGCCGCCCGGCCTGGACATCACCGACGCCGTCGAGGTCCGCACCAGCAACTTCGTGGAGCGGCTGGAGGCCTCCGAGTGGCTGCTGCGCCTGCCCGGCGTGGAGCCCGAGCAGGCCGCCAAGGCCGCCGCCGCGTTCCTGGCCGCCGAGACGGTCGAGGTGCAGCGCATGACCAAGAACGGTCTGCGCACCTTCGACGCGCGCGCCGCGGTCGCCGCCCTGGAACTCCTCCCGGACGGCGCCCCGCAGGTCGGGATCGGTGACGACACACTCACCGACGGTGCGGACGATGTTCGTACGGGTGCTCCCTGTGCGATACTGCGCCTGGTAGTACGACACGCCACACCCGCCGTACGACCCGACGACGTATTGTCCGGTCTCCGTTCGACGGCCGACCTCGCGCCGCCGGTCCCCGCAGAGGTGACCAGGCTGGCGCAGGGGCCGCTCGACGAGCAGACCGGCACGGTGACCGACCCGCTGGCGCTCGACCGCGCCGCGGCCGAGGTCGGCCGGTAGGCCGCCCCGCCGCGCGCAACCGCCGTCCGCCGAGTGGGCGGGAGCGCAGGCACGGAGTCCGACTCCGGGCCTGCGGCTCCCCGGCCTCCGCGGCTCCCCAGGGGAGCGAGCGTCGTCGCGCGCAGGCCCGGCCACCCTCGGCCAGGCCCTTGAAAACTGAGAAGACTGGTCAGACCAGAAGACTTTTCGACTCCCCGCGCCGTGCGGGGGTCGAGCGAGACTACGAGCCCCTGTGCGGCCTCGCGTCCGAACGACGGCACCGTGGGAGCCGGAACCGCCCGAACAGGCGCGGCCGGCTGGTGAATGCGGTGGCACGTCGTGCCCGGATGCGGAGCCCGGGGGCCTGACGGGAGACACACCCGCATGCTCGAAAACACCGAACCGCAGTCCGCTGCGGCCGACCACACCGACGACGGCGCCTCCGCCGCCCCGCCGCGCCGCCGGCGCCGGGCGGTCTCCCGCCCGGCCGGCTCCCCGCAGGGCGCCGCCGGCGAGAGCGCCGAGACCGTCGTCGCCGCCACCCCGGCGAGCGCCGAGGAGCCGCCGGCCGCCGAGGCCCCGGCCGAGCCCGCCGCCGAGAAGCCCGTCCGGGCCCGGCGCACCCGCAAGCGCGCCGAGTCCCCGGCCGGTACGCCGGAGACCACCGCCGCCGAGCCGGTGGCCGAGGAGCCCGCGGCCGAGCCGGCCGTCGAGCCGGTCGCGGAGGAGAAGCCCGCCCGGGCCCGCCGGGCGCGCAAGCGGGTCTCCGCGCCCGCCCAGAGCCCCGCGCCCGTCGAGGAGCCGGTGGCGGAGGAGCCCGCCGCCGAGGAGGCCGTCGAGGAGCCCGCGGCCGAGCCGGCCGTCGAGGAGCCCGTGGCCGCCGCCGAGCCGCCGCGCGCCCGTCGCCGTGCCGTCCGGCCGTCCACCGCGATCTTCCAGGCCCCGGTGTTCCAGGAGCCCGCCGCCACCGCGCCCGCCGCCAAGGCCGCCGTCAAGGCCGAGCCGGCCCAGGCCGCCGCGCCGCAGGACGAGGCCGAGGACGAGGAGTTCGAGTACAGCGGAGTCGGCCGCCGTCGCCGGGTGCGCACCGCGGTGCGCGTCCAGCAGGGCGGGAAGGGCGCCAAGGCCGCGAAGGCCGCCGCCCAGCCGGCGAAGCCCGCCCAGCCCGCCCAGCCCGTGAAGGCCGCCCAGCCGGTGCAGGCCGAGGCCCCGGCCGAGGTCGAGGCGCCCGCCGCCGGCCCGGAGCAGGACTCGGAGTGGGAGGAGGACGGCCGGCCGTCCCGCCGCCGCCGCCGGGGCGGCCGTCGCCGCCGCCGCGGTGACGCCGAGGACGCCCACGAGTCCGCCGAGGGCGCCGAGGCCGTCGAGGCCGAGGCCGAGGACGCCCACGAGGAGCCCGAGGCCCAGGACGCCCACGACGAGGGCGAGGACGACGGCGAGGACGACCTGGCCGCCGGCCTGTCCTCCTCGCGCCGTCGCCGTCGCCGTCGCCGCCGCAGCGGCGAGGGCGGTGCCGAGCAGGCCGAGACCACCGAGGACGGCGTGCGCACCGTGGTGAAGGTCCGCGAGCCGCGCCGCCGCTCCACCGAGCCCGCGTTCGACCCGGACGAGGTGCAGTCGATCAAGGGCTCCACCCGCCTGGAGGCCAAGAAGCAGCGCCGCCGCGAGGGCCGTGAGCTGGGCCGCCGCCGCGTCCCGATCATCACCGAGGCCGAGTTCCTGGCCCGCCGCGAGTCCGTCGAGCGGGTCATGGTGGTGCGTCAGACCGGCGCCCGCACCCAGATCGGCGTGCTCGAGGACGGCGTGCTCGTCGAGCACTACGTCAACAAGGAGCAGGCCACCAGCTACGTCGGCAACGTGTACCTGGGCAAGGTGCAGAACGTGCTGCCGTCGATGGAGGCCGCGTTCGTCGACATCGGCAAGGGCCGCAACGCCGTGCTGTACGCCGGCGAGGTCAACTTCGGCGCGCTCGGCGGCCACAGCGGCCCGCGCCGGATCGAGTCGGTGCTGAAGTCCGGCCAGTCCGTGCTGGTCCAGGTCTCCAAGGACCCGATCGGCCACAAGGGCGCCCGCCTGACCAGCCAGATCTCGCTGCCCGGCCGCTACCTGGTGTACGTGCCCGAGGGCTCGATGACCGGCATCTCCCGCAAGCTGCCGGAGAACGAGCGGGCCCGCCTCAAGCAGATCCTCAAGAAGATCGTCCCGGACGACGCGGGCGTGATCGTCCGCACCGCTGCCGAGGGCGCCTCCGAGGAGGAGCTGACCCGCGACGTCCAGCGCCTCCAGCAGCAGTGGGAGGAGATCCAGAAGAAGGCCGCCTCCGGCAACGCCCCGGCGCTGCTCTACGGCGAGCCCGACATGACCGTCCGAGTGGTCCGCGACATCTTCAACGAGGACTTCACCAAGGTCATCGTCAGCGGCGCCGACGCCTGGAGCACCATCCACGACTACGTCTCCAACGTCGCCCCCGACCTCACCGAGCGCCTGCAGAAGTGGACCTCGGACGTCGACGTGTTCGCCACGTACCGGATCGACGAGCAGCTGATGAAGGCGCTGGACCGCAAGGTCTGGCTGCCCTCCGGCGGCTCGCTGGTGATCGACCGGACCGAGGCGATGGTCGTCGTCGACGTCAACACCGGCAAGTTCGTCGGCCAGGGCGGCAACCTCGAGGAGACCGTCACCCGCAACAACATCGAGGCGGCCGAGGAGATCGTCCGCCAGCTGCGGCTGCGCGACCTCGGCGGCATCATCGTGATCGACTTCATCGACATGGTGCTGGAGTCCAACCGCGACCTGGTGCTGCGCCGCCTGCTGGAGTGCCTGGGCCGCGACCGCACCAAGCACCAGGTGGCCGAGGTCACCTCGCTCGGCCTGGTCCAGATGACCCGCAAGCGGGTCGGCCAGGGCCTGCTGGAGTCCTTCTCCGAGCCCTGCGTGCACTGCAACGGCCGCGGCGTCATCGTCCACATGGACCAGCCGCACAGCCACGGCGGCGGTACCCCCGCCGCCGGTGCCACCGGTGCGGGCGAGGGCGGCGGCAAGCGCCGCCGCCGGGGCCGCGGCGGGGCCGGCCAGGCCGAGGCGGAGACCGTGGAGACGGTCGAGAGCGTCGAGCCGGCCGAGGCCGAGGAGCTGGAGCCGATCGAGGAGCCGGTCGAGGTCGTGGAGGCCGCCGAGGCCGTCGTGGCCGAGCCGGTCGCGGTCGAGGAGCCGGTGGCCGCCGAGCCGGTCGCCGAGGAGAGGCCGAGCCTGGTGGAGATCCCGCCGACCGCGGCGCCGGCGGGTCGCACCCGGCGGCGGGCGGTGCGCAAGGCCACCGCTCCGGCCGGCGCGTCCGGCGAGGCCGAGATCGTGGTGCTGCAGGCCCGCGCCGAGGCCGCCATGGAGGCCGCGCTGAGCGCCGCGGAGAAGTCCGCCGCGGAGCAGGCGCCGGCCGCTGGGACGGCCGAGGCCGCCGTCGCGGAGGAGCCCGCGACCCAGGCCGCCGCGGCGGTCGAGGCCGAGCAGCCCGCCGAGGTTGAGCAGCCCGCCGAGGCGGAGGAGCCGGCGCCGAAGAAGCGGGCCGCCCGCAAGACGGCCGCCAAGACCACCGCGAAGAAGACCACGGCGGCCAAGAAGACCGCGGCGAAGAAGACCACCGCCGCGGCCGCCAAGAAGACCACCGCCCGCAAGACCGCCACCAAGCGGACCAGCGCGGCGGCCAAGAAGGCCGCGGCCGCCGAGGGTGACGGCGCCGCAGAGTGAGCCCATGGGGCCGGGAACGCCGCAACCGCGGCGGTCCCGGCCCCGGGAACGGCCCGGTTTGTCTTCGGATGGACCGGTCCGTATTCTTGACCCTCGGCGTGTTGACGCCATGCTCCTGAGCACCTCACCTCCCGGGCGGGAGCCGGTTCCGGCTCTTTCCTCGGGGGAGGCGGCCTGTGTCCATACCCAGGCTGCTGGCATCCGGAGTTCCGACCGAGTTAGGAAAGCAGGTACCGCATGTACGCGATCGTTCGCGCCGGCGGCCGCCAGCACAAGGTCGCCGTGGGCGACGTGCTGGAGATCGACCGTATCGAAGCCAAGCCGGGTGACTCGGTCGAGCTCTCGACCATCCTCGTCGTCGACGGTGACTCCGTCACCTCCGACCCGTGGGTGCTCGGTGGCGTGAAGGCTCACGCCGAGGTCGTCGACCAGACCAAGGGCGACAAGATCGTCATCCTGCGCTACAAGAACAAGACCGGCTACCGCCGTCGTCAGGGCCACCGCCAGAAGTACACCGCGGTGCGCATCACCAGCATCGACTCGGTCAGCAAGTAATCACACTCGCTGCGGTCTTCCTAGAAAGGGGATAGCCAGATGGCACACAAGAAGGGTGCGAGTTCCACTCGCAACGGTCGTGACTCGAACGCCCAGCGCCTCGGCGTGAAGCGCTTCGGCGGTCAGGTCGTCTCCGCCGGCGAGATCATCGTCCGCCAGCGCGGCACCCACTTCCACCCGGGTGCGAACGTCGGCCGTGGCGGCGACGACACCCTGTTCGCGCTGACCGCGGGTGCCGTGCAGTTCGGCAACCGTCGCGGCCGCAAGGTCGTCAACATCGTGGCCGTCGAGGCCTGAGTCTGTACAGACTCGCTGTGAAGGGTGGGCCGGGACTAACCGGGCCCACCCTTCGTGCTTTACCAGCAGGACCACTTTTCTCTTCGCACTGGAGGCAGACACATGACCACCTTCGTGGACCGCGTCGAACTGCACGTCGCCGCGGGTAACGGAGGCCACGGCTGCGCCTCCGTGCACCGCGAGAAGTTCAAGCCGCTCGGCGGCCCCGACGGGGGCAACGGCGGCGAGGGCGGCTCGGTGACGCTGGTGGTGGACTCGCAGGTCACCACCCTGCTCGAGTACCACCACTCGCCCAAGCGCAAGGCCACCAACGGCAAGCCCGGCGCCGGCGGCCACCGCACCGGCGCCGACGGCCAGGACCTCGTGCTGCCCGTCCCGGACGGCACCGTCGTCCTCGACCGCAAGGGCAACGTGCTGGCCGACCTGGTCGGTCACGGCACCACCTTCGTCGCCGCCCAGGGCGGCCGCGGCGGCCTCGGCAACGCCGCGCTCGCCTCCGCCCGCCGCAAGGCCCCCGGCTTCGCCCTGCTCGGCGAGCCCGGCGAGGCCCGCGACATCGTGATGGAGCTCAAGTCCGTCGCCGACGTCGCGCTGGTCGGCTACCCGAGCGCCGGCAAGTCCTCGCTGATCTCGGTGCTCTCCGCGGCCAAGCCGAAGATCGCCGACTACCCGTTCACCACCCTGGTCCCCAACCTCGGTGTGGTGACCGCCGGTTCGACCGTCTACACGATCGCCGACGTGCCCGGCCTGATCCCCGGCGCCAGCCAGGGCAAGGGCCTCGGCCTGGAGTTCCTGCGGCACGTCGAGCGCTGCGAGGTGCTCGTCCACGTCCTCGACTGCGCCACCCTGGAGCCGGGCCGCGACCCGCTCACCGACCTGGAGACCATCGAGGACGAACTCGCCCAGTACGGCGGCCTGGAGGACCGGCCGCGGCTGGTCGCCCTGAACAAGGTCGACGTCCCGGACGGCCAGGACATCGCCGACCTCACCCGGGCCTCCCTGGAGGAGCGCGGCTACCGCGTCTTCGAGGTCTCCGCGCTCGCCCACAAGGGCCTGCGCGAACTCTCCTTCGCCCTGGCCGAGATCGTCTCCGCCGCCCGTGCCGCCAAGCCCGTCCAGGAGAACACCCGCATCGTCATCCGGCCGACCGCCGTGGACGACGCCGGCTTCACCATCGAGGAGGAGGACGGCGCGTACCGCATCCGCGGCACCAAGCCCGAACGCTGGGTCCGCCAGACCGACTTCGCCAACGACGAGGCCGTCGGCTACCTCGCCGACCGGCTCGCCCGCCTCGGCGTCGAGCAGGAGCTCTGGAAGGTCGGCGCGAAGGAGGGCGACACCGTCATCATCGGCCCCGACGAGAACGCCGTCGTCTTCGACTGGGAGCCCACCATGGCCGCCGGCGCGGAGATGCTCGGCCGCCGCGGCGAGGACCACCGCTTCGAGACCCAGCGGCCCGCGGTCGACCGCCGCCGCGAGCGCCAGCGCGGCCGCGACGCCGCGGAGCAGGAGTACCTGGACTTCGAGGCGCTCAGCTCGGGCCGCGACCAGCTGGAGCAGTAAGGGCTGACGGAGCACCACCAGGGGCGCGTGGGGCACCTCCCGGCCGGCCAGGGCCGGGGAGGTGCCCTGCGCGCCTCCGGCTTCGGGCCCTCTCGCGTCCTGGACGGATTTCGTCACCCGTGATCCGGCTCGCTACATTTCGGGCGTACAGGACGTCGGGACGGAAAGGTCGGGACTGATGGTGGATCAGTTGCTCCGCGAGGAGGTCGTCTCGGCGCGGCGGATCGTGGTGAAGGTCGGATCGTCCTCGCTGACCACGGCCGCCGGCGGGCTGGACGCGGACCGGGTGGACGCCCTGGTGGACGCGCTGGCGAAGTCGCGGGCGGGCAAGGACGCGCCGGAGATCGTGCTGGTCTCCTCCGGCGCGATCGCCGCCGGCCTCGCGCCGCTCGGCCTGGAGAAGCGGCCCAAGGACCTGGCCCGGCAGCAGGCGGCCGCCAGCGTCGGGCAGGGCCTGCTGGTGGCCCGTTACACGGCGTCCTTCGCACGGTACGGGGTGCGGGTCGGGCAGGTGCTGCTGACCGCCGAGGACGCCAGCCGGCGGGCGCACTACCGCAACGCGTTCCGGACGCTGGAGCAGCTCCTGACGATGGGTGCGATGCCGATCGTCAACGAGAACGACACGGTGGCCACCGCCGAGATCCGGTTCGGCGACAACGACCGGCTGGCGGCGCTGGTGGCGCACCTGGTGCGGGCCGACCTGCTGGTGCTGCTGTCCGACGTGGACGGCCTGTACGACGGGGACCCGTCGAAGCCCGGCTCCAGCCGGCTCGACGTGGTGCGCGGCCCGGAGGACCTGGCGGGCGTGGAGGTCGGCAGCGCCGGCAAGGCGGGCGTCGGCACCGGCGGGATGGTGACCAAGGTGGAGGCGGCCCGGATCGCCACCGGCGCGGGCATCCCGGTGGTGCTGACGGCGGCCAGCCAGGCGGCCGACGCGCTGGCCGGCCGGCCCACCGGCACGCTGTTCCTGCGGACCGGCAGCCGCTCCGCGGACCGGCTGCTGTGGCTGGAGCACGCCTCGTCGCCGCGCGGCGCGCTGACCCTGGACGACGGCGCGGTGGCGGCCGTGGTGCACGGCGGGAAGTCGTTGCTCCCGGCCGGGGTGACCGGGGTGGAGGGGGAGTTCGTCGCCGGGGATCCGGTCGACCTTCTTGGCGAAAACGGTCACATCGTCGCCCGCGGACTGGTCAACTTTGATGCGAGGGAGTTGCCCCGTCTGCTCGGCCGGTCCACGCGAGAACTGGCCCAGGAGCTCGGCGCGGCGTACGAACGCGAGGTCGTCCACCGCGACGACCTGGTCGTGCTGCGCGGCTGAGCGCGGGCGGCGGGGCCGGTACGGGGGGTGGGAGCAGCGGGCCGGGGGGCCCGCGCGACACGCTGAATGGAGGCCGTCGGTGGTTCGCAGGCGGGAGGAAGCGCTGCCGGGCCGGAGGCCGGAGCGGCGGCTCACCAGCATCGAGGGCGGCCGGGGCGCGGAGGAGCAGGAGCCGGAGCAGGAGCAGGAGCCGGACGGCGGGCAGGAGCCGGAACAGGGCCGGCTGTGGCACGTGGTGCTGAGCGTGGCCGGGGCGGCGACGCCGCTGCCGGAGCTGCGGACGGCACTGGAGAAGCTGGCGCACGACCACTCGTTCTTCCTGACGGCCCGTTACGCCGCCGACCACGCCGAGGTCCGGTACTGGGAGGAGGCCCGGGACCTGCACGACGCGGCGGCGATCGCGCTGCGGCTGTGGGGCGAGCACCGGGTCAGCGCGAAGCTCCCGGCCTGGGAGATCGTCGGGCTGGAGGTGGTGGACCGCCCGACCTACCACAAGCGGGTCGCGGAGGGCTTCGCCGGTCCGCCGCCGCGGCTGGGCGGGGTCTACCCGTACTGACCTCCCGGGGCGACGTCTCAGCGGGCGAAATGTGCGGCGGGACGGGCCGGTGCGCTCGCTAGGCTTGGGGCCATGAGCGACCTCACCGCCACCGCCGACAGCCCCGTCCTCGCCGCCGCGCGCCGTGCCCGGGAGGCGGCCGCCGCCCTGGCCCCAGTGCCGCGTTCGGTGAAGGACGCCGCGCTGCTGGCGATCGCGGACGCGCTGGTCGCCCGGTCCGCGGAGATCACCGCCGCCAACGCCGAGGACGTCGCCCGGGCCCGCGAGGCGGGCACCGCCGAGTCGGTGATCGACCGGCTGACGCTCACCCGGGACCGGATCGCGGCGATCGCCGCCGACGTCCGCAGCGTGGTCCAACTGCCCGACCCGGTGGGCGAGGTGGTGCGCGGCTACACCCTGCCGAACGGCCTGGACGTGCGCCAGGTGCGGGTGCCGCTGGGCGTGGTCGGCATCATCTACGAGGCCCGGCCGAACGTCACGGTGGACGCCGCGGCGCTCTGCCTGAAGTCCGGCAACGCGGTGCTGCTGCGCGGGTCCGGCTCCGCGTACCGGTCCAACACGGCGCTGGTGGAGGTGCTGCGCGCGGCGGTCGCCGGGGCGGGCCTGCCGGCCGACGTGATCCAGCTGGTGCCGGGGGAGAGCCGCGAGTCGGTGCAGCAGCTGATGCGCGCCCGCGGCCTGGTCGACGTGCTGATCCCGCGCGGCGGCGCCTCGCTGATCCGCACCGTGGTCGAGGGCTCCACCGTCCCCGTGATCGAGACCGGCACCGGCAACTGCCACGTGTACGTGGACGCGCAGACCGACCTGGCGATGGCCGTCGGCGTGCTGCTCAACTCCAAGGCCCAGCGGGTCAGCGTCTGCAACGCCGCCGAAACCCTGCTGGTGCACCAGGACGTCGCGGACGCCTTCCTGCCGCTCGCGCTGGCCGCCCTCGCCGAGGCGGGCGTCACCGTGCACGGCGACGACGCGGTGCTGAAGGCCGCCGAGGGCACCGGCGTGACGGCCGTCCCGGCGACCGAGGAGGACTGGGGCACCGAGTACCTGTCGCTGGACCTGGCAGCCGCCGTGGTGCCCTCGCTGGAGGCCGCCGTGGACCACATCCGCCGCTGGTCGTCCGGTCACACCGAGGCCATCGTCACCACCTCGCAGGCCGCCGCCCGCCGCTTCACCCAGCTCGTCGACTCCACCACGGTCGCCGTCAACGCCTCGACGCGGTTCACCGACGGGGGCGAATTCGGCTTCGGCGCGGAGATCGGCATCTCCACCCAGAAGCTGCACGCCCGCGGCCCGATGGGCCTGCCGGAGCTGACCAGCACCAAGTACATCGTCACCGGCGACGGGCACGTGCGCGGCGAGGCCCGGCAGACCGTCGGCGGCCTCGACGGCTGACCGCGGCGGCCGCGGAAACCGGCCCGACCCGATCGGCCCGACCCACAGACAAAAGCCCCGCCCGGTAATACATTGAATCCGTGGCTGAGGATGTGGGGGGCTCGCCGTACTCCGACGGCGCCGACCACGGTGGTGCGGACGACGAGTTCGCCACCGTGGTCTTCGACGAGAGCTTCGTCCGCTCCGCCGCCGTGCACGAGCCGAGCGCCCGGGAGCGGCAACTCGCCGCCGCCGAGACCAGGTTCGAGCCGGAACAGGCCGGAGCCGCCCGGAGCTACGAGTTCACCTCCGGGGGCGAGGTGCTGCCGCTCGAGCTGCGCCCGCTGCCCGGCGGACTGGACGAGGACCGCTTCTACCCCGACCCGTGGTCCGGCGGCGACCGGCAGCACCGGCGCACCCGCCGCTCGCCGCTGCGCGCCTTCGACCCGCTGCGCGGCGGCTCGGTCGCCCAGCAGCGCTGGCACCGGCCGGTGGCCTGGGTGCTGGCCGTGGTGATGGGCGTCGGCGTGGTCGCGCTGGCGGTCGCCGCCGTGTACCGGGGCGTCGGCAACGCCCCCGAGTCGCCGGCCCGGCCGTCCAGCGGGAGCAGCAGCCCCGGCGCCGCGCCGTCGGCGCGGCCCTCGGCGCTCGTCGCCGTCCCGGCGGGCTGACGGCCACCGCCGGCGGGCCCCGGTGCGCGACTGCTCTCCGTGGCGCTCCCGTTACGTCCGCGCCCCTCGTCGCGGGCGGCGGCCGAGCCTACCCTGGTGTCATGGGTGACCCGCGCGAGCCTCCCGAGGGCACGCCCGAGGGCGGTTCGAACGACGACGAGTTCCGGTCCGTCGTCTTCGACGAATCGTTCGTGAAGGCTGCCCGGATCCAGGAGCTGTCCGCGCAGGAGCGGCTGGCCGGCGCGTTCGGACGGGCCACCAGGATCCGCGGCTGGGGCTGGTTCGGGTCGCTGCCCCGGCAGGCCGTGGTGCTCCTGCTGCTGGTGGCGATCGCGTTCGCCGCCGCCGTCTACTTCGGTGTGAGCTCGCCCCGCGGCCAGGTCGCGGCACCGAGCGGCGCCCAGCTGACCGCCGCCGTCACCCCGCTCAGCCCGTCGGGCACGGTCAGTGCCGTGCCCGACGCCGCGCACCCGTTCGCCGCGCTGCCCGCGGGCTACGCGGACGGGGCGGCCGGGTTCGGCCTGCCGAACGCCTCGTCCACCGCGCACTTCTCGGCGTCCGACGTGCAGCGCGCCCTGGACGCCCTCCAGCACTACCTGGTGGCCTCCGAGCTGAACCCCGCCGTCCTGACCGCCAACGAGACCGGCCTGGTCCGCGAGCTGATCACGGCCGGCGAACTCGCCCAGTTCGACGACAGCGTCAACGCGCCGCGCGACGACCAGCACCACGACGCCACCGGCTGGATGGTGCGCTTCGACCCCGGCCAGATCGCGCTGGCCACCGACACCGTGAAGGTCGCGGGCAGCGCCCGGGTCGCCGAGGCCGATCCCAACACGCTGGAGCTCACCGCCGACGACACCCTGGTCTACGCACTGCGCCCGGCCGGCACCACCAGCGACCCCTCGGTCAGCCTGTACGCGGTGCGCCGCGCGGTGCGCGTCGACATCGACCGGGCCGACCTGGACGCCGGACGCGTCCGGGTGGTCGACTCCGACGTCCAGGCCGGGCCGACCAACTGCGGTGCCGTGCAGAGCGATTACCTGCAGCCGATCCTGGCGACCGCCGCGGGCGTCCGGTCGAGCACTCCGCCGGCCGTGAACCCGTCCGACCACGGCCGGCCGGCCTGGCAGAGCTGCGGAGCGCTCGGGCCGATCACCGGCTGACCCGGCCCGGACGCTCCGCCGCCGCTACTGCTCGCCGCCGCCGCTGCCGTTGCTGCGGCCGGCGCCGGTGAAGGTGTCGCGGAGCTTGCCGCCGACCGTGCCGACGCCGTTGGTGAGGTCGCGCAGCAGGCCCATCAGCGGGTCCTTGCTCTCCTTCACCGTCTGCGAGTACGACTCGGCGGCGGCCTTCCACTGCGCGCCGACCGAGGTGTCCGGGTCGTCGCCGCGGCGCGGGTACGCGCCCGCCATGATCGAGCGGTACTCCTCGCTCTCCGCCCACTTCTTCAGCTGCGCCACCCGCACCACCGCGAACGGGTGGGTCTGCGGCAGCACCTGCAGCAGCTTCAGCACGCTGTCGCGGAGGTCGCCCGCCCGGTCGTACTCGGCGGCCTGCTCCAGGAACGCGTCGACGTTCATCTCGGCCATGTTCGCGCCGCCGGCCAGCTTCATCAGGCCGCGCATCGACGCCTGCAGGTCCTGACCGGCCAGCAGGCCGGCCCGGTCGCTGGACAGCTCGGCCTTGCGGAACCACTCCTTGAGCGCCGTGATCAGCGCCGTGATCGCCAGGTTGCCCAGCGGCAGCCAGCCGATCCGGGCCGCCAGGTTGGTGAGGATCAGCAGCATCGTCTGGTACACCGCGTGCCCCGACATCGCGTGACCGACCTCGTGGCCGATCACCGCGCGCAGCTCCTCCTCGTCCATCAGGTCCACCAGGCCGGTGGTGACCACGATCACCGGGGAGTCCATGCCGATGCACATGGCGTTGACCGCCGGGTCCTGCGTGACGTACAGGTCCGGGACCTTCTCCAGGTCCAGCACGTACGCCGCGTCGCGCACCATGTCGTGCAGCTCCGGGAACTGACGCTCCGACGCCTTGACGGCGGTGGCCAGGAACAACAGCCGCACGCTGCGCTCGGACACCAGGCCGGCCAGCTTCTTCAGGATCTCGTCGAACCCGCTCAGCTTGCGCAGGGCCACCAGCCCCGAGCGGTCCGCCGGGTGCTCCCAGGCGCGGGTGGAGATCTCCGGGAACCGCTGGCGGCGGCGGCTCGGCGCGGTGCCCTTGGTCATGTCGGTCATTGAGTACCTCTCCTGGATCGACGCCGGCACCGGCTCCCGTGGCCGGCCCCCGCTGCTTCCTCTTAACGTCGCTGTGTCCGTACTCGTCCCCGGGCGCCACGGTACGCCGTCGAACGGGGCCGCCGGTCCGGGGCGCCGTGCTCCGCGACCCGCGCCTCGTGGGCCGTGTGCTCCGCGGGCGTGCTCCGGGCGCGCGTGCGGGATGCGCGTGAGGGATGCGGGGCGTGGCGGGTCCGGCGGGGTGCGCGGCGGGGACGGCGGTAAACGGGTCTACCCTGGCTGTGCCGTACCGAAAAGGAGCCCCGTGATGTCCCCTGCCGACCTGGTCCAGCTCGCCGGACCGATCTCCAGCGAGAACGGCCCCGGCCTGTTCCTGAGGATCATCCTGATCGCCTCCTTCGTCGGAGTCGGCCTGATGGTGTGGGCGCTCGCCCGGGCCGGCCGGGACGGCGCGAAGCGGGACGCGCAGCGCGAGGCCGAGCGCGAGCAGGCCCGCGTCGACGCCGGCGACCGGGGCTGAACCCGGGCCAGCGGCACCCGGGCCGCAGGACCGGAACCCGCACCCGGCGGCCGCCCGGACCGTGAGGTCCGACGGCCCGACGGCCGGAGACGGCTCACAGGTGGTCAGACGCGGTGGGCCGCCGAGCGGTTGCGTGTCAGGCCCCCGTACGATGAGCCCGCGGGCCGCACGGTCCGTGACCGCCTGGTCCCTCACCGAGCCGAGAAGGTCCCGCCGATCATGACCTCTGCTGCCCTGCCCGCCCTCACCCGCCTCGCCGAGGAGGGTGGAAACCACGACAGCCTCAACCCGTTCCTGACGGGTGGCGCGGCGCTGTTCATCCTGCTGCTGCTGCTGTTCGTCACCACCCGCTTCAACCGCGACCGCTGACCCGGTCGCACCGCCGCCCGCGCGGCGGCGGGCACGGAGTGCCCGGGGCCGCGAACGGGCGGAACCCCCGGGCCACCCGGGTCGCGTAAGGTGTGGCGCCATGAGAGAGCAGGTCGAGACCCCCGGGACGGACACCGCGCCGGGCACCCCCGCGCCGGCCGGTGCGCCGCGTGGGCGACGGCGGCTGGGAGTGATGGGCGGCACCTTCGACCCCATCCACCACGGACACCTGGTCGCCGCGAGCGAGGTGGCCAGCGCCTTCCACCTGGACGAGGTGATCTTCGTCCCCACCGGCCAGCCCTGGCAGAAGTCCGACCGGGACGTCTCGCCGGCCGAGGACCGCTACCTGATGACGGTGATCGCCACCGCCGAGAACCCCCAGTTCTCGGTCAGCCGGATCGACATCGACCGCAACGGCCCCACCTACACCGTCGACACCCTGCGCGAGCTGCGGGCCCTGCACCCCGACGCCGAGCTCTTCTTCATCACCGGCGCCGACGCCCTCGCCCAGATCATCTCCTGGCGCTCCTCCGAGGAACTCTTCGACCTCGCGCACTTCATCGGCTGTACCCGTCCGGGCCATACTCTCTCCGACACCGGCCTGCCGGTCGGCGGCGTCTCCCTGGTGGAGGTCCCCGCCCTCGCCATCTCCTCCACCGACTGCCGGATGCGCGTCGCCAAGGGCGAACCCATCTGGTACCTGGTGCCGGACGGCGTGGTCCGTTACATCCACAAGCGGGCGCTGTACGCGTCGGCCCGGCCTTGATCCCCGGGAGGGACGGCATGACCGGTACGTCCGACGACGAGCAGTGGTACGGCCGCCAGCCCCAACCGCCCTACCAGCCGCAGCAGCCCGGCTACTACCCCGCACAGGGACACGAGCAGCAGCCCTACGAGCAACAGCCGTACCAGCAGCACTCGTTCGAGCAGCAGCCCTTCGAGCAGCAGCCCTTCGAGCAGCAGTCGTTCGACCAGCCCGGGTACGACCAGTCCGGCTACGGCCAGTCCGGGTACGGGCAGCAGCCCGGCTACCCGCAGCAGACGGGGCACGGGTCGCAGACGGGTCACGGTCAGCAGGCGGCCCACGGTCAGCAGGCGGGTCACGGCCGGCCGGGGTACGGGCAGCAGGGGTACGGACAGCAGCAACAGTCCTACGGCCAGGGCGAGGCGTACGGCCGGTACGACCAGCCGGGCGCGGCGCAGCAGCCCGGGGCGTACACCCAGGACCCGTACGGCGGCGGGCAGTCCGACTACGGCCAGCAGGCCGGGTACGCGCAGGGCGGCCACCAGCCACAGGGGTACGAGCAGGGCGGGTACGGGCAGCAGCAGCCGACCGGGGACCCGTACGGGCAGCAGCAGGGGTACGACACCTACTACGGGCAGCAGCCCGCACAGGGCTACTACCAGCAGCAGCCGCAGGCGCCGGGACAGACCCAGGGCGGGCAGGCGAACGGTGGCGCGGCGGCCGACGACGAGCGGGTGCCGCCGCAGACCGGGGCGGCGGGGCGGGGGACGCCGCCGGTGAGTCCGGCCGGTGCCCCGACCGCCGCCGTGGCAGCGGCCCGGGGGCGGGCAGCCGCGTCGGCACCCGTTCCGGAGGCCGAGGAGCCGTCCGAACTGGTCGGGGGGCGGGCCGCCGCGGCCTCGTCCGCCCGGGCCAAGGCGGCGGGCGACTCGTACGCCACCGGTGAGTTCAACTTCGTCGACGAGCAGACGGAGGACTCCGAGGACGCCATCGACTGGCTGAAGTTCGCCGAGTCCCGCAGCGAGGTCCGGGCCGAGCGGCGGCGACGGCTGCGCAACCGGCTGATCGCACTGCTGGTGGTCCTGGCGGTGCTCGCGGCCGGCGCGCTGGGCTACCTGTGGTGGTCCGGCAAGTTCGACGACGCCAACGACGCGACCAAGGCGGCCGGCGGCCGGTACGTCAACGTGGTCCACCTGCGCGACCCGCAGGGCAAGGTCACCACCGCGCTGCTGGTCGACGACCAGGGCGGGCAGAAGGCGACCGTGCTGCTGCTCCCCGACACCCTGCAGCTGCCCAGCAACGGCGACACCTCCACCACCACCATCGGCCAGTCCCTGGACGCGATCGGAGCCTCCGCCACCCGCGACGGCCTGTCCTCCGTGCTCGGCGCCAAGGTGGCCGGCACCTGGCGGCTGGACACCCCCTACCTGCTGCTGCTGGTCTCCCAGCTCGGCGGCATCAAGGTGGACACCAACGCCGAGGTGCGCGAGAACAACAAGCCCGACGGCAAGGTGCTCGCCCCCGCCGGCAAGGACGTCCTGCTGACCGGCCGCGCCGCCGTCGACTACGCCACCCTGCAGGCCCCCAACGAGAGCCGGGACGCCCAACTCGCCCGGTTCGGGCAGGTGATGGCCGCGGTGATCACCGCGATGCCGGTCACCATGGCGGACGCCACCGACGACGTGCACCGGATGAACTCGGTCGCCGACCCGTCGCTCCCGGAGAGCGCCCTCGCCGGCGTGCTGGTCAACCTCGCCAAGCAGGCGAAGGCCGGCCACCTGACCACCACCGCGCTCACCACCAAGCCGGACGGCACCCTGGACGACGCCACCGCCGGAAAGCAGGTGAAGGACATCCTCGGCGGCACCATCGGCAAGGCCAAGGGCACCGGCGGCAGCACCCGCGTCACCGTGGTCAACGCCTCCGGGGAGGACAAGGCGTCCGCCGCGCAGGTGGCCGTCATCAACGCGGGCATGGACGCGCTGCCGTCCACCGCGAAGGCTGCGACGCAGGCGACCTCGGAGATCCGCTACACCGACGACGCCAAGCGGCCCGCGGCGGTCACCCTGGCGACCAGCCTCGGACTGCCGGACTCCGTGGTGAAGAAGGTCACCGATGCGCAGAACGCGGACCTGGTGCTGGTGATCGGCAAGGACTACCAGCCGCCGCTGAAGTCGCAGTAGCGGCAGCGGCAGCGGCTGGGGAAGGGCGGCGGAAGCGGCGCGGCGTGCGGGGTGGGTCGCCCAGACGCGTGCCGTGGGCTGTCGGCTGTCGGCTGTCGGCTGCGGGCTGTGGGCTGTGTCTGCCGGGCGGCCTGCGGGGCGGGTCGGCGGGGCGGCCGGTGCTGTGTGGTGCGGGGTCGGGGCCCCGGGGCGGAAATCGCTCCGGGGCTCCGGCGCGTTCGTGAGATCCTGGGAGGGTATCCCCGCAGCCGATCCGGAAGAGCATCGTGACCGTCACCGACCGAAGCCAGGAACTGATCAACGTCGCCGCGCAGGCGGCGGCCGACAAGCTGGCGCACGACATCATCGCCTTCGACGTCAGCGAGGTGCTGTCGATCACTGACGCCTTCCTGATCGCCTCCGCCGCCAACGACCGCCAGGTCCGGGCCATCGCCGAGGAGATCGAGGACCAGCTGCGCGAGAAGCTCGACACCAAGCCGGTGCGCCGCGAGGGCGAGCGCGAGGGCCGCTGGATCCTGCTCGACTACCTGGACATCGTGGTGCACGTCCAGCACTCCGAGGAGCGCTCCTTCTACTCGCTCGACCGCCTGTGGAAGGACTGCCCCGAGGTCCCGCTGCCCGAGGACGCGATGGCGACCCGCAACCGGCCGGAGAACGCGGTCACCGACGCCGCCGGCAATGCCGTCTCCGGCGGCGACCTCTGAGCCGGCCGGCGGCGGGGCCGCGCATCGTCCTCTGGCGGCACGGCCAGACGTCCTGGAACCTCGAATCGCGGTTCCAGGGCACCACTGACGTCGAGCTCACCGAACAGGGCGTCTTCCAGGCGCAGCGGGCGGCCCGGCTGCTCGCCGCGCTCCGGCCCGACCTGCTGATCTCCTCCGACCTGACGCGGGCCCGGCGCACCGCCGCCGAGCTGGCCCTGCTCACCGGCCTGGAGGTGCACCACCACGAGGGCCTGCGCGAGACGTACGCGGGGGAGTGGCAGGGGCTCACCAACTCGGAGATCCGGGCGCGGTATCCGGAACAGTTCGAGGCCTGGTCGCGCGGCGAGCCGGTTCGGCGCGGCGGCGGCGAACTCGCCACCGAGGTGGCCGACCGGGCCGTCCCGGTGGTGCTCGACGCCGTCGACAAGCTGCCCGAGGGCGGCACCCTCGTGGTGGTCAGCCACGGCGGCACCATCCGCACCATGATCGGCCGACTGCTGGGCATGGAAGCGCAGTTGTGGGAGCGCTTCGGCGGCCTCTCGAACTGCTGCTGGTCGGTGCTCGGCCGGGACGCGCGCGGTTGGCGGCTGCAGGAGCACAACGCGGGCACGCTCCCGCAACCGGTCATCGGCGACGAGACCTGAGGCGAGTGCCGGGGTGGCGGTCGGCCCGGGGTGGCGTCCGGGCATCCGGGGTGGCGGCCGGCCCGGGGTGGCGTCCGGGCATCCGGGGTGGCGGTCGGCCCGGGGTGGCGCCCGGGCGTCCGGGTCGGTGCCGCCCCGACGTACGGGGCAGGGGCGCGTCCGGCGCGTTCGGTGGAGGGGCCGCGTCTGTGGAGGGCCGTGTCCGGGGTCTGGGGAGGGCCGCGTCCGGCGTCCGGCGCCGGGGGTCTTCGGACCCGGATTTCACAGTTCCGGCTCTGACCAGCTAGAGTCTTCCTCGTTCGCAGCGAGGAACGCAGACGGGAAACCGGGGGCGAGAGTCGCGGGACTGCGGGGCTATAGCTCAGTTGGTAGAGCGATTGCATGGCATGCAATAGGTCAGGAGTTCGATTCTCCTTAGCTCCACTCCGCACCGATGGTCCGTGAGTGGTCGTCAGTGTTGCGGGGCTATAGCTCAGTTGGTAGAGCGATTGCATGGCATGCAATAGGTCAGGAGTTCGATTCTCCTTAGCTCCACAGCAGTTCCGCGAGGCCGCCACCCGAGACGGGTGGCGGCCTTCGGCGTTCCCGGGGTCGGCGGCAGGGTGCTCGGAACGGATTAGGGGCTGGCCCGCCAACCGTGTACAGTTGTCGATGTCGCCGAGGGAAACCGCAAGGGAAACCGCAGGTGACAGCAGTGAAAGCATGGGGCTATAGCTCAGTTGGTAGAGCGATTGCATGGCATGCAATAGGTCAGGAGTTCGATTCTCCTTAGCTCCACAGCAGTCCGAAGGCCGTCCCGCGAGGGGCGGCCTTCGAGCGTTCACCCCACTTCTCTGCCGTGTGGGCCACGGGGCCGCTACCGTCGTGCCATGGCCGACCTGGTGCGAAAACGGAACGACGAGCTCGCCCGGATACTCCACCAGCTCGGATGGAGCCCGGAGCGGCTGGCCCGCGAGGTGAACGCGGTGCTTCCGGCGGGCATGGCGATCAGTTCGACCGCGCCCTACAAGTGGCGCGACCGGGGCATGGTGCCGCGCTCGCCGCACGACCAGACCGTCTGCGAGGTCCTCGGCCGCAGCGTCGGCATCGCCGTCACGTACGAGCAGCTCTGGGGGCAGATGGGCTCCAACCGGGGCGCGAAGATGCTCTCGCCCCGGCTGCTGACCGATCCGTGGACGGCCGACACCGCACAGACCGCGCTCCGCGAGGCCGGCACGGACGGGGCTCCGGTGCGCCTCACCGACCTGTTCCGCGGCGACGAACTGGAGCAGGCGGCCCGGCACTGGGCCTCCCCGCCGCCGCCCGTCACCGGCGGCGAGGGCGCACTGCGCATCGCCCCCGAGCAGTTGGCCGACCTTCGGCTGTCCTACGAATCCAAGCAGCGGCTGGAACGGGCCTACGGCGGCGGCCTGATCGTCGACCTGGCAAAGGCCGAACTCGCCATGGTGGGCAAGCTGTTGGAGCTCGGCAGCTACGACGAGCCGCTCGGCCGCGAGCTGTACGGGGCCGCCAGCAGGCTGGCCCGGCTGGTCGGCTGGGCGAACTACGACCTCGGCAACGACGCCGCCGCGCAGCGCGCCTTCGTGGCCGCCCTGCGCGCCGCCCACGTCTCCGGGGACCCGAGGCTCGGCGTCGGCGTGGTCGGCTGCCTCGCCGTCCAGGCGACGTACAACTCCGGTGGGCGGGGCCTGGATCCGGTGGCGATGCTGTCCACCGCGCTGCGCGCCGCGGACGGGGTGCTGACGCCCCGTGAGCGGGCGCTGCAGCTCGGGCGGATCGCCCGGGCGCACGGCCGCAAGGGGGAGCAGATCAGCGCCGAGGCGGTCGCCGAGCGGGCGTTCCGGGTGCTGGAGGGCCTGGACGGGCACTCCCAGGAACGCGCCGACCTGGAGGGCATGGTCGGCGAGGGGTACCTGCTGCTCGGCGAGCACGAACAGGCCCGAGAGCTGCTGCGGAGCGCGATCGAGGCGCTCACCGCGGAACGCGCCCGGGTCAAGGCGCTGCTGATGGTGCGCCTCGCCGACTCCTACCGCCGGACCGGGGAGCGCAAGGAGGCCGAGCGCACCGCCGACCGGGCACGGCAGTTGGCCGCCGGCATGCAGTCCGCCCGCGTGGCACGGGCGCTGCGCGAGTTCGACACCGCGATGCGCGCGGAGGCGTAGCGCACGCCCCGGCGGGCGGCCGGACGCCGTGGGACGGAGAGCGGACGGGGCGTCGATCGCGGGCGTGGGGCACGGAGCGTCGGCCAAGGGCGCGCCCACGGACGCGGGCGGGGCCGCGGTCATGCCTGCAAGTGCCGCCGCGGTCGCGGGTGCGCCCGTGGCCGCGCGGACGGCCGGGGCCGCATGTGGGTGTGCAGGTGCGTGTGCGGTCGGGAGGGTGCCGGCGGGCGTCCCGGATGCGTGGCGGCGCGCGCAGCAGGGGGATTGACGCGGTGACGCGAAAGGGCCTTGAAGGGGTGCGGTACCCTGAGCCCATGCGAACTGTGCGCCTGCTTCTTAGCCGGCCGCGCTGACCAGGACCGGCTTGGGTGCCGGAGTCGGCGTGGCGTCCCCTCCTGCGGAGGGGTTTTCTGCTTTCTACGGCCTGTTCGCTGACTGATGACGATGGAGCCTGAAGGACCATGAGCGAGACGACCCCCGCTTCCGGCGCGGCCGAAGCCGCCACCGAGCCTTTCCGCTACGGCGCCGCGCTGGCCGCCGAGATCGAGTCCCGCTGGCAGGACCTGTGGGAGAAGGAGGGGACGTTCAACGCCCCCAACCCGGTCGGCCCGCTGGCCGACGGGTCGGACGTCGCCGCGAAGCCCCACAGCTTCATCATGGACATGTTCCCGTACCCGTCGGGTGCCGGTCTGCACGTCGGTCACCCGCTGGGCTACATCGCCACCGACGTGTACGCCCGCTACCAGCGGATGAACGGGTACAACGTCCTGCACACGCTGGGCTACGACGCCTTCGGCCTGCCGGCCGAGCAGTACGCGGTGCAGCACGGCGTGCACCCGCGGGTGTCCACCGAGGACAACATCGCCAACATGCGCCGCCAGCTGCGCCGACTGGGCCTGGGCCACGACTCGCGCCGGTCGATCTCCACCATCGACCCCGAGTACTACCGCTGGACCCAGTGGATCTTCCTGCAGATCTTCAACTCCTGGTACGACGAGGACGCGGCGAAGGCCCGGCCGATCTCCGAGCTGGTCGCCCAGTTCGAGTCCGGCGAGCGCGCGGTGCCGGGCGGCCGCGCCTGGGCCGAGCTGACCGGCGTCGAGCGCGACGAGGTGCTGGGCGAGTACCGGCTGGCCTACTCCAAGGAGGTGCCGGTCAACTGGTGCCCCGGTCTGGGCACCGTGCTGGCGAACGAGGAGGTCACCGCGGACGGCCGCTCCGAGCGCGGCAACTTCCCGGTGTTCAAGTCGAACCTGCGCCAGTGGATGATGCGCATCACCGCCTACGCGGACCGGCTGATCAGCGACCTGGACCTGCTGGACTGGCCCGAGGCGATCAAGCTGCAGCAGCGCAACTGGATCGGCCGCTCCGAGGGCGCCCGGGTGGACTTCGGCGTCGGCGGCGACACCGTCACCGTCTTCACCACCCGCCCCGACACCCTGTTCGGTGCCACCTACATGGTGCTGGCCCCCGAGCACGCGCTGGTCGACAGCATCGTCCCGGCGGCATGGCCGGCCGGAACCCGCGAGGAGTGGACCGGCGGCGCCGCGACCCCGGCCGACGCGGTCGCCGCGTACCGGGCGGCCGCTGCCGCCAAGTCGGACGTGGAGCGCCAGGCCGACGCCAAGGTGAAGACCGGCGTGTTCACCGGTGCCTTCGCGACCAACCCGGTCAGTGGCGAGCAGATCCCGGTGTTCATCGCCGACTACGTGCTGATGGGCTACGGCACCGGCGCGATCATGGCCGTTCCGGCGCACGACAGCCGCGACTTCGCCTTCGCGCAGGCATTCAACCTGCCGATGCGCTGCGTCGTCCGGCCCACCGACGGCCGTGGCGAGGATCCGCACACCTGGGACGACGCCTTCGACACCTACGACTCGGTGCTGATCAACTCCGAGCGCGACGGCCTGTCGCTGAACGGCCTGTCGGTGGTCGACGCCAAGGCCCGGGTGACCGCCTGGCTGGCCGAGCAGGGCATCGGCGAAGGGACCGTCAACTTCCGCCTGCGCGACTGGCTGTTCAGCCGCCAGCGCTACTGGGGCGAGCCGTTCCCGATCGTCTACGACGAGACCGGCGCGATGCACGCGCTGCCCGAGTCGATGCTGCCGGTCGAGGTCCCCGAGGTCGACGACTACTCGCCGCACACCTACGACCCCGACGACGCCACCTCCTCGCCGAAGACCCCGCTGTCCCGCAACGAGGCCTGGGTCAACGTCGAACTGGACCTGGGCGACGGCCTGAAGACGTACCGCCGCGAGACCAACACCATGCCCAACTGGGCCGGCTCCTGCTGGTACGAGCTGCGCTACGTCGACCCGATCAACTCCGGCTCGGTCGTCGACCCGGCCAACGAGGCCTACTGGATGGGCCCGACCGCCGACAAGCCGGCCGGCGGCGTCGACCTGTACGTCGGCGGTGCCGAGCACGCCGTGCTGCACCTGCTGTACGCCCGCTTCTGGCACAAGGTCCTGCACGACCTGGGCCACGTCTCCTCGGTCGAGCCGTTCCACAAGCTGTTCAACCAGGGCATGATCACCGCCGACGTCTACCGCGACGCCCGGGGCTTCCCGGTGCCCGCGGCGGAGGTCGAGGAGCGCGACGGCCAGTACTACTGGCAGGGCGAGCAGGTCCGCCGCGAGGCGGGCAAGATGGGCAAGTCGCTGAAGAACGCCGTCGCGCCCGACGAGATCTCCGACGAGTACGGTGCGGACACCCTGCGCCTGTACGAGATGGCGATGGGCCCGCTGGACGTCTCCCGCCCGTGGGACACCCGCGCCGTGGTCGGCTCCTACCGCTTCCTGCAGCGGCTGTGGCGCAACATCGTTTCGGAGGTCACCGGCGAGCTGGTGGTGACCGAGGAGGAGCCGGACGAGGCGACGCTGCGCGCGCTGCACAAGACCATCGACGGCATCCGCGGCGACATGGCCGCCCTGCGGTTCAACACCGCGGTCGCCAAGGCCATCGAGCTGAACAACTTCCTGGTGAAGCGCGGCTCCACGCCGCGTTCGGTCGCCGAGCAGATCGTCCTGCTGATCGCTCCGCTGGCACCGCACATCGCCGAGGAACTGTGGCGCCGCCTGGGTCACGAGCAGTCGCTGGCCTTCGCCGACTACCCGGTCGCCGACCCCGCGTACGTGGTCGACGAGACGGTGACCTGCGTCGTCCAGATCAAGGGCAAGGTCAAGGCCCGCCTGGAAGTCGCGCCCTCCATCTCGGACGCCGAGCTGGAGGCACTGGCCCTGGCCGACCCCACTGTGGTCGCGGCCATCGGAGGCGCCGAGGTGCGCAAGGTCATCGCCCGCGCCCCGAAGCTGGTGAACATCGTCACCGGCTGACGCTGCCTCTGCTGAGGAACCGTCAGTTCGGCAGGGCCGGTCGTCCCGAACACGGGGCGGCCGGCCCTTCGCCGTCCACGGGTACGGTCGGGCCGACTGCCGTGCGAGCAGGAGGAAGCGGAGGGGGCCGGCACGTCGTCCGGCACCGGCGCTCCGCAGCGGGCCAGCGGCACGGACCGGACCGGCGGGACAGACCGGGCCGGCGCTCCGGACCGTGCCGGCGGCACGGACCGGCCTGGTGCAGCGGTCGCCTTGGAGCAAGGGGACTCGGCACAGGGAACGGGGGAGTCGAAGGATCTCGAACAAGATGGCTCCGTTCTTCGTAGGGGCACCGACGGGGCGGTGAAGGTCCTGGAGGTCTCCGGGAGATCGCTTGGGGGAAATCCCTGAGCTGTCCCTGATCTCCCATCTCCGGACGGTTGAAGGCATGCTGTCCGCCACCGGGCCGAGCTACGGTGGAGACCGGTGGACAGGGCGGGCCGCACTCGGCGGACCGCCGCCGGTCACGGGCGGAAGGTGGGCTCCCGATGGAAGCGCTCGGTGTCGTTGTGGCGCTGGTCGCCCTGTTCGGCGTGACGCTGCTGGTGATGGCGGTGGTCGGAACGGTCAAGGCGGCGAAGGCTGTGGCCGTCAAGATCGAGCGGCACAGCTCCAATGCCCAGCGGGTGGTGGAGAACGCCACCCTCAAGGCGAAGAGCATCACCAAGCCCGGCGACCAGGGGCGGATCGCCGGCCTCCGGCTGTCCCTGCGCACCGCGCTCGACTCGACCCGCCAGGTCCTGCAGGGCGGCCTCCCGCAGGACAGCCAGCTCGGTGACGCGCTCCAGCTCCTCGCCCGGCTCGACTCGCACGCCGCCGAACTCGATGCCGAACTGCGCCAGCTGGAACGCGAGCCGATGAGCGGCCGCGTCACCGCCAAGCTCCCCGAACTGCGGGAGCGCACCGAGCGCATCACGCAGTCCGCGGACTCCCTGCGCTGGGCCGCCCAGGACCGCATGCGCCGCTTCGCCGACGACGAACTCGCCCGCCTCAGCCAGGAGTGCCGGGACGAGGCCGGAGCGCTGCGGCACTGGACTCCTGCCGAGCCCGCCGCCGACCGCTCCGAATCCGCTGCCGGCCCGGCTGCCGCTGCCCGCAGTGCGGCCGCCTCCGCCGACGGCCGCGCCGACCGTCCCAAGGGCCTCGGCACCGGCCGCCAGACCACCGCCGAGGAGCTGCTCGGTCTGGCCGCCGAACCGCTCTCCCGCCTCGCCGACCGCCTGCGCAAGCCGAACCCGGCGGGACCCAACCGCCCCTGACCCCGCGTCATGGAGCGATCACTGTCCGCGCGGTGAGAGTTACCCGCTGTCGCGGAGGTCAAACCACCACAGGACGGGCACTGTCATCCTGGCGCTGCGGCGGGTAACCTCCGCCTCATGCTCGGCCACCTCGCACTTGTCACGGATTCCACCGCGTATCTGCCCCAAGAAGCGGTGGACCGGCACCGTATCCAGGTGGTACCGCTCAGCGTCGCGGTCGGCGACGAGGTCTTCGCGGAAGGCGTCGAGATCTCCCCGAAGGACGTCGCCGAGGCCCTGCGAGCCAAGCAGCGGGTGACGACGTCCAGGCCCAGTCCCGAAACGTTCACGGCCGCCTACCGGGCGGCTGCCGACGCCGGCGCCCGCGGAATCGTCTCCGTCCACATCTCCGCGGAACTCTCCGGTACCGCGGAGGCGGCCCGACTGGCGGCCGCCACCGCCCCCGTCCCGGTACGGGTGGTCGACAGCCGGCTGGTCGGCATGGCGCTGGGAAGCTGCGTGCTGGCTGCCGCCGAAATCGCCGGCGCTCTGGACGATTCCTGGGTGGAGACGACTGCCCGTGGCGTCGAAGCCGATGGCAGTCGCACCACCGAGGCGGATCTGGACCGGGTCGCCTCCGCCGCCGAGCGGCGCGCCGAGGCCACCAGCGGCTTCTTCTACGTCGACACGCTGGAACACCTGCGGCGTGGCGGGCGTATCGGAACCGCCCAGGCGTTGGTCGGATCCGCACTGGCAGTGAAGCCGCTGCTCCACCTGACCGGCGGCCGGATCGAGCCGCTGGAGAAGGTCCGCACGGCTTCCCGGGCCATCGCCCGGCTCGAAGAGATCGCCGTCGAACACGCGGGGGACCGGACGGTGGACGTCGCCGTCCATCACCTGGCGGCAGAGGATCGGGCCGAGGCGCTGGCCGAACGGTTGCGCGAGCGGGTGCCGAAGCTGAACGAGCTCTACGTCAGCGAGGTCGGCGCGGTCATCGGCGCGCACGTCGGGCCCGGCCTGCTGGCTGTCGTGGTGGCACCGGTCGTCGGCTCCACGGGCTGAGCGGGGTCAAACTCACTCGTCCGAGCGACAAGAGTTATCCACAGGGCCGAGTTGTCCACAGGGGCGGGCAAATTTCCTGAGCCCACGTCAGGCCCGCCCTACTGTCCTCGCCATGAGGACCATCACCACACCCCAGGCCCGCCGCCGCCAGGCTGTCGCCACCACCCGAGCCCGCCTCGGCCTGCTCTTCCCACCCGCTGTGCCCGCAGATCTCGACCATTCGGGGTCGAGCATCGAGACGGTTGCCTGCGCGTCGTGGTCCGAGGCCGCGGCGGACGTCGTGGCCGACACGACAGCAGGCGACATCCACGCCGCATCCGAACCCGAGCAGGCGCCAGCCCGGGCGACATCCTCCCCCGAACCACCGCATGCGCTGTCGTCGGCACGCATTCTCGCGCGATACGGGGCACCCGCCCGCTCGGCCGACGCGACCGTTCCGAGGCCCACCCAAGCGGAGTTCGGACGGCCGGCCGCTCAGCCCGGTGCGGTTCCGGAGCGCGATCCGCCTGCTGCGGTGTCCGGCCCGGACTCGGCGCCGGAGACAGCATTCGATGCCCCGCCGGGCGGCTGGGCCGACCACCCGTCGGATCCGGACCCGCCCTGGCCCGACGCCACGTCAGTTCCGGAACGCACGCCCGTGTCCCACCACTCCGACCAGCCGCGCCTCCCGCTGCGGTTCCGCCTTCCCGCAGCCTTCGCCCTTGACCGCCGGGCCGTCCTCGGCCTCACCGTCCTGCTCGTTCTCGCCATCGGCTATGCCGCGCAGCACTTCTGGCTCGGCCGGCCGCACCCCGTCCCCGTCCCCGCCATCTCCATCTCCGAATCCACCGCCGACCCCGGCACGGAAGGAGCGCCCGCACACCATCAAGCCGGCCCCGCCCTGGTCGTCGACATCGCCGGCAAGGTCCAGCACCCCGGCCTACGAACCCTCCCCGCAGGTTCACGGGTCGCCGATGCCCTGACCGCAGCCGGCGGCCCGCTCGCCGGGACGGACACCAGCTCCCTCAACCTCGCCCGCCAACTCACCGATGGAGAACAGATTCTCGTAGGCGCCGAAAACCTCGCCGGCGGTGTACCTGCCGCCCCCGCCGGCCCCATCAGCCTCAACCACTCCAGTGCCGAACAACTCGACACACTGCCGGGCGTGGGGCCGGCCCTGGCCCAGCGCATCCTGCAGTACCGCCTGGCTCACGGGCCGTTCCAGTCCGTCGACCAACTCCGCCACGTCCCGGGGATCGGCCCCCGGAAGTACGAGGACCTCAAGCCGCTGCTGACCCTCTGACCCGTGCCCCGCCCCGCTCCCGCCCGGAGGCCACCCGATGCTCTAGCTCCCGACCCGGTGAGCGAAGCCCCTGCGTGCGAATCCGCGCGGGAGGCCGCTGCTCGCGCTGCTCTGTCCCGGGCCCGTCCGCCGCCTTCCGCTCCTTGCCCGCCAGGCACGGATCTGCTGCTCGCACCAGCCGGTTGAGGCGGCCCGGCCGCACCGACGATCCATCAGCCTCCAAATCAACAAATCGACCATCAACCACACCGAGAGGAGGTGCCGTCATGCCGGCCCAGCCCTCCACTGTCCCCGAACGGACCGACTACCGGCTCCTCCTCCCGGCGGTCACCGTCTGGCTGGTCACCGCCACCGTCCTCGGCCTGGACCCGAGACACCGTCCGGCGCTGCTCCTGTGCGCCCTGGCCGGCGGCATGACCGCCTTCGCCCTTCTCACCTCGAAAGGACCCCGCCGTTCGATCCACCGACTCACGGCCGCCGTCCTGCTCACCGCGGCGGCAGCAGCAACCACCACCGTCCTCCACACCGCCGACCTGCACCGGGGCCCGCTGCCGGCCCTGGCGCACCCGGACAGGCCGCCCGCCCGGGGAGAGCCGGACTCACCGGACAGCCCGGACAGCCCGGACAGGCCGACCGATCGGGACGAGCAGGCGGGTTCGTCCGATAGCGATGCCGGGCGAGCCAGCAATCCGCAGATCACCGTCGAAGCGACCATCACGGGTGATCCCAAGCTGCACGGGGCCCACACCCACGGCAGCGCCCTCTCCCAGCCGACCCTCACCATCTCGGCCCTCGTCACCCGCGTCCGCCCACCGGCCGACACCCCGGAGGCAGGCGCGATCTCCACCGTCACCAGAACGCCCGTCACCCTGCTGATCCGCACCCAGGACGCGGACAAGTGGCAGCAGTTGATCCCTTCGACCCGCCTCGAAGTCCGGGCCGAGGTGTTGCCGGAGCGGCCGGCGAATCCGTCCGAGGGCGGTGGCTCGGCCGGGGCGGCCCGAACCGACTCGGCGGCCCTGCTCGCCCCGCAGGGGCAACCCAGGATCCTCGCGCCGCCCAGCCTCCCCCAGCGCGTGGCCGCGCAGCTCCGCAGCGGACTCCGCGACGCCTGCGACCACCTGTCGCCGGACGTTCGCGGACTGCTCCCGGGACTGGTGGTGGGCGATGTGACGAGGCTTCCGGACGAACTGGCGGACGCCTTCCGAGCCACCGACCTCGGCCACCTGGTGGCAGTGAGCGGGGCGAATCTCGCGATCATCCTGGCCGTGCTGGTCGGAGGCACCCCGAGCGACCCGGATGTGCCCGGGCGCGGCGGACTGGCCGGGCTGCTCGGGCTCTCCTTCCGCACGACAGCGCTGCTCGGAACGGGGCTGACACTCGCGTTCGTCACCATCTGCCGGCCGGACCCGAGCGTGCTCAGAGCCGCCGCCACCGGTCTGATCGGACTACTGGCCCTCGCCACCGGCAGACCGAGGCGCGGCGTGCCCACGCTGGCCGGCGCTGTGCTGATCCTGATCCTGGTCGATCCGTACCTGGCCCGGTCCTACGGGTTCCTGCTCTCCGCGCTCGCGACAGCGGGGCTGCTGATCCTCGGCCCGAGGTGGACGGCCGCGCTGCGGGCGCGTCACTGGCCCCACCACCTCGCCTCGGCGGTCGGCGCCACCGCCGCGGCGCAGGCCTTCTGTTCTCCCGTCACCGTCCTGCTGGCACCGCGGGTCAGCCTGGTCGGAGTGCCCTGCAACCTGCTCGCGGAGATCGCGGTCGCACCCGCCACCCTGCTCGGGTTCGGCGCACTCGCAATCGCGCCCTTCTCGAAGGGGGCCGCGGAGTTCTTCGCAGATCTCGCCGCGCTCCCCGTCGGATGGCTGGCCGTCGTCGCGCGGCGGGGCGCCGAGCTCCCAGGCGCCGAACTGGCCTGGCCCGGCGGACTGTTCGGCTCGGCTCTGCTGGTCGTGGTGATCGTCGCGCTGGCCTGGGCACTACCGCCCCTGCTGGGCGGGCGGCCGAGGAATCGACGGCCCAGGGTGTGGTCCGTGCTCGCCGTCGCCGTACTGCTGCCGGTGATCCTGCTGCGCCCGCCTGCCGTCACCCGGCTGGCCACCGGCTGGCCCGCCGAAGGCTGGCGGCTGGCGATGTGCGACATCGGGCAGGGGGACATGACCGTCCTCCCGGTCGAACCGGGCAGCGCCGTGGTGGTGGACGCCGGGCCCGACCCCAAATCCGCCGACGCCTGCCTGCGGGAACTCGGGGTGACCAGGGTGCCGGTCCTGATCCTCACCCACTTCCATGCCGATCACGCCGAGGGCATTCCGGGCGTGCTGCGCGGTCGGTCGGTCGGCGCGATCGAGGTGACCACCTCGGACGAACCGGAGGGCGAACACGGCAGGGTGCTGCGTTGGGCGGCCGCCGACCGGGTCCCGGTGCTGCGTGCCCGGCGAGGTGAGCGACGTACCACCGGTGCCGAGCTCAGCTGGCAAGTGGTGTGGCCGTCCTCGCCGCAGGCCCCGGACGCGACCGGTCCCAACAACTCCAGCATCGCCATCATCGCCAGCCTCGGCCCAGCGACGGCCCCGATCCGGGTGGCACTGCTCGGCGACCTGGAGCCCCCGGCCCAGGCAGCACTGCTCACCCTCGGGTTGCCGCCGGCCGCGCGCCCGGACGAGCGAGGTCCGCCCACGCCGGTCGATACCGCGTCAACAGCGCTGCCAGGAACAGGAGGTGCGGCCAAGGCAGGGGCGGATTCGGTCGGCCTCGCCAGACCGGCCGGGTATCCCGGCGGTCCCGGGCCTCCCGGACTGGGACGGGTGGACGTCCTGAAGGTCGCGCACCACGGATCGGCGAACCAGGACTGGGCGTTGATGACGGCGCTCCGTCCGCGGCTGGCCCTGATCTCCTGCGGCACCGGCAACCCGTACGGGCACCCGGCCCCGCAGACGGTGGCAGGGCTCAAGGCACTCGGAGCGACGGTGGTCCGCACCGACCGGGCGGGGGACATCGCGGTGCTGGGGGATGCACGGTCCCTGGCCGTGGCCTCGCACCAGCGCCCGTCCCACAGCTGATGCCGCGACACCTGAAGCGGAAGAAGTGTCGCAGCAGGAGCGGTCGCGGCCCGGACGGCCGGATGCAGAGCGCCCGTCCGAGCGGGTGTGGGTGCACCTCGCTCGGGCGGGGACCAAACGGAAGTCGAGGGTGGGTCAGTCCTGCTCGCGCCACCCGTCCTGCTCGGCGACGAGCCGGTCGAGTTCGGTCAGCAGCCGCGGCGTCCAGCCGTCGTCCTCGGGGGCCTCGACGACCACGATCCACTGGGCGTCCTCGGCGTCGTCCTCCCCGGCGAGGGAGTCGCGAACCACCTCGACGTCGCCCAGGTCGGGCCAGCGCGCACTCAACTCCTCGGCAATCTCCTCCGCCGCATCGCGATCGGGAAGGACGAGCAATTGACGGTCATTGTTCTTGATCACGACATCATTCTCCCCAGCCCGGAAGACCGTGCTGCGGCGACCCCACCTCACGATCCGGACCGGTGCGTCGGTCGGACCGGACGTGCAGGTGAGAGGGCGGGGGGACGTGCCGGGGCAGGGGTGTCGGCTCGGCGTGCGATCCTGGTAGGCGATGGCCAGGAAGAGTGCACCCGACGACCTGCTCGCCCCGCTGACCGTTGCGGTCGGCCAGGAGGAGCTGCTGCTCGACCGCGCAGTCGCCGAGGTGGTGGCGGCGGCGAAGGCGGCGGATCCGGAGACGGACGTGCGCGACCTCGCGCCGGGCGCGCTGCAGCCGGGCCAGCTGGCCGAGCTGACCACGCCCTCGCTGTTCGCGGAGCGGAAGGTGATCGTGGTCCGGGCCGCGCAGGACCTCTCGGCCGACGCGGTCAAGGAGGTCAAGGCGTACCTGGAGTCGCCGGCCGAAGAAGTGATCACGGTGCTGGTGCATGCCGGCGGTGCCAAGGGCAAGGGACTGCTGGACGCGGCGAAGAAGGCGGGCGCGCGGGAGGTCCAGTGCGCCAAGCTCACCAAGGCGAGCGAGAAGCTGGCGTTCATCCGCAACGAGTTCCGCACTCTGGGCCGGGCCGCCAGCCCGGAGGCCTGCCAGGCACTGCTCGACTCGCTGGGCAGCGACCTGCGCGAACTGGCCGCCGCTTGCAGCCAGTTGACCGCGGACATCGAAGGGCCGATCGACGAGACAGCGGTCGCCAAGTACTACAGCGGCCGCGCCGAGGCGACCGGCTTCGAGGTGGCCGACCTCGCCGTCACCGGCCGGGCCGCCGAGGCGCTGGAACGGCTGCGCTGGGCGCTGGCCGTCGGCCAGCCGCCGACGGGCATCACCTACGCGCTCGCCTCCGGAGTGCGCAGCATCGGCCGGCTCGCCACCGCGGGCCGCAACATGCGCCCCGGCGACCTGGCCCGCGAGCTGGGCATGCCGCCGTGGAAGGTGGACCGGGTCCGCCAGCAGATGCGCGGCTGGACGGGCGACGGCGTGGCCGCCGCCCTCACCGCCGTCGCCGAGGCCGACGCCGCCGTCAAGGGCGGATCCGACGACCCCGCGTACGCGCTGGAGCGTGCCGTGGTCGCCGTCGCCCGCGCCTCCCGGTCCGGCTCCCGCCCCTACTAGCCTCGGAAGCCCCGTGCAGCGGAACTGTCGGGGTCTGTCGAACGAGGGTCAGGCGGATCCGCCGAGGGCACGCAGAAGATCGCGGGTGTCGGAGACGAGAGCGTTGCGGACCTGGTCGCGGTCGGGGGCCGTGCCCCTGCCGTCCTGGTAGGAGGCGGACCAGCTGGTGTAGCAGGTCATGCCGCCCTGGCGGACGTACAGGACCTGGGTGAGGTAGTGCCAGCCGGGCTCGCTCCGGCCGGGGTCGTCGAGGTAGCCGACGTACGCCTCGTCGCCCAGGCCGGCCACCGGGCTGACCTGGTAGCGGCGTTGGGCCAGGCCCTCGCGCTGCGCCTCGAACTCGGCGCGCGGATCCACCTCGTGATGGAGCTGCACCTGCAGGTAGAGCGTGTAGTAGTCCTGGTCGCCGCCGACCTTCTTGCGGTACTGGCTGCAGTACATCTCGTCCAGCGCCCGGTGGTGCGTCGAATAGTGGTACGGGCTGCCCGACGGGGTCGGGTACAGCTGGCCGAAGGCGGTCAGGCGCGCGGTGGTGCACAGGTCGTCGACGACGCGGTAGCCGGCCACGGTCGGCCTGGCCGGTGTCGAGTCGCCGTTGACCAGCGAGGGGACCATCAGGACGGCTGCCGCCCAGACCACCGAGGCCACCAGGGCGCCGCCGATGCCCCACCACAACCCCCGCCCCGTCTGCCTCCGGGCGGGGCCCGGTCCGTCCCCGCCCGGTTCGGACCTGCCGCCGATCGGCCCGTCCGGCCCGATCGTGGTGACCCTCCCCGCTCCGGCGCCGGCCGTCGGGGAGACCCGGGAGCTGCGGGAACCGCGCGAGAAGCTGCTGGTGGAGTGGTGGCCCTGGAGCTGATGCGGCGGCGGAGTCGACATCGTTCCCCCGAGTACTCGGTCAGGCACGGGCAGTGTCAGGCACCCCCGCACCCTACCCCGCCGGCCCGTCCGTGCCGATGCCCTTTCCGCCCAAGGCGGTTGGGTACCACGGCCGCCGGCCGAAGGGGCGGGCGGACCTCGCCGGAAACGCGAACTGCCCGCCCGGTGGTGACCGGGCGGGCAGTTGGGGAAGCGCCCCGAGCGGGGGCTTCCGGTGGTTCATCGAGTACCGCACCCGCGTGGCGAACGCAGGCCGCGTGCGGTACGGGTCGTGCGGCTCGCCGGAAATCCGGGTAGAGGGCCGGATTCCCGGGAGCGGACGGTCGGCGGTGGCGGGTAGAGGGCCGCTGAGTCACGCCGTCCGGGGTGGTGCCGCAGCACCGGTTCGTACGGCCGGGCCGTACGGGAAGGACCAGGGTCAGGCAGCGACGTTGACGCGCTTGGTGATCGCCGACTTCTTGTTGGCGGCCTGGTTCTTGTGGATGATGCCCTTGCTGACGGCCTTGTCGAGGGCCTTGGAGGCGGCGCGAGCGAGCTCGACGGCCTTCTCGTTCTCACCGGCGGCAGCGGCCTCGCGGGCCTTGCGCAGAGCGGTCTTCAGCGAGGACTTGACGGCCTTGTTGCGCAGGCGCGCCTTCTCGTTGGTCTTGTTGCGCTTGATCTGGGACTTGATGTTCGCCACGAAAGAGCCTCAGTCTGTGTGAATCGGCAGTTCAACGGGTTTGCACCGCGCGCCGCCCGGACCTGCTGAGAGGGCATGCCGAGGGCGGAGTGCAGCCGCCCACGCTACCAGGGCCGCCCCGACCGGCCCAAACCGGAGGGCCGGGTGGGGCGGCCGCCGCGCGACCGGCGGGCCGTCAGGCGCTGATCAGCGGCTCGCCGTAGTGCTCGACCAGCGGGAACGGGTCGTAGTAGTGGTGCAGCAGTTCGCGCCAGCGCGCGTACTCGGGGGAGCGGCGGAAGCCCTCGGTGTGGTCCTCCAGGGTCTCCCACCCGACCTGGAGCAGGAAGCGCGAGGTGCGTCCGTCGTCCAGGCAACGGCGCAGTTCGAGCGAGCGGAACCCCCGCTGGCGGGCGATCAGTGGGCGGGCCTCGGCGAAGGCGGCGAGGAAGCCGTCCTCCTGGCCGGGGCGGACGTCGAGCAGGGCGCTTTCCAGGATCATGCGGTGATCGTGCCGCATGCCCGCCCGGGCGGAAGGACCGGTCGGCCTCGGGCATGGGAGGATGGACGGAACCATATTGATCGGATCAGAAATCGGACCAAGGTGCCCGCGACCCCCAGCAACGTGCCAGAGCCCAGCCGTACTGACCCGGCGGTGATCCGCAACTTCTGCATCATCGCCCACATCGACCACGGCAAGTCGACGCTCGCCGACCGGATGCTGCAGATCACCGGCGTGGTGGACCCCCGGCAGATGCGCGCCCAGTACCTCGACCGGATGGACATCGAGCGCGAGCGCGGCATCACCATCAAGTCCCAGGCGGTCCGCCTGCCGTGGGCGCCGCGGACCGGTGAGAACGCGGGCCGGACGCACATCCTCAACATGATCGACACCCCCGGCCACGTGGACTTCACGTACGAGGTGTCCCGCTCCCTCGCGGCCTGCGAGGGAACCATCCTGGTGGTCGACGCGGCCCAGGGCATCGAGGCGCAGACCCTCGCCAACCTGTACCTGGCGCTGGAGAACGACCTCACCATCATCCCGGTGCTCAACAAGATCGACCTGCCGGCCGCCCAGCCCGAGAAGTACGCGGCGGAGATCGCGCACATCATCGGCTGCGACCCGGACGACGTGCTGAAGGTCTCCGCGAAGACCGGCCTCGGCGTCGAGGACCTGCTCGACCACGTGGTCGAGAAGATCCCCGCCCCGGTCGGCGCCAAGGACGCCCCGGCCCGCGCGATGATCTTCGACTCGGTGTACGACGCCTACCGCGGCGTGGTCACCTACGTGCGAGTGGTCGACGGCCAGCTCACCAAGCGCGAGCGGATCGCCATGATGTCCACCGGCGCGACCCACGAGCTGCTGGAGATCGGCGTCATCTCGCCCGAGCCGAAGGTCGCCGACGGCCTCGGCGTCGGCGAGGTGGGCTACATCATCACCGGTGTGAAGGACGTCCGGCAGTCCAAGGTCGGTGACACGATCACCTCGCAGAACAAGGGCGCCACCGAGCCGCTCGGCGGCTACAAGGACCCGCGCCCGATGGTGTTCTCCGGCCTGTACCCGCTGGACGGCTCGGACTACCCGCTGCTCCGCGACGCCCTGGACAAGCTGCGTCTGAACGACGCCGCGCTGGTCTACGAGCCGGAGACCTCGGTCGCGCTCGGCTTCGGCTACCGCTGCGGCTTCCTCGGCCTGCTGCACCTGGAGATCATCCGGGAGCGCCTGGAGCGCGAGTTCAACCTCGACCTGATCTCCACCGCCCCGAACGTGATCTACCGGGTGATCATGGAGGACGGCACCGAGCACACCGTCACCAACCCGAGCGAGTTCCCCACCGGCAAGATCGCCGAGGTGTACGAGCCGGTCGTGCGCGGCACCATCCTGGCGCCCAACGAGTTCGTCGGCGCGATCATGGAGCTCTGCCAGTCCCGCCGCGGCAACCTGCAGGGCATGGACTACCTCTCCGAGGACCGGGTGGAGCTGCGCTACACCCTGCCGCTGGCCGAGATCGTCTTCGACTTCTTCGACCAGCTGAAGTCCAAGACCCGCGGCTACGCCTCGCTGGACTACGAGCCCATCGGCGAGCAGACCGCCAACCTGGTCAAGGTCGACATCCTGCTGCACGGCGACGCGGTGGACGCGTTCTCCGCGATCGTGCACAAGGACAAGGCCTACAACTACGGCGTGATGATGGCCGGCAAGCTGCAGAAGCTGATCCCGCGCCAGCAGTTCGAGGTGCCGATCCAGGCCGCGATCGGCTCCCGGGTGATCGCCCGTGAGACGGTCCGCGCAATCCGCAAGGACGTTCTCGCCAAGTGCTACGGCGGTGACATCTCGCGCAAGCGCAAGCTGCTGGAGAAGCAGAAGGAAGGCAAGAAGCGGATGAAGATGGTCGGCCGCGTGGAGGTCCCGCAGGAGGCCTTCATCGCCGCGCTGTCGACGGACGCCGAGGCGCCGAAGGAGAAGAAGTAACTCCCACGGCCGCCCGACCGGGCCGGGATCCCCACGCGGGGTCCCGGCCCGGTGCCGTTTTGCCGCCGGTGTTCCGGCGGTCCGGCAGCCCGGAAGCCCAGCAGCGCGGCCGGAAGCGCGGCCGCCGACGGGCGGTCAGCGGAGTGACAGCGGCAGGCCGGTGACGATCGCCGCCTTGACCAGCCGTCCGGCCGCCCCGGTCACCACCCGGGGCCGCATCGAGTCGTCGCCGTGGATCAGTTGGACCAGCGCCTCGCCGCGGCCCAGGCTCAGGCACTGGAGGGCGTACCGGTACGAGAACGGCTTGTCGGTGCGTCCGCCGAGCAGCCTGCCCAGGTAGCGGCCCTGCGGCTGGGCGGTGGCGCAGGCCATCCGCAGCTGCCCGATGCCGGGAATCTCGACGGCGGCGGCGTCTCCGATCACGTACACGTCGGGGTGCGACACCGAGCGCAGGTGGTCGTCCACCACCGCGCGACCGCTCTCGGTCACGGCCAGGCCGGATGCGGCGGCCAGCGGGTGCGGCTCCAGCGAGCCGGCCCACACCACCACGTCGGCGGGGACCGGGCCGGCCGGGGTCTCCAGTCCGGCCGCGGTGACGGCGGTGACCTGGCGCCCCTCGTCCACCCGGGCGCCGAGTCGGCCGAGCACCGCCAGGACGTGCGCCCGGCCGCGGGCCGACAGCCAGCCGCCGACCTGGCCGGACGCCACCAGGCGGACCTGCCAGGCGGGGTAGGCCTCGGCGAGTTCGGTGGCCAGCTCGATGCCGGTGGCGCCGCCGCCGACCACCGCGATCGTCCCGGGCGCGGGAGCGCCGGCGATCCGGCGGTGCAGCTCCTCGGCGCGGTCCGCCGAGTACGCGTGCTCGGCCGCGCCGGGGACGCCGCTCCAGGCGACCCGGCTGCCCAGCGCGTACACCAGGGTGTCGTATGCGATCCGCTCGCCGTCCTCGGTGGCCACCTTCCGCCCGGCCAGGTCGAGTTCGACGACCCGGGTGGCGCGGTGGTCGACCTTGCGGCCGCGCAACACGTGTGCGATCTCGGGGCGGGAGACCCGGCGGCCGGCGGCGATCTCGTGCTGGCGCACCCGGTGGGCGAAGCGCCGCTCCGGGGCGATCAGGGTGACCTGGTCCGGGCCGCGCCCGATTCCGGCGGCGGCGGACAGCCCCGCGTAGCCCGCGCCGATCACCACGATGTGCTTGCCGGTCATCTCGTCCTCCTTCACGGACTCCGCCGGTGGCGGATACGGAAGGGGGACGGAGCAGCCCGCCGGAGTGTGACGGTGACCTGCGTCACGCCCCCGACAGGTGGGTGAGCTTCTCCGGGTTGACCATCACGTACGCCGAGGTGATCCGGCGGTTCTCGACGGTGAACGCCATCACGCCCCCGACCACCCCGGGCGCCGAGTGCCAGACGGCACCCGTCTCGCCGTTGACCAGCGCCGGCACCAGCGGGCGGTCCGGGTCCACGGAACGCTCGCTGAGCTTGCGCACCAGGCGGCCCACGTGGATCGCGCCGGCCAGCGGACGGCGGGCCGCGCGGACGATGCCGCCGCCGTCGGCGTGCCAGACCACTTCCGGGTCGAGCACCTCCATCAGCGTCATCAGGTCGCCGCCGGTCGCCGCGTCGATGAACGCCGACACCACCTGGCGGTGCTCGGCGGGGTCGACGGTGCTGTGGCGGCCGCCGTCCCGCACCCGGCGGCGGGCCCGGGAGGCGAGCTGCCGTGCGGCCTCGGGGGAGCGGTCCAACGCCGAGGCGATCTCCTCGAAGCCCACCGCGAACACGTCGTGCAGGACGAACGCCGCACGCTCGGCCGGTGTCAGCTGCTCCATCACCGCCAGCATCGCGACCGACACCGCCTCACCGACCTCGGCCAGTTCGGCGGGGGAGTCCTCGGTGGTCAGCAGCGGCTCCGGCAGCCACTCGCCGTAGTACGCCTCGCGGCGGGCCCGGGCCGAGCCCAGCTGGTCGTAGCAGAGCCTGGTCACCACGGTGGTCAGGTAGGCGCGCGGCTCGGCGATTCCCGACCGGTCGGCGGACTGCCAGCGCAGCCAGGCCTCCTGCAGCACGTCCTCGGCGTCGGCCACCGAACCCAGCAGGCGGTAGGCGATCGAACCCAGGTAACGGCGCTCCGCCTGGAAGGCGTCCACGGGGCCGGACGGCGCGGAGTCGAGGGCGGTCGGTTCGGGCACGTTCCCACGGTAGCGCGCCGAACGGGCTTGGTAGTAGGCGGTCCTGACCGGATGTCAGGGGCGGGCGGTCAGGGGCGTGCCGAGGCGGGGTGCGGGGTGGTCTCCACGCTGTGCAGCAAGTCCCTGAGCAGCGCGTTCAGCTCGGCCAGTCGCTGCTCGCCGAGCCGGTCGATGATCCGCTGCTGGACGGCGGTTCCGGCGGCCACCGCCTGGTCGACCGTCTCCCGGCCGTGGTCGGTGAGGGTGATCCGCAGGCCGCGCCGGTCGTTCGGGTCGGGGGAGCGGGTGACCAGGCCGGCCCGCTCCAGCTTGTCCAGGCGGCCGGTCATCCCGCCGGTGGTGAGCATCAGGGTGGCGGTCAGCTCGCGCGGCGACAGTGAGAACGGCTCCCCGGCGCGGCGCAGCGTGGCCAGGACGTCGAACTCGCCGCGGCCGATGCCGTACGGCGCGTAGGCCTGCTCCATCAGGTCGCCGACCGCGCGGGAGAGCCGGTGCACGCGGCCGAAGGCGGCCATCGCCTCGGTCCGGTCGGCGAGGTCGGGGCGCTCGTGCCGCCACTGGTCGGCGATCGTGTCCACCGGGTCGTGCGCGGTGCTGCGGAGGTCCAGTCGGTCCATTTCGCCAGTGTGGCACAGGGCGGCTCGGGAGTGAGTGGCTGATCGCCGAGATTCCTTCCGTTAATTGACTCGACAGCAAGTAGCTTGGCGCTAAGCTATCTGTCATGCGAACCGTAGCTCTCACCGCGCTCGCCCCGCTCGCGTGGGGCTCCACCTATGCCGTGACGACCGAACTGCTCCCCGCAGACCGGCCGTTGCTCACCGCGACCTTGCGCGCCCTGCCCGCCGGCCTGGTCCTGCTGGCCGTCACCCGACGGCTCCCCAGCGGCTCCTGGTGGTGGCGCTCGGCGGTCCTGGGCGCGCTCAACATCGGCGTCTTCTTCGCCCTGCTCTTCGTCGCCGCCTATCGCCTGCCCGGCGGTGTGGCCGCCGTCCTCGGTGCGATACAGCCGCTGCTGGCCGCCGGGCTGGCCGTGCCGCTGCTGGGGGAGCGGTTCGGGCGGCGCGCCCTGCTCGCGGGCACCGTCGGCGTGTTCGGCGTGGCCCTGGTGGTGCTGCGCGCCACCGCCCGGCTGGACGCCATAGGCGTGCTCGCCGGCCTCGCCGGGGCCGGGGCGATGGCCGCCGGCACGGTGCTCACCAAGCGCTGGGGCCGCCCGGAGGGCGTCGGCCCGCTGGCCCTGACGGGCTGGCAGCTTACGGCCGGCGGTCTGCTGCTGCTCCCGGTCGCCGCGCTGGTGGAAGGTGCCCCGCCGGCGCTCGACGGCGCCAACCTGCTGGGGTACGGCTACCTCGCGGTGGCCAACACGGCGCTGGCGTACTGGGTCTGGTTCCGCGGCATCGGGCGCCTGCCCGCCACCTCGGTCGCCTTCCTGGGCCTGCTCAGTCCGGTGTCGGCGGCGGTGATCGGCTGGGCCGCCCTCGGCCAGTCCCTCACCGCGCTGCAGCTGCTGGGCATGGCCCTCGCGCTCAGCTCCACCCTGCTCGGCCAGCGTCCGGCCCACCGCCCCGCCACCACCGTGGTCGCGACGTCCGCCGCCGCCCCGGCCACCGCGGGCAGGCCTGCCGTCGGCGGGGCCACCCCCGCAGCCGCCCTCGCGCTCGGTGCCACCGCGCCCCTCGCCCCGGCCGTGATACGCGAGGGGGAGGCCCGCAGTGCGAGCCTCCCCCTGGGCGTCGAGCCGGTCGGCCGGACGATGAGCTGACGCCGGGTCAGTCGACCTCGGCCACCGCCTGGGCGAACTGCGCCTGGTACAGCCGGGCGTAGGCGCCGTCCGCGGCGATCAGCTCGTCGTGGTTGCCCTGCTCCACGATCGAACCGTTCTCCATCACCAGGATGACGTCGGCGTCCCGGATGGTGGAGAGGCGGTGGGCGATCACGAAGCTGGTGCGGCCGGTGCGCAGTTCCGCCATCGCCCGCTGGATCAGCACCTCGGTGCGGGTGTCGACGGAGCTGGTCGCCTCGTCCAGCACCAGGATCGAGGGCTGGGCCAGGAAGGCCCGGGCGATGGTGATCAGCTGCTTCTCGCCCGCGCTGACGCCGGTGCCCTCGTCGTCCAGGACGGTGTCGTAGCCGTCGGGGAGGGTCCGCACGAAGCGGTCCACGTGCGCGGCCTTCGCCGCCTCGATCACCTGCTCGCGGGTGGCCGACTCGGCGCCGTAGGCGATGTTCTCGGCGATGGTCCCGCCGAACAGCCAGGTGTCCTGGAGCACCATGCCGATGCCGGAGCGCAGGTCCTCGCGGGACATCGCGGCGATGTCCACCCCGTCGAGGGTGATCCGGCCGCTGCTGACCTCGTAGAACCGCATGAGGAGGTTGACCATGGTGGTCTTGCCGGCACCGGTCGGGCCGACGATGGCCACGGTGTGGCCGGGCTCGACCTTCAACGACAGGCCCTCGATGAGCGGCTTGTCCAGCTCGTACCGGAACGAGACGTCCTCGAAGGCGACGCGGCCGTGGACCTCGGCGGGGCGCTCCGGCTGCTGCGGCTCGGGCGACTGCTCCTCGGCGTCGAGCAGTTCGAAGACCCGCTCGGCCGAGGCGACACCGGACTGCACCAGGTTCGCCATCGAGGCGACCTGGCTGAGCGGCTGGCTGAACTGACGGGAGTACTGGATGAACGCCTGCACGTCGCCGATGGACAGCGCGCCGCTGGCCACCCGCAGACCGCCGACCACCGCGACCAGCACGTAGTTGATGTTGCCGACCAGCATCATCGCGGGCTGGATGATGCCCGAGATGAACTGAGCCCGGAAGGAGGCTTCGTAGAGTGCCTGGTTCTCCCGCTGGAAGAGCTCCTTGGCCTCCTCCTGGCGGCCGAAGACCTTCACCAGGCTGTGGCCGGTGAACATCTCCTCGATGTGCGCATTGAGCTTGCCGGTGGAACCCCACTGCTTGATGAACTGGGGCTGGGCCCGCTTGCCGACCTTGGCCGCGACGACCACCGACACCGGGACGGAGATCAGCGCGATCAGGGCCAGCAGCGGGGAGATCCAGAACATCATCACCAGCACGCCGACGATGGTCAGCAGGGAGTTGACGACCTGTCCCATGGTCTGCTGCATCGACTGGTTGATGTTGTCGATGTCGTTGGTGACCCGGCTCAGCACCTCGCCGCGCGGCTGGCGGTCGAAGTAGCTGAGCGGCAGCCGGGCCAGCTTCGCCTCGGCCTCCTCGCGCAGCCGGAACACCGTGCGGTTGATCGCCAGTGCGGCCAGCCGGCCCTGGATCACACCGAACAGCACGGCGGCCAGGTAGATGCCCAGGACCCACAGCAGGACGGTGCCGATGGCGTCGAAGTCCATCCCCTGGCCGGGGGTGAAATCGATCGAGGCGAGCAGGTCGGCGATGTTGCCCTCGCCCCTGGCACGCAGACCGTCGAGCACGGCCTGCTTGCTCGGGGCACCGGCGAAGCGCGGTCCGGTGGCGCCGGCGACGATCAGGTCCGTCGCCTTGCCGAGCACCCGGGGGCCGGCCACCGCGCACCCGATGGAGAGCGCGCCGAGTCCGAGGACGGTGAACAGCAGCTTGCGTTCCGGCTTGAGCAGTCCGAGCAGGCGCTTCGCGGAGCCGCCGAGGTCCTTGGCCTTCTCGGCGCCCTGGGCGCCCATGAACCGGCCGGGGCCGGGACCGCCGCGGCGGGCGGCTGCCTCCTGCGAGGTGGAGGCCGTCCCCTGCTCCTCGCCGGCGTCCCCGGCGGAGGCCTTGGCGAGGTCGGGCTTGGCCTTGCCGGCCTTGGTCAGGACGGGCTCGGTGGCCTCGGCCGCGGCGGCCCGGGGCTCGGTCGCGTCGGGCTTGTCGGGGGTGGTCACGCCGCCTCCTGCTCGGTGAGCTGGGAGAGCACGATCTCCCGGTACGTCGGGTTGTCGGCCATCAGCTCCTGGTGGGTGCCGGTGCCGACGACGGCGCCCTCGTCGAGGACGATGATGCGGTCGGCGTCGCGGATGGTGGAGACGCGCTGGGCGACGATCACCACGGTCGCGTTCTGGGTCTCGGCGGCGAGCGCGGCACGCAGCCGGGCGTCGGTGGCGTAGTCGAGTGCCGAGAAGGAGTCGTCGAACAGGTAGATCTCGGGCCTGCGGACCAGGGCCCGGGCGATCGCCAGGCGCTGGCGCTGGCCGCCCGAGACGTTGGTGCCGCCCTGCGCTATCGGGGCGTCCAGGCCCTCGGGGAACTTCTCCACGAAGTCCTTGGCCTGGGCGATCTCCAGGGCGTGCCAGAGCTCCTCGTCGGTGGCGTCGGGCTTGCCGTAGCGCAGGTTGGAGGCGACGGTGCCGGAGAACAGGTACGGCTTCTGCGGGACGAGGCCGATGACCTCGGACAGCTTCTGCGGGTCGAGGTCCCGGACGTCCACGCCGTCGATGAGGACCTCGCCGCCGGTGGCGTCGAACAGCCGGGGGACGAGTCCCAGCAGGGTGGTCTTGCCGGAGCCGGTGGAGCCGATGACGGCGGTGGTCTCGCCGGGCCGGGCGGTCAGGTCGATGCCGCGCAGCACGGGCACCTCGGCACCGGGGTAGCGGAAGTCGACGCCGCGCAGCTCCAGCGTGCCGTGGGCGCGCAGCTCGGTGACGGGGGCGAGCGGCGGGACGACGCTGGAGGAGGTCCCCAGCACCTCCTGGATGCGCTCGGCGCAGACCTCGGCACGCGGCACCATCATGAACATGAAGGTGGCCATCATGACGCTCATCAGAATCTGCATCAGATAGGAGAGGAACGCGGTGAGCGCGCCGATCTGCATGCCGCCGCTGTCGATGCGGTGCGCGCCGAACCAGAACACGGCGACGCTGGAGATGTTCACCACGCCCATGACGACGGGGAACATCAGCGACATCAGCCGGCCGACCCGCAGCGAGTAGTCGGCGAGTTCGCCGTTTGCGCCGGTGAAGCGCTGCTTCTCGTGGTCGTCCTTGACGAAGGCGCGGATGACCCGGATGCCGGTGATCTGCTCGCGCATGATCCGGTTGACCGCGTCGATCCGGGTCTGCATGCCGCGGAACTGCGGCCGCATCTTGCCGACCAGCACGGTGACGACGGCCCCCAGCGCGGGTACCACGGCCAGCAGCAGACCGGACAGCGGCACGTCCTGGTTGAGCGCCATGACGATGCCGCCGACGCACATGATCGGCGCGGCGACCATCAGGGTGAAGGTCATCAGCGCCAGCATCTGGACCTGCTGGACGTCGTTGGTGGTGCGGGTGATCAGCGACGGCGCGCCGAACTGGTTGAGCTCGCGGGCGGAGAACTCCTGAACCCGGGAGAACACCCCGGCGCGGATGTCGCGGCCGACGGCCATCGCGGTGCGGGCGCCGAAGTACACCGCGCCGATCGAGCAGACGGCCTGGGCGAGCGAGACGCCGACCATCACGCCGCCGACCCGCAGGATGTATCCGGTGTCGCCCTTGAGGACGCCGCTGTCGATGATGTCGGCGTTCAGCGTCGGCAGGTACAGCATGCCGATGGTGGAGATCAGTTGGAGCAGCACCAGCACTGTGATGTCGCGGGAGTAGGGGCCGAGATGGGCCCTTAGGAGTCTGAAAAGCACCGTGACACTCTCGTCTTCGGAGGGGACGCGCGCATCCCAAATTCGGGTACTTGTGAAAAAGCTTCACCCGTGGACCGGGCCTGGACGGTGGGCCTGCACTGCCGCCCCGTGAGTGTGCCAGCTCACGTCACCCCCTTACGGAACGGCTTTTCACCCCCTAGGCTGCTGATTGCCCTCTTGTTACTCACCGGTTAAGTCGGTGGTCGGCCGCCCCCACGGCCGGCGCTCACCCACTCTCGGTCCACCCGCCCCCGGAGGTCCTCGTTGAGTTCCGCGCAGTCCATGATCGAGCGGCGTCCGCCCTCCGTCGCGCACCTTCTGCTCAGCAGGGTAAAGGCCACGCCGAACGGTGAGGCCTACCGGTACCCGGTCCCGGTGGACGAGCAGGCCGCGGACAGCGCGCCGGGCGCCGAGCAGTGGCGCTCGCTGACCTGGGCGCAGGCCAACGAGCGGATCCGGGCCGTCGCGGCCGGCCTGATGGCGCTGGGCATCCGGCCCGAGGACCGGGTCGCGATCGCCTCCGCCACCCGGATCGAGTGGATCCTCGCCGACCTCGGCAACATGTGCGCCGGCGCGGCCACCACCACCGTCTACCCGAGCACCAACGCCGACGAGACCGCGTTCATCCTGGCCAACTCCGGCAGCCGCGCGCTGTTCGCCGAGAACCAGGGCCAGTTGCGCAAGGCCGTCGAGCAGAAGGCCGAACTGCCGGACCTGGAGTACGTCATCCTGTTCGACGCGCCGGGCGGCGACGCACCGGAGGCCGACGGCCTGACCGTGCTGACCCTGGCCGAACTGGAGCAGCGCGGCACCGAGTACCTGGCCGAGAACCCGGACGCCGTCGACAAGGCGATCGACTCCCTGGACAAGGAGCAGCTGGCCACCCTGATCTACACCTCCGGCACCACCGGCCGCCCCAAGGGCGTGCGCCTGGTGCACGACTGCTGGTCGTACGAGGGCGTGGCGCAGGAGGAGAGCGGGCTGCTGCGCTCGGACGACGTGCAGTTCATGTGGCTGCCGCTGTCGCACGTGTTCGGCAAGACGCTGATCTCCGGTCAGATCGCCACCGGCCACGTGATGGCGGTGGACGGCCGGGTGGACCGGATCATCCACAACCTGCCGGTGATCCGGCCGACACTGATGGCGTCCGCGCCGCGGATCTTCGAGAAGGTCTACAACGGCATCGCCGGCAGGGCCCGGGCCGAGGGCGGCGCCAAGTACAAGATCTTCATGTGGGCGGCCAAGGTGGCCCGCGACTACGCGCAGACCATCCAGGCCAACAAGGTCGCGCACGGCCACGAGAGCGCCCCGCTGGGTCTGCGGCTGCAGCACGCACTGGCCGACAAGCTGGTGTACACCAAGATCCGGGCGGCGTTCGGCGGCCGGCTGCGCGGCGCGGTGTCCGGCAGCGCGGCGCTCGCCCCGGAGATCGGCTACTTCTTCAAGGGCGCGGGCGTCCCGGTGCTGGAGGGCTACGGCCTGACCGAGACCTCGGCCGGTTCCACCGTGAACCGGGCGGAGGACTTCCGGGTCGGCACGGTCGGCATCCCGCTGCCCGGCACCGAGGTCCGGATCGCCGAGGACGGCGAGATCCTGCTGCGCGGACCGGGCGTCATGCGCGGCTACCACGAGATGCCGGAGCAGACCGCCGAGGTGCTGGAGCCGGACGGCTGGTTCCACACCGGGGACATCGGCGAGCTCGGCGCAGGCGGCTACCTGCGGATCACCGACCGCAAGAAGGACATGTTCAAGACCTCCGGCGGCAAGTACGTCGCGCCGAGCGAGGTCGAGGGCAAGTTCAAGGCGATCTGCCCGTTCGTCAGCAACATCCTGGTGATCGGCAACGGCCGCAACTACTGCACCGCGCTGATCGGCCTGGACGAGACGGTGATCATGCCGTGGGCGGCCGAGCACGGCATGGCGGGCAAGTCGTACGCCGAGGTGGTCGCCGATCCGTCCACCGTGGAGCTGATCGACGGCTTCGTGAAGCGCCTCAACGGCGAGCTGCAGCGCTGGCAGACGATCAAGAAGTTCAGCCTGCTCCCGCGCGACCTGGACATCGAGCACGGCGAACTCACCCCCAGCCTGAAGATCAAGCGCCCGGTGGTGGAGCGGACCTACGCCGACCGGGTCTCCGAGATGTACGCGGGCACCAACGAGGCCTGAGCCCGCACCGTTCCGGTACGGCCTTCGGGGTTTCCCGGGCCGTACCGGACAATGGGCCCATGCCCTCCGCACTCCCCGACGGCGAACCGGTGCCGTCCGACGGCTCGCTGCCCGCCCACGCCCTGGACGGACTCGGCGCCCGGCCGTTCGGTTTCTACCTGCACGTGCCGTACTGCGCCAGTCGCTGCGGCTACTGCGACTTCAACACCTACACCGCCACCGAGCTGCGCTCCTCCGGCACGGTCGCCTCGCAGGAGACCTACGCCGACAACGTGATCGCCGAGATCCGGCTCGCCCGCCGGGTGCTGGGCGACACCGACCTGCCGGTGCGGACGGTGTTCCTCGGCGGCGGCACCCCCACCCTGCTGCCCGCCCGCGACCTGGTGCGGATGCTGGCCGCGCTGCGCGAGGAGTTCGGCCTCGCCGAGGACGCGGAGGTCACCACCGAGGCCAACCCGGAGTCGGTCGACCCGGCCTACCTCTCCGAGCTCCGCGAGGGCGGCTACAACCGGATCTCCTTCGGCATGCAGAGCGCCCGCCCGCACGTGCTGAAGATCCTGGACCGCCACCACACCCCGGGCCGCTCCGAGGCCTGCGTCGCCGAGGCCCGCGCGGCCGGCTTCGAACACGTCAACCTGGACCTGATCTACGGCACCCCCGGCGAGAGCGACCAGGACTGGCAGGCCTCGCTGGACGCCGCGATCGGCGCCCGCCCCGACCACGTCTCCGCGTACTCGCTGATCGTCGAGGACGGCACCCGGCTGGCCGCCCGGGTCCGCCGCGGCGAACTGCCGATGATCGACGACGACGTGCACGCCGACCGCTACCTGATGGCCGACCGGGCGCTCGCCGCCGCCGGCTACTCCTGGTACGAGGTCTCCAACTGGGCCACCACGCCCGAGGGCCGCTGCCGCCACAACGAGCTGTACTGGACGGGCGCCGACTGGTGGGGCGCCGGCCCGGGCGCGCACAGCCACGTCGGCGGGGTCCGCTGGTGGAACGCCAAGCACCCGGCCGCGTACGCGCAGGCGCTCGCCGAGGGCCGCACGCCCGCGCTCGGCCGCGAGGTGCTGGCCGGCGAGGACCGGCGGGTCGAACGGATCCTGCTGGAGCTCCGCCTGGTCGAAGGCTGCCCGCTCGACCTGCTCACCGACACCGGCCGCAAGGCCGCCGACCGGGCCCTCGCCGACGGCCTGCTGGAGCCCGGCCCGTACGCGGTCGGCCGGGCCGCGCTGACCCTGCGCGGCCGACTGCTGGCCGACGCGGTGGTCCGCGACCTGGTCGACTGAGCCGCTGAGCCACGATCGGGTGACCCCGGTGAAACGGTCCGAGGGGCTGCGGCCAAGTACTCGGTGAAGGGACCCGCCGGGTCCCCCGACCGAGGAGGGACGCATGCGCATCCGTGAGCAGCAACGCCACGAAGCGCGCCCCGAGGGCCGTCCGCCGGAGCTGACCACTCCGGACGGCTTCGGCGCGTTCTACCGCCAGCACGTCGACGCCATACTCGGCTTCGTCACCCGCCGAGTCAGCGACCCGCACCTGGCGGCCGATCTCACCGCCGACATCTTCGTGGCTGCGCTGGAGGCCGCCGGCAGCTACCGGCCCGAGCGCGGCAGCGCGACCGGCTGGCTGTACGGCATCGCCCGGTACGTCATCGCCGGGCACCGGCGCGGCGACCACCGCGAACGACGGGCGATCGGCCGGCTCTCCGGCCGCCGCCTGCTCGACGAGGAGGACATCCTCGCCCTGGAGGAGCGGATCGACGCCCAGCGCGCCGTCCGCGACCTCGCGCAGCAGCACGCGGGCCTCAGCGCTCCGCTGCGCGAGGTCCTCGACCTGGTCGTCATGGACGGCCTGACCACCGCCGAGACCGCGCAGGCGCTCGGGATCTCGCAGGCCACCGTCCGGGTGCGGATGCACCGTGCCAGGCGGCAGCTTGGTGCCGAACGCCGCCCCGCCCGCAAGGACCTGCCGAGGCCGGGCCCGTTGCTGCCCCGCCCCGCCGCCCCCGCCGACCCGATGATCGAGGTGACCTCGTGACCAGCCCAGACCGCACCCCGTCCACCAGCCACTTCGAGCAGCGGCTCGGCGAGGAGCTCGCCGCCCTCGCCGCCGAACGGGCCGGCGCCGCCACTGCCGCCCGCCGCGGCGTGCTGCGCCGCCGCCCGCTGCTCGCCGCCCTCGCGGTCGGCGCGGCCGCCGTCGCCACCGCGCTGGTGCTGCCGATGGCGCTCGGCGGCGAGCACGGCGGCAACGCCGCGTACGCCGTCACCCAGGAGTCCGACGGCACCATCGCACTGCAACTGCGCGACCCGGCCGCGCTGCCCGACCTCGTCGCCACCCTGCAGCGGTACGGGGTGCGGGCGACCGGGATCGAGGAGGCCCGGACGCCGGAGGAGTGCACCCTGCCGGAGCCGGTCGGTACCCGTGCCCAGTCCGACCGGGTCCGACCAGGCGACGGGCCGGGCACGGTGCGGATCGACCCGGCGCTCGTCCCACCCGGCTCGACGGTGCTGCTGACGGCGGGTCGGGTCGAGATCCCGGGCGGGGTGCTCAACAGCTTCCGGGCCGTGGTGGTGGAGAACGTTCCGGCGTGCGTGCCCGCCACCCGGGTCGTGCTGGGGCAGGTGGTCGACCCGTCCGCCGTGCCGAGTCCGACGCCGACCGTCCTGCCGTCCTCGGTGCCGACCGGCTGAGTCGCCGCGGCCGCGGGGCCTTCGACCGCAGCCCGCCCGGGCTGTCAGCCGCTGCCCGGCTGGGTGACGAAGTCGATCAACTCCTCGACGCGGCCCAGGAGTTCCGGCTCCAGATCCTTCCAGCCGTCGACCGAGGCGAGGATCCGCTTCCAGGCTGCGGGGGTGTCCACCGGCCAGCCGAGACGGCGGCAGACGCCTTCCTTCCACACCTCGCCGCGCGGCACCTCGGGCCAGGCGGCGAAGCCGAGCCCGGCCGGCTTGACGGCCTGCCAGATGTCGACGTACGGGTGGCCGACCACCAGTACGTGGTCGCCGGTCACCTGGGCGGCGATCCGGTGCTCCTTGGTGCCGGGCAGCAGGTGGTCGACCAGGACGCCCAGGCGGCGGCCCGGGCCGGGCGCGAACTCGGCGACGATCGCGGGCAGGTCGTCCACGCCCTCCAGGTACTCGACCACCACGCCCTCGATCCGCAGGTCGTCGCCCCAGACGCGCTCGACCAGTTCGGCGTCGTGCCGGCCCTCGACGTAGATCCGCGACTCGCGGGCCACCCGGGCGCGCGCCCCGGGCACCGCTATCGACCCCGACGCCGTCCGCCCGGGCCCGCGCTGCGGGGCGGGGCCGGTCGGACGGACCAGCGTCACCACCCGTCCGTCCAGCAGGAACCCGCGCGGCACCAGCGGGAACACCCGGTGCTTGCCGAACCGGTCCTCAAGAGTGACGGTGAAGCCCTCCGCAGTCCGCTCGCACCGCACCACCGCCCCGCAGAAGCCGGTCGCCGCCTCCTCCACCACCAAGTCCCGCTCCGCCGCCACCTCCGGCGCGGCCTGCTGCCGCTTCCACGGCGGGGTCAGATCCGGTCCGTACTCCCTGCTGCGCATCCCCGCAGTCTACGAAACCCGCCCGGAGGACAGCCGACACCACCTCAGCCGACACCACCTCAGCCGACACCACGTCAGCCGACACCACATCAGGCGGGTCTCAGTCCTCCAGGCCGGGGGCGCCCCAGACCGGGAACCAGCGGGACAGGTCGGACTCGATGCGCAGGTCGTTGCGGAGCAGGTTGGAGATCTCGATCTCCAGGGCGTTGTTCCGCTTCTCCTGGCCGGGCAGCTTGCACATCGGGTAGAAGGTGCCGCGCTTGTACAGGTACACCAGGCCCAGGGAGCGCCCCTCGGCGTCGCGGAAGGCGACGATCGAGCAGAGGAGCTGCGGGCCGAAGCCGTTGGCCTCCAGTTCGCTGTTGACCGCGTGCAGGTCGTTGACCAGGTCGGGCAGTTCGTCGGGGGTGTGCCGGGCGAGCAGCCAGGAGTAGCCGTAGTCGTCACGGGAGGCTTCCACGGGGATGCCGCCGCGTTCGGTGTCCGCGTCCAGCAGGGCCCGCACCTGCGACTGGACCTCGGCGAACGCCCCGCCCTCGACGGCGGCGAAGCACACCGAGCCGAGGCCGGTGGGGAGGAAACCGGTGGCCGCCTGCAGGGTGAGTGCCGCCGACGGGACGCCGAACAGCTGGTCGAGGTCCGGCTTCACCGGCTTGGTCCGGCCGAACAGGGCGTTCAGGAATCCCACGCGTCGAGCTCCTCTGATCAGCGGTCGGAAGGGGTTAGCGGTCGGAAGGGGTGAGGGACGGGGAACGGTCCAAAGGGAGAGGGGGCGCGGCCGGGCCGGTCAGCGGCCGAGCTCGGAGGAGATCTTCGCCAGCTGCGCCAGCCGCTGCTCCAGCGACGGGTGGGTGGAGAGCAGCTGCGCGGCGGTCTCCTTGGCGCTCAGCGCGGGTGCGAAGTAGAAGGCGTTGTACGGCTGGGCCTTGCGCAGGTCCTCGGTCGGGATGGCGGCGATCTGTCCGGTCACCTTGGTCAGTGCGGACGCCAGCGCGCTGGGCCGGCCGGTCAGCTGGGCGGCGGCCCGGTCGGCGGCGAGTTCGCGGTAGCGGGACAGCAGCCGGGTGAGCAGGAAGCTGAGCGCGTACACCACCATCGAGGCCAGCGGGACGATGATCATCGCGATGGCCGCGTTGGGGTCGTTGTTGTTCCGGTTGCCGCCGCCCATCATTCCGCCGTACAGCGCGATCCGGGTCATCGCGCCGGCCAGCACGCCGAGGAAGCCGGCCACCGTCATCACCGCGACGTCGCGGTGCGCGACGTGCGAGAGCTCGTGGGCGAGGACGCCCTCCAGCTCCTCCGGCTCCAGGCGTCGCAGCAGGCCGGTGGTCACGCAGACCACCGCGTTCTCCGGGTTGCGGCCGGTGGCGAAGGCGTTCGGCATGTCGTTGTCGGCGACGGCGACCCGCGGCTTGGGCATGTCGGCGAGCGCGCACAGCCGGTCCACCGCGCCGTGCAGCTGCGGGAACTGCTCGGGGGTGACCGGGTGGGCGCCCATCGCCCGTTCGGTGATCTTGTCGGAGAACCAGAACTGCGCCACGAACAGTCCGCCGGAGATCAGCACCACCAGCGGCCAGGCGCCGCGCAGCAGCACGATCAGCAGCCCCGTGAAGCCCACGTAGAGCAGGCCGATCAAGAACATGGTGGTGACCATCCGACCGGTCAGGCCGCGGTCGGGGGTGAACCGGGAGTGCTGCCGTGATGCCGACATCGCTGCTCCTCCTTCGCCTCGCTCGCCTTCGATGCTGCCACCGGCGGGGCCCGCGGGCACCATCCGAAACGGTGGGAATTCGGTGGGAATGCGGTCGTTCGGTGGGAATGCGGGCGTGTCGGCGGCGGCCCGCCGACCGGGGAGGCAATCGGTCGAGGATCACGTGGGAGGACCGTTCCTGCCGTCAGGCCCGGGCCGTACACTGGCAGGTACGGTTCTGGCACTCTGCCCAGTTGAGTGCCAGAGTGGACCGACCACCGGTTCAACGGACGACGACGGAGGTGCGTGCCCCATGCCGGACGACGGCAAGCCCGACGGGCGTCTGATCGATTCGCGCCAGTCCGTGCGTCCGTTGGACGAGCGGCGGCTTGCGGTGCTCCGCGCGATCGTGCAGGACTACGTGGGCACCGAGGAGCCGGTCGGCTCCAAGGCCCTGGTGGAGCGCCACAACCTGGGCGTCTCCCCGGCCACGGTGCGCAACGACATGGCCGCGCTGGAGGAGGACGGGTTCATCCACCAGCCGCACACCAGTGCCGGCCGGATCCCGACCGACAAGGGCTACCGGCTGTTCGTCGACCGGCTCGCCGAGGTGAAGCCGATGACGGCTCCGGAGCGCCGGGCGATCCGGCACTTCCTGGAGGGCGCGGTCGACCTGGACGACGTGGTGGCGCGCACGGTGCGGCTGCTGGCGCAGCTGACCCGGCAGGTCGCGGTGGTCCAGTACCCGTCGCTGAGCCGTTCCACGGTGCGGCACATCGAACTGGTGTCGCTCACCCCGACCAAGCTGATGCTGGTGCTGATCACCAACACCGGCCGGGTCGAGCAGCGGATGGTGGACTGCCCCGGCCCGGTCGGCGAAGCCCTGCTGGCGGACCTGCGGGCCAAGCTGAACGGCATGGCGGGCGGCTGCCGGCTGCCCGAGGTGCCGACGGTCCTGGAGGACCTGCCGTCCGGTTTCGAGCCGGGCGACCGGTCCACCGTCAGCACCGTGCTGACGGTGCTGTTCGAAACCCTCGCCGAACAGAACGAGGAGCGGATCATGCTGGCGGGAACCGCCAACCTGACCCGCTTCGGTCACGACTTCCCGCTGACCATCCGTCCGGTGCTGGAGGCACTGGAGGAGCAGGTGGTGCTGCTGCGCCTGCTGGGTGAGACCGCGGACTCGGCGATGACGGTCCGGATCGGTCACGAGATCGCCTACGAGGGCCTGAATTCCACGTCGGTGGTCTCCGTCGGTTACGGTTCGGGCGACCAGAGCGTGGCAAAGCTGGGTGTGATCGGTCCGACCCGGATGGATTACCCGGGCACAATGGGGGCGGTGCGAGCGGTGGCACGGTACGTCGGCCAGATCCTGGCCGAGTCATAGCAAGGCTGCGTGAAACCTCACGCAGCCCTCGCAAGCACTTCTAGAGGCGGAACAAACCGGAGCATTTGGTGGCCACGGACTACTACGCGGTACTCGGCGTCCGACGCGACGCGGGGCAGGACGAGATCAAGAAGGCGTTTCGGCGCCTCGCCCGTGAACTGCACCCGGACGTCAACCCGGACCCGAAGACGCAGGAGCGGTTCAAGGAGATCAACGCCGCCTACGAGGTGCTCTCCGATCCGCAGAAGCGCCAGGTCTACGACCTCGGCGGCGACCCGCTGTCGCCGAACGGCGGCGGTGCGGGCGGCTTCGGCGCCGGTGCGGCCGGGTTCGGCTTCTCCGACATCATGGACGCCTTCTTCGGCGCCGCGACCGGCCAGCGCGGCCCGCGTTCGCGCACCCGCCGCGGCCAGGACGCGATGATCCGGCTGGAGATCACCCTGGAGGAGGCCGCGTTCGGCACCACCAAGGAACTCCAGGTCGACACCGCCGTCACCTGCACCACCTGCAGCGGCGAGGGCGCCGCGCCCGGCACCTCGGCGCAGACCTGTGACATGTGCCGCGGCAAGGGCGAGGTCTCCCAGGTCACCCGGTCCTTCCTGGGTCAGGTCATGACCTCCCGCCCCTGCCCGCAGTGCCAGGGCTTCGGCACCGTCGTCCCGACCCCGTGCCCGGAGTGCGCGGGCGACGGCCGGGTCCGGGCCCGCCGCACCCTGACCGTGAAGATTCCCGCCGGTGTCGACAACGGCACCCGGATCCAGCTGGCCGGCGAGGGCGAGGTCGGTCCCGGCGGCGGTCCCGCCGGCGACCTCTACGTCGAGATCGCCGAGACCAGCCACGCCGTCTTCCAGCGCCGCGGCGACGACCTGCACTGCACGGTCACCATCCCGATGACGGCCGCCGCGCTCGGCACCCAGGTGCCGCTGCAGACCCTGGACGGCCTGGAGGAGGTCGACATCCGGCCCGGCACCCAGTCCGGCCAGTCGATCCCGCTGCACGGCCGCGGCATCACCCACCTGCGCGGCGGCGGCCGGGGCGACCTGATAGTGCACGTCGAGGTGCAGACGCCCACCAAGCTCGACCCGGAGCAGGAGGAACTGCTGCGGCGGCTCGCCATGATCCGCGGCGAGGAGCGTCCGTCCGGCCAGTTCGCACCCGGCCAGCAGGGCCTGTTCTCCCGGCTGAAGGACGCCTTCAACGGCCGGTGAGTCCCCGTGTCCCTCCGGGCCGGGAGCGGTTCTCCACCGCTCCCGGCCCGGGCTTTTTGTTGCCAGCTCCGTGAAAGGGTTCCTGTTCCGATGACCGCACCGGTGTTCGTCGTCGACGACCTGGCGGGTGCCGCGCCCGGCGCCACCGTCCGCCTGGACGGCCCCGAGGGGCGGCACGCCGTCGCCGTGAAGCGCCTGGAGCCGGGCGAGGCCGTGACCCTCGCCGACGGCCGCGGCCGCGGCGCGGACGGCTCCGTCGCCGCGGTGCACGGCAAGGACGCGCTGGACGTGCTGGTGGCCGCTGTCCGGGAGGAGGCCGCGCCCGCGCCGCGGATCACCGTCGTCCAGGCGCTGCCCAAGGGCGACCGCGGTGAACTCGCCGTCGAGACGATGACCGAGGCCGGCATCGACGCGGTCGTGCCGTGGGCGGCGTCCCGGTGCATCACCCAGTGGAAGGGCGAGCGCGGCGCGAAGGCGCTCGCCAAGTGGCGGGCGACGGCCCGCGAGGCCGGCAAGCAGGCCCGGCGGCTGCGGTTCCCCGAGGTGCACGAGCTGATGACGACGCGTCAGCTGCTGCCGCTGCTCTCCGCCGCCTCGTTCGCGGCCGTGCTGCACGAGGAGGGTTCGCTGCCGCTGGCCACCGCGGAACTGCCGGGCAGTGGCGACATCGTGCTGGTCGTCGGGCCGGAGGGCGGGGTCTCGCCGGAGGAGATCGCCGCGTTCGCGGAGGCCGGGGCGAAGCCGTACCGGCTCGGGCCGTCCGTCCTGCGCACCTCCACGGCGGGCGTCGCGGCGGGATCGCTGCTGCTGGGTCGCACGGGACGCTGGGGTTAGGGGCGGTACCCGGCGCGGCTTCCCGGCCGGGCGGGGTTGCCCGCGCCCCGGCAGATTTCCCCTCCGCCCGCGCGGCACCCGTTCTAGGGTGGCCGGGTGACCGATTCTTCGCGTGGCTACCTGCGCCACCCCCACCTGCACGGCGACGTGGTCGCTTTCGTTGCCGAGGACGATCTCTGGCTGGCCCCCGTCGAGGGCGGTCGGGCCTGGCGGTTGACGGCGGATCAGGTGCCGGTCGGCGCCGTGCGGTTCTCGCCGGACGGGCGGACGCTGGCGTGGACGTCCGGGCGGGACGGGGCGCCGGAGGTGCACGTCGTGCCGGTGGCGGGCGGCCAGGCGCGGCGGCTGACGTACTGGGGGAGCCCGTACACGGCGGTGGTGGGGTGGACCGGTGACGGCCGGCCGATCGCGATCAGCACCGCGGGGCAGGAGACGATCCGCCGGACGTGGGCGTTCGCGGTGCCGCTGGACGGCGGTGAGCCGGAGCGGCTGCCGTACGGGCCGATCGGGGCGCTGGCGTTCGAGCCGGTGCCGGAGGGGGCGGCCGGCGGCCGGGTGCTGCTGGGGACGCACAACCGGGAGGCCGCGCACTGGAAGCGGTACCGGGGCGGCCGGGCCGGGAAGCTGTGGATCGGGGCGGCGGAGTTCGAGCGGCTGCACGCCGGGCTGGACGGCCAGTTGGAGTGCCCGATGTGGGTGGGCGACCGGGTGGCGTTCCTGTCCGACCACGAGGGGGTCGGCCGGCTGTACTCCAGCCTCCCGGACGGCACCGACCTGCGGGCGCACGGCCCGGCGGACACCGGGTTCTACGCCCGGCAGGCGTCCACCGACGGCACCCGGGTGATCTGGCAGAGCGCGGGCGACCTGTGGCTGCTGGACGACCTGGACGGCGCTCGGCCGCGCCGGCTGGACATCGACCTGGCCGGTCCGCGCAGCAGCCGCCGGCCGCACCCGACCCGCGCCGACGGGCAGGTCGAGAGCGTGGCCGTCGACCGGACCGGCCGGGCCGCGGCCGTCGTGGTGCGCGGCACCGTGCACTGGGTGACCCACCGGGAGGGACCGTCCCGGGTGCTGGACGAGACGCCGGGGGTGCGCGGCCGGCTGGCCCGGGTGGTGCCCGGCGAGGACGGCGCGCAGGGTGCGGTGTGGGTGACGGACGCGGACGGCGACGACGCGATCGAGTACGCGCCGGCGGTGCTCGGCGCGGAGCGCCGGCGGCTGGCGGCCGGGCAGCTCGGCCGGGTGCTGGCGCTGACCGTCTCGCCGGACGGCCGGCAGCTCGCGGTGGCCTCGCACGACGGCCGGCTGCTGCTGGTGGCGCTCAGCGACGGCGCCGTGCACGAGTTGGCGCGCAGCGGCGACGGCGAGGTCAGCGGGCTGGTGTTCAGCCCGGACTCGGGCTGGCTGGCCTGGTCGCAGCCGGTGCTCGGCCCGTGGTCGCTGCGCCAGATCATGCTGGCCGACCTGACCTCACGGACCGTCAGCGAGGCCACCCCGCAGCGGTTCCACGACTACTCGCCGGCGTTCACCTCGGACGGCAAGCACCTGGCCTTCCTGTCGGTGCGCACCTTCGACCCGGTGTACGACCAGCACGTGTTCGACCTGTCGTTCCCGGGCGGCACCCGCCCGTTCCTGCTGACGCTGGCAGCCGACACGCCGTCGCCGTTCGGGCCGCAGCGGGCCGGCCGGCCGGTCGGCGGGGAGGACGACGAGGCGAAGGACGGCGACAAGAGCGAGTCCGCGGTGCCCACCACCCGGGTCGACCTGGAGGGGCTGGCCGACCGGATCGTGCCGTTCCCGGTGCGGGCCGGGCAGTTCGGGGCGCTGCGCGCCGCGAAGGACGGCGTGCTGTGGAGCCGGGTGCCGCTCAGCGGTGAACTCGGCGACAGCGCCGCCTCGTTGGACGACGACCCGGCCGGCACCGTGCTGGAGCGCTACGACCTGAAGAAGCGCCGGGTGGAGGAACTGCTCACCGGTGTCGACACGTTCGCGGTCTCCGGCGACGGCGCCCGGCTGGCGGTGCTGGAGGACGGCAGCGTCCGGATCGTGCCCGCCGACCAGAAGGCCGACGACGACGAGGACTCCGCCGTCGACCTGGACCGGATCCGGGTGACCGTCGACCCGACCGCCGAGTGGCGGCAGATGTTCGACGAGAACGGCCGGCTGATGCGCGACAACTTCTGGCGCGCGGACCTCGGCGGCGTCGACTGGGCGGGCGTGCTGGAGCGCTACCGGCCGCTGGTCGACCGGGCCGGCTGCCACTCCGACCTGGTGGACCTGCTGTGGGAGACGGTCGGCGAACTCGGCACCTCGCACGCCTACGTGGTGCCGCCCGGCCGGGGCACCGAGGCGGCCCGCCGGCAGGGCCTGCTCGGCGCGGACCTGGTCCGCGACGGCGAGGTGTGGCGGGTGGCGCGGGTGGTGCCCGGCGAGTCCTCCGACCCGCGGGCCCGCTCCCCGCTGGCCGCGCCCGGCGTGGCGATCCGCCCGGGCGACGCGATCCTCGCGGTCAACGGCCGCCCGGTCGACCCGGTGACCGGCCCCGCCCCGCTGCTGGCCGGCACCGCCGACCACCCGGTCGAGCTGACCGTCAGCGGGAAGGACGGCGGCGAACGCCACCCCGTGGTGGTGCCGCTGGACGACGAGGAGGCGCTGCGCTACCACGACTGGGTGGCCGGCCGGCGGGCCGCCGTCCGCGAACTGTCCGGCGGCCGGCTCGGCTACCTGCACGTGCCGGACATGCAGAGCCTCGGCTGGGCGCAGCTCCACCGCGACCTGCGGATCGAGATGGCCCGCGACGGCGTGGTGGTCGACCTGCGGGAGAACCGCGGCGGCCACACCTCGCAGCTGGTCGTGGAGAAGCTGGCCCGCCGGATCGTCGGCTGGAACCGCGCCCGGGACCTGGACCGCGCCGAGCCCTACCCGGCGGACGCCCCGCGCGGCCCGGTGGTGGCGCTGGCCAACGAGTTCTCCGGCTCCGACGGCGACATCGTCAACGCCGCGATCCAGGCGCTCGGCATCGGCCCGGTGGTCGGCACCCGCACCTGGGGCGGCGTGATCGGCATCGACAACAAGTACGACCTGGTGGACGGGACGGTCGTCACCCAGCCCAAGTACTCCAGTTGGCTGGAGGGCTACGGCTGGGGCCTGGAGAACGGCGGCGTCACGCCGGACGTCGAGGTGCCGGTCGCCCCGCACGACTGGGCGGCGGGCCGCGACCCGCAGCTGGAGACGGCCGTCCGGATCGCCCTGGAGTCGCTGGAGCGGACGCCGGTCAGGACGGCGCCGCCGATCGACTGACGGCCGGAGGGGGCGCGGGTCCGCCGTGGCCCGTGCCCCCTCCCCTGTAAGGTCGTCGTCACCAGTGACGGGTGTTCAGAAGGAGTGCGGGAGATGGCCGGCGAGCCGCAGGCGGACTGTGTGTTCTGCAAGATCGTGTCGGGGGACATCCCCGCGACGGTGGTGCGCAAGAGCGCGCGGACGCTGACCTTCCGGGACATCAACCCGCAGGCGCCCACGCACCTGCTGACCATCCCGCACGTGCACTACCCCAACGCCGCCGAACTGGCCGTCGCCGAGCCGGAGATCGCCGCGGAGCTGCTCGCCGAGGCGGGCGGGGCGGCGAAGGGCGAGGGCCTGGAGTCGTACCGGCTGATCTTCAACACCGGCGCGGACTCCGGTCAGACGGTGTTCCACGCGCACGTGCACGTGCTGGGCGGGCGCAAGCTCACCGAGGGACTGGTCTGACCGTTGTCGCAGCGTGAACTCGTCGTCCTCGGCACGGCCAGCCAGGTGCCGACCCGGCACCGGAACCACAACGGGTACCTGCTGCGCTGGGACGGCGAGGGGCTGCTGTTCGACCCGGGGGAGGGCACCCAGCGGCAGATGCTGCAGGCCGGCGTGACCGCCACCGGGATCACCCGGATCGCGGTGTCGCACTTCCACGGCGACCACTGCCTGGGCCTGCCGGGCGTGGTGCAGCGGATCAACCTGGACCGGGTCCCGCACCCGGTGGACGCCTACTACCCGGCGTCCGGGCAGGTGTTCTTCGACCGGCTGCGGCACGCCAGCGTGTACCACGCCACCGCCGAACTGCGGGAGCGCCCGGTCTCCGCGCCCGGCCCGCTGGAGGCGCCCGGCGCGCCGTTCGAACTGTCGGCGGTCCGGCTGTCGCACCCGGTGGAGTCGTTCGGCTACCGGCTGACCGAGCCGGACGGCGTCCGGCTGCGCCCGGAGCGGCTGCGCGAACTCGGGGTCCGCGGCCCGGCGGTGGGCCGGCTGCAGCGCGAGGGCCGGGTCGAGGTGGACGGGCGGACGGTGCTGCTCGCCGAGGTCGCCGAGGCCCGGCCGGGGCAGCGGTTCGCCTTCGTGATGGACACCCGGCTCTGCGACGGGGTCGCCGAACTCGCCGAGGGCGCCGACCTGCTGGCGATCGAGGCGACCTTCCTCGAAGCGGACGCGGCACTCGCCGAGGAGCACGGGCACCTGACCGCCGCGCAGGCCGCCCGGGTGGCCGCCGAGGCGGGCGTCCGCCGGCTGGTGCTGACGCACTTCTCGCAGCGCTACCCGGACCTGCAGGCGCACCGCGCGGAGGCCGAGAAGCACTTCGACGGCGAGGTCGTGATCGCCGAGGACCTGGCCAGGATCCCCGTCCCGCCCCGCCGTTGAGCGCCGAGGGGCGCGCGGCGCCGGAAAACCGCTCGCACATCGGGGCGAAAGCCCCCACCATCGAAGCCGCCGCGCCGCTCCGGCGAACATCTGCGCGGCGTACCCTGGTGGCCTGGAGAGCCCTGGCCACACGACACGACGGATGGGGATGAGGCAGGCCGTAGCGCCGACCCATGAGTGACACACCGCAGACCCGAACCGACGGACAGCGGCGCCCCGACGCGGCGGCCGCCAGCACCCGGATCGTCATTCCGGAGAAGCACCCGATGGTCACCCTGCTGGGTGCGGCCGACTCGCTCCTGCGAGTGATCGAGAACGGCTTCCCGGACGCCGACATCCACGTCCGCGGAAACGAGGTGACGGCCACCGGCTCTCCGGCCGAGGTCGCGCTCGTCAAGCAGCTCTTCACCGAGATGATGCTGGTGCTGCGCACCGGCCAGCCACTGACGGAGGACGCCGTGGAGCGCTCCATCACCATGCTCAGGAGCGCCGCCGAGAACCCGGGCCACCCGGCCCCGTCCGAGGTGTTCACGGCGAACATCCTGTCCAACCGGGGCCGCACCATCCGCCCCAAGACGCTCAACCAGCAGCGCTACGTCGACGCGATCGACAAGCACACCATCGTCTTCGGCCTCGGCCCGGCCGGCACCGGCAAGACCTACCTGGCGATGGCCAAGGCCGTGCAGGCGCTGCAGGCCAAGGAGGTCAACCGGATCATCCTGACCCGGCCGGCCGTCGAGGCGGGCGAGCGGCTGGGCTTCCTGCCCGGCACCCTCTACGAGAAGATCGACCCCTACCTGCGGCCGCTGTACGACGCGCTGCACGACATGATGGACCCGGACTCGATCCCGCGGCTGATGGCCGCCGGCACGATCGAGGTGGCTCCCCTGGCGTACATGCGCGGCCGCACCCTGAACGACGCGTTCATCATCCTCGACGAGGCGCAGAACACCTCGCCCGAGCAGATGAAGATGTTCCTCACCCGCCTCGGTTTCAACTCCCGGGTGGTGGTCACCGGCGACACCAGCCAGATCGACCTGCCCGGCGGCACCCGGAGCGGTCTGAAGGTGGTCCAGGAGATCCTGGCCGACGTGCCCGACATCCACTTCTCGGTGCTGACCAGCACCGACGTGGTCCGGCACAAGCTGGTCGGCCGCATCGTGGACGCGTACGAACGCTGGGACGCCCGGCAGGAGGCCGAGGAGTCCGGCGACCGCAAACCCGTCCAACGGCGGGGCGCCCGGGCGCCCCGGCAGTCCCATCGCACCGAAAGCTGAGTACTGAGCCCTCCATGTCGATCGACATCGCCAACGAGTCCGGGTGGGACGTCGACGAGGAGTCCATCCTCGACGTCGCCCGCTACGCCCTCGACAAGATGCGGATTCACCCGCAGTCCGAGCTCTCCGTGATCCTCTACGACAGCGAGTCGATGGCGGAGCTGCACGTCCAGTGGATGGACCTGCCCGGTCCGACCGACGTGATGTCCTTCCCGATGGACGAGCTGCGTCCGGGCAAGGAGGGCGAGGACCTGCCGGAGGGCCTGCTCGGCGACATCGTGCTGTGCCCCGAGGTGGCCGAGCAGCAGGGCCTGGCCGCCCCGACCAAGCACTCCATGGACGAGGAACTGCAGCTGCTCACCGTCCACGGCGTGCTGCACGTGCTCGGCTACGACCACGAGGAGCCCGACGAGGAGCGCGAGATGTTCGCGCTGCAGAAGCGGATCCTGGACGACTGGCGGGCCGGCCGCGGGCTGACCGGGCTGTCGCCCGCCCCGACCGTCCACTGAGGGCCGGCCGTCTGTGAGTGGTGAGAGTACGAGCTTCCTGATCGGGGCCCTGCTGCTGGTGGCGCTCGGCTGGCTGGCCGCGTGCGCCGAGGCGGGGATCTCCCGGATGTCCCGGTTCCGCGCCGAGGAGGCGGTCCGGTCCGGACGCCGCGGTTCGGACCGGCTGCTGACGCTGGCCTCCGACAACATCCGCTACCTGAACCTGGCGACGCTGATCCGGGTGGCCAGCGAGGTGGCCGCCGCGGTGCTGGTCACCGTGGTGTGCGTGCGCAGCTTCGAGCAGACCTGGCTGGCCGTGCTGGTGGCGTTCGGCGTGATGGTGCTGGTGTCGTTCGTGGCGGTCGGGGTCTCCCCGCGCACGATCGGCCGCCAGCACCCGCTGAGCACCGTCACCGCGGCGTCCTACGTGCTGTTGCCGCTGGCCCGGATCCTCGGGCCGATCCCGCGGCTGCTGATCCTGCTCGGCAACGCGCTGACGCCCGGCAAGGGCTACCGGGAGGGCCCGTTCGCCTCCGAGGCCGAGCTGCGCGCACTGGTCGACCTCGCCGAGAAGGACGACCTGATCGAGGACGAGGAGCGCCGGATGGTGCACTCGGTCTTCGAGCTGGGCGACACCATCGTGCGCGAGGTGATGGTGCCGCGCACCGACCTGGTGATGATCGAGCGCCACAAGACGGTCCGTCAGACGCTCACCCTGGCGCTGCGGTCGGGCTTCTCGCGGATCCCGGTGGTCGGCGACAACGAGGACGACGTGGTCGGCATCGTCTACCTCAAGGACCTGGTGCGGCGCACCCACATCAACCGGGACGCCGAGTCGGAGCAGGTGGACTCGGTGATGCGCCCGGCGGTGTTCGTCCCCGACTCGAAGCCGGCCGCGGACCTGCTGCGCGAGATGCAGCAGATGCGCTCGCACGTGGCGATCGTGATCGACGAGTACGGCGGCACCGCCGGCCTGGTCACCATCGAGGACATCCTGGAGGAGATCGTCGGCGAGATCACCGACGAGTACGACCGGGAGATCGCCCCGGTCGAGGACCTCGGCGACGGCAGCTACCGGATCACCGCCCGGCTCACCGTGGAGGACCTCGGCGAGCTGTTCGGCATCGAGCTGGACGACGAGGACGTGGAGACCGTCGGCGGCCTGCTCGCCAAGTGCCTGGGCCGGGTGCCGATCCCCGGCTCGTCCTGCGAGGTGCCGGTGCCGGAGGGCAGCGGGCTGGCCGCGATCAGGCTGACCGCGGAGAGCTCCGCGGGCCGCCGCAACCGGATCGGCACCGTGGTGGCCGCCCCGGTCCGGATCGAGGAGCACGCCGAGGAACACGCGGAGGAGCACGCCCCGTAGCACCGGCCGCAGTCCCCGCCCGGAACGCACCGTGGCCGTCCGGGCACGCAGCGGGCCCTGGACGGGCCGTCCCAACCGGCTCGCCGGACCGGACGGTTCGGCCCAGGGCCCGTTTGCCTGACCGCCCGGAGCGCGCCGACCATGGGAGACATGGCACATCTACTGCGCGCGGAATACGGCCCCACCGGGCCGGCCGGCGGGGTGGCCAGGTGGCATGTGGTCCGTGACACCGACCCTTCGCACGGCATGTGCGGCGCCGAGATCGCCTCGGACGCCGAGAGCAAGCCGGAGGAGGCCTGGGGCACCGGGCTGCACTGCTGCCAGCAGTGCGGGTCGCTGTACCTGCACGAGGTGCCGTTCCTCCGGAACGACCATGCGGGGAGGACCCGATGAGACTCCACGACGAACTGCCGGTCGACCACCGGCTCGGCACCGTGTACCGCGTCGGCGCCGGCCTGGGCGGAGTGTTCCTGGTGGTCTTCGGCATCCTCGGGCTGACCGGGACCAGCCCCGGCTTCCTGGACACCTCCGGCAAGGAGGTGCTGGGCCTGTCCAGCAACGGCGCGCTGAGCGTGCTGTCGCTGGTGGCCGGCGGAATCCTGATCCTGGGCGCGGTGATCGGCGGGAACATCGCCTCCGACATCAACATGATCATGGGCGTGCTGTTCGTGCTGGCCGGCTTCGTCGGCCTGATGGTGCTGGACTCCAGCGCGAACCGGCTGGCCTTCCACATCTCCAACGTCGTCTTCAGCTTCGCCTTCGGCTTCGTGATCCTGACCTTCGGCATGTACGGCAGGGTCAGCAGCCACCTGCCGCAGGACAACCCCTACTGGAAGCGCCGCCACGAGCACGAGGCCGAGCACCCCAACGGCCCGCCCGCGCTGGTGAAGGTGCTGCGCCCCGGCCCGCCGAATCCCACCGGACACTGATCGTCCACCCGTCGTAGAGTGGGGGCGCACACGGCCTGACGGATCATCAGATCCGTCGGGCCTCGGTCTGTTCGGAGGGGGAGAGACGATGACGGAACGCATGCTGGGGGCACTGGCCAGCTCGCCGATCGGGTTCGGCGCGATGGTGGTCTCGCCCGGGATGTACGGGGACATCGACGAGGAGCGCGGCCAGGCCGCGCTGCACGCCGCGATCGACGCCGGCGCCCGGCTGATCGACACCGCGGACGGCTACGGCGTCGACGGGCACAACGAGCGGGCGGTCGGCCGCGCGGTGCGCGGGCGGCGCGACGAGGTGGTGCTGGCCACCAAGTTCGGCTTCCGGATCCCGGACGGCGCCGAGGCGCACCGCTTCCCGGTGAACTACGCGTTCGGCGAGCTGGCGGTCAACTGCGCGCCCGAGTACGTGCGCGGCTACGCGGAGCAGTCGCTGCGCAACCTCGGCACCGACGTGATCGACCTGTACTACCCGCACTTCCCGGACCCGCAGGTGCCGTTCGAGGAGACCGTCGGGGCGGTCGCCGAGCTGATCGGCGACGGCCTGGTGCGGCACCTGGGGCTGTCCAACGTGACGGCCGAGCAGTTGCGCGCCGCGCACGCGGTGCACCCGGTGGCGGCGGTGCAGGTCCAGTGGTCGATGTGGCAGCCGATCGACGCCGGGCTGCTGGCCGCCGCCCGCGAACTGGGCGTCGGCGTGGTGGCCTGGAGCCCGCTCGGCGGCGGCTTCCTGACCGGCACCGTGCAGCAGGTCGCCGACGGCGACTTCCGGCAGCAGATCTCCCGGTTCTCCGCCGAGAACCTGGCCGCGAACAACGACCGGTACGCGCCGGTCCGCGCGATCGCCGCCGAGCTGGGCGCCACGCCCGGCCAGCTGGCGCTGGCCTGGCTGCTGCGGCAGTACGAGCACGTGGTGCCGATCCCGGGCAGCCGCACCCCCGCGCACATCGCGGAGAACCAGGCCGCCGCCGACCTGGTGCTGGACGACGCGGTGCTCGACCGGATCGACAAGGCGCTGGCGGAGTTCGCGCCGGCCGGGGTGGGGGCGCTGCTCCCGGAATGACGGCCGGCCGTCCGCCGGGCCTGTTCACGGAATGACGGCCGGCCGCCCGCGGGCGTCTGTTCACGGACTGAGCCGCCGGAGGGCCGAGGGCCGGACGCCCCGGTCGGCGGGCCGGCGGGCCGCCTATGCTCGGGCCATGAGCGAGATTTCCGAGCTGGACCCCGAGGACAAGAAGATCATCACGCTGGCCCGCTCGGCCCGCGCCCGCAACGGTGTGGCCGAGGGGGCGGCGGTCCGCGACGAGACCGGCCGCACCTACGTGGCCGGAACGGTCGCGCTGGAGTCGCTGCGGCTGAGTGCGCTGCAGACGGCGGTGGCGATGGCGGTGGCCAGCGGGGCGAAGAGCCTGGAGGCGGCCGCGGTGGTCTCCGCCGCGGACGAGCCGGCGGCGGCCGACCTGGCGGCGGTGCGGGACCTGGGCGGGGCCGGAACGCCGGTGCTGCTGGCCGGTCCTGACGGGGCGTTGAAGCTGGCCGCCGAGGCGCGCTGACCCCTGGACACCCCATTGGCCGGTGCGATAATCGCTCCGGCCAATGGTGCGGGGGAGTGGACATGGGGATCGCCGCGTTCTTCTGCGGACTGCTGCTGTGCGTCATGGGCTTCGGCCGCTGGCACGAGACCGGCTCCCCCTGGTGGCTGGCCGGCACCCTGGTGCTGCTGGCCCTGGTTCTGGTCGGCGGCATCACGGGCGGCGGGAGGAAGAAGACCGGCTGAGGCACCGGGTGGCCGGGTCGGCCCGGCCGATCGGGGACAATGGGTGCCATGAATGCCCCTTCCTCCCCGTACCGCTCCGGGTTCGCGTGCTTCGTCGGCCGTCCCAACGCGGGCAAGTCGACCCTGACCAACGCCCTGGTCGGGACGAAGGTCGCGATCACCTCCGACCGTCCGCAGACCACCCGGCACACCGTGCGCGGCATCGTGCACCGCCCCGACGCCCAGCTCGTGCTGGTGGACACCCCGGGCCTGCACAAGCCCCGCACCCTGCTCGGCGAGCGCCTCAACGACCTGGTGCGCACCACCTGGGCGGAGGTCGACGTGATCGGCTTCTGCGTGCCCGCCGACCAGAAGCTCGGCCCCGGCGACAAGTTCATCGCCAAGGAACTCGCCGAGATCAAGAAGTCCACCCCGAAGGTGGCGCTGGTCACCAAGACCGACCTGGTGGACTCCAAGCGGCTCGCCGAGCAGCTGATCGCCGTCCAGCAGTTGGGCGCCGAACTCGGCATCGAGTGGGCCGAGATCATCCCCGTCTCCGCCGTCGGCGACAAGCAGGTCGACCTGGTCGCCGACCTGCTGACCAAGCTGCTGCCCGAGGGCATGCCGCTGTACCCGGACGGCGACCTCACCGACGAGCCCGAGCAGATCATGGTCGCCGAGCTCATCCGGGAGGCCGCGCTGGAGGGCGTCCGCGACGAACTGCCGCACTCGCTGGCCGTGGTGGTCGAGGAGATGATCCCGCGCGAGGGCCGGCCCGCCGACCGCCCGCTGCTGGACATCCACGCCAACGTGTACATCGAGCGGCAGAGCCAGAAGGCCATCGTGATCGGTGCCAAGGGCTCCCGGCTCAAGCACGTCGGCACCACCGCCCGCAAGCAGATCGAGGCGCTGCTCGGCACCCCGGTCTACCTCGACCTGCACGTCAAGGTCGCCAAGGACTGGCAGCGCGACCCCAAGCAGCTGCGTAAGCTCGGTTTCTGACGGGGCGTCGGACAGTCGGACAGGGGAGGGGCCGGTCGTGAAGCTGCACACCCACGAGTGGGGCGGGGGCGACCGGACCGCCCTGCTGATCCACGGCATCCAGTCCGACCACCGCACCTGGCGGGTGATCGGCCCCGCCCTCGCCGACCGCGGCTACCGGGTGATCGGCGTCGACCTGCGCGGCCACGGCGCCTCGCCGCGCGGCGAGGGCGCCACCGCCGCCGACCGGTACGGGCCCGAGCAGTTCGCCGACGACCTCGTCGACACCCTGCCCGCCGGGGCCGCACTGGCCGTCGGCCACTCGATGGGCGCGCTCGCGCTGTGGCGGGCCGTGGACCGGCTCAAGCCCGACCGGGCCGTCTACAGCGACCCCGCCTTCGTCTTCGACCGGCCCGGCATGGGCCCGGAGCCGTTCGTCGGCTTCAAGCGCTTCGGCACCCGGCAGTTCATCACCACCATGCACCCCGACTGGCCGCCGGAGGACGTGGACGCGGAGCTCGCCAGTCTCGCCGCCTGGGACAGCGACACCGCCGTCGGCCTGTGGGCGCACCCCGAACTGTCCGCGCTGCCGGGCTCCCCGGCCGTGCCCTCGCTGGTCCAACTCGCCGACCCGAGCGTCCTGGTGACGTCCGAGGAGGCCGCCGAGCTGCGCCGCCGGGGCTTCGAGGTGCGGACCGTCCCGGGGGCCGGGCACTGCATCCACCGGGACGACCCGGCCGGGTTCCTGGCCTCGCTGGACGGCTGGCTCTGACCGCTCCCGCGGGTCCGCCGCTCCGGGCCTGTCCGCCGTTCCGGACGGGGCCCGGGCGTCCTGCCGGTTCCCGCCCGGGGTCTCAGGCGCCTTCGCGCAGCACCAGGCCGACCAGTTCGCGCTGCGAGTCGGTCAGCTTGGGGTCGGCGCAGTGCACGGTGCGGCCGTCGACGGTGATCTCGTAGTGGAAGCCGTCGGGCACGCCGTACGCGGGCGCGCGCAGCCCGCCGGCCATCGCCTCGCGCGCCAGCGCGTGCACGTGCGGCGCGTCCGGGCGCGCCTCGGTGTCCATCTCGGCATACCGGAGCAGGCCGGCGAACCCGCCGGTGCGGGTGACCTGGATACGCATGGTTGTCAGTGTGCAGGGCGGCGAACGGGTTTGCCGAGGCTTTTCACCAACTTGCCGCCCCCGTCCGGCAGTCGCTCCGCACGCGGCCGGTCACGGCCCGCCAGCCGGACGCCGTCTCACTGGGTGGGATCGTGGCGGCGCTCACTGCGGCCGGGTCACCGGCCGGGTTACAGTGGCGACATCATGCGTATCCGGCTGCTTCTTCTTAGCTGCCGCGGCGAGGGCCTGTAGTCCAGTGAAGGCCGGCCCCCTCGCCGCGGGGAGTCGTGTTGCGCCCAGCGTGATCCGCGGCGGCGCATCCAGTCGGCCGAGTCGGGTGTCCTGATCCCCCGACCGCAGACCGCCTTCGACAAGGGAAGCCGAGAGCCCCAGCCATGACCGAACAGTCCTCCGTCGCCCGCGCGTTCGTCGACCGTCCCACCCCGATCACCGCCGCGAGCGTGCAGCAGAAGACCTCGGGGATGCCGTTCCACCGGTACGTACCCTTCGGCACCGTGGACCTGCCGGACCGCACCTGGCCGAGCAAGGTGATCACCCAGGCCCCGCGCTGGCTGTCCACCGACCTGCGCGACGGCAACCAGGCGCTGATCGACCCGATGTCGCCGGCCCGCAAGCGCAAGATGTTCGACCTGCTGGTGGCGATGGGCTACAAGGAGATCGAGGTCGGCTTCCCGTCCTCCGGCGCCACCGACTTCAACTTCGTCCGCTCGCTGATCGAAGAGGGCGCGATCCCCGAGGACGTCACCATCTCGGTGCTGACGCAGGCCCGCGAGGACCTGATCGAGCGGACCGTCGAGTCGCTGAAGGGCGCGCCGCGGGCCACCGTCCACCTGTACAACGCCACCTCGCCGATGTTCCGCCGGGTGGTGTTCAAGGCGAGCAAGGACGAGATCAAGGCCATCGCCACCGACGGCACCCGGCTGGTGATGGAGTACGCCGAGAAGATCCTGGGCGACGAGACGGTCTTCGGCTACGAGTACTCGCCGGAGATCTTCATCGACACCGAGCTGGACTACGCGCTGGAGGTCTGCGAGGCGGTGATGGACGTCTGGCAGCCCGGCGAGGGCCGCGAGATCATCCTGAACCTGCCGACCACCGTCGAGCGGTCCACCCCGAACGTGTACGCCGACAAGATCGAGTGGATGTCGCGGAACCTGTCGCGCCGCCGGTTCGTCTGCCTGTCCGCCCACCCGCACAACGACCGCGGCACCGGCGTCGCCTCCGCCGAGCTGGCCATGATGGCCGGCGCCGACCGGGTCGAGGGCTGCCTGTTCGGCCAGGGCGAGCGCACCGGCAACCTGGACCTGGTCAACGTCGGGATGAACCTGTTCTCCCAGGGCGTCGACCCGATGATCGACTTCTCCGACATCGACGAGATCCGCCGCACCGCCGAGTACTGCAACCAGATGCCGGTGCCCGAGCGCCACCCCTACGCCGGCGACCTGGTCTTCACCTCCTTCTCCGGCTCCCACCAGGACGCGATCAAGAAGGGCTTCGACGCCCTGGAGGCCGACGCCGCCGCCGCGGGCGTCCCGGTCGGCGAGTACACCTGGGGCGTGCCCTACCTGCCGATCGACCCCAAGGACGTCGGCCGCAGCTACGAGGCGGTCATCCGGGTCAACTCGCAGTCCGGCAAGGGCGGCATCGCCTACGTGCTGAAGAACGACCACAAGCTGGACCTGCCGCGCCGGATGCAGATCGAGTTCTCGAAGATCATCCAGGCGAAGACCGACGCCGAGGGCGGCGAGGTCACTCCCGCCGACATCTGGGCCGTCTTCCAGGACGAGTACCTGCCCACCCCCGCCAACCCGTGGGGCCGGATCGCGCTGAGCGGCTCCCGCAGCCTGACCACCGAGGACGGCCGCGACGCGCTGACCACCGAGGCGGTCGTCGACGGCACCCCCGTCACCCTGACCGGCACCGGCAACGGCCCGGTCTCCGCCTTCGTCAACGCGCTGGCCTCGATCGGCACCGACGTCCGCGTGCTGGACTACGCCGAGCACGCGCTGAGCGAGGGCGGCGACGCGCAGGCCGCCGCGTACGTCGAGTGCGCCGTGGGCGACAAGGTGCTGTGGGGCGTGGGCATCGACGGCAACACCGTGCTGGCCTCGCTGAAGGCCCTGGTCAGCGCCGTCAACCGGGCCGCGCAGCGGGACTGATCCGCAGTCGGGGGGGCGCCCCCCCCGGGCCGGGCCGGCGGGGGGGCGGGGGGGGGCGCGGCGTGGGGCCCGGGCGGGCGCGGGGCGCGGCGGGCGCTCCGGGACCTC
>NZ_JBHWDS010000028.1:83750-91897 GCF_042734615.1 Kitasatospora sp. NPDC059646
CCGTGTTCAGCGCCTTCAACGGGGCCGCCCGGCGGGAATGACCCGCAGTGGGCCCACCGCCCGGGCGGGCACTGCGGGGGGGTGGGCCGGGGCGTCCGGCGATGTGCGCCCGGGGCGCTCGCGGGCCGCTGCTGACGTACCGTCAAGTAAGGTTCGAGGCCATGCCCGTGGGGTGTGTCCCCGGTCACAAATTTTCCCCTCGGCACCCGTTCAGGGTGCTGACACGGGCCGGTAACCGTGGCAACATCGACGGACCGGAACCGGGGTCGGTGGGACGACCACGGCGTCCGGTCGCGTGACCTGCCCATTGATGCGCAGGCCGCCTGCCATGTCTGGGGAGTGGCGCCGTGACAGGGTTGTGGGGTGTCCGCCCTCGCTGGCGGACGGATGTCCTCGGTGAATTCTTCTGCCCGGGCTGCGGCGGAGACCGCAACTACCGCCGGCAGCACGGCCGGCGGTGGCTGCGGTTGCTCGGCACCCCGGTCCTGCCGTTCGGCGGCGTGGTCCGCTGCGTCCAGTGCACCTCCTGCCGCGGCCGCCACAGCACCGACACGCTGGACCAGCTCACCTCGGTCCGGCTCGGCGCGATGCTCCGCGACGCGCAGTACACCGTCGCCCTCGCCGCGCTCGCCGCCGGCGGCACCGGCAGCCGCAGCGGACGCGAAGCCGCCTGCACCGTCATCAGGGAGGCCGGCTTCGACGACTGCGGCGAGGCCCAGGTGCTGGCCTCGCTCGCCGCCCTCTCCGGACACACCAGCGGCGAACCCCTCGACGTGGACGTCGAGGGCGGCGGCCTGGCCGTCGAACTGCACGCCGCCCTCGAACCGCTCGCCCCGCACCTGCTCGTCCAGGGCCGCGAACGGCTGCTCACCCTCGGCGCGATGGTCGCCCTCGCCGACGGGCGCTACCTCCCGCAGGAGCGGGCCGCGCTCGCCGTGGTCGGCCGCTGCCTCGCCCTCACCACCGCGCAGGTCGACCGGCTGCTGGAGGCGGCCACCCGCGCCACGCACTGACGACCCTCCCCGAACCGGGCCCGAACTCCCCCCTCCCGGGCCCGCCGTGACCCGCACCGCACGGGTGAAAGCCCCCACAACCCCGGTGCGGGCTCTCGGCTGCGCGCCGCGCCCCGGCCGCGGCCCGCCCTCCGGGCCGTGTGCTCCGGCTAGGCCTCCGGCGCCCGCCCGCCGGGCCGTCGTCCGCCGCGCTGTCGGTGCGGTACGGGACAATGGGAACCACCATGAGTCTCTTCCGCGACGACGGCATCGTGCTCCGCACCCAGAAGCTCGGCGAGGCCGACCGGATCATCACCTTCCTGACCCGCCAGCACGGCAAGGTCCGGGCGGTGGCGCGCGGCGTGCGCCGGACCAAGTCGAAGTTCGGCGCGCGCCTCGAACCGTTCTCGCACGTCGACATCCAGTTCTTCAGCCGGGGCAGCGAACTCGTCGGCCGCAGCCTGCCGTTGTGCACCCAGGTGGAGACCATCGCCCCCTACGGCGCCCGGATCGTCGACGACTACACCCGCTACACCGCCGGCACCGCGATGCTGGAGACCGCCGAACGCTTCGCCGAGAACGAGGGCCAACCCGCCGTCCAGCAGTACCTGCTGCTGGTCGGCGGCCTGCGCACGCTGGCCGGCGGCACCCACCAGTCGCACCTGGTGCTGGACGCCTTCCTGCTGCGCTCGCTGGCCGTCAACGGCTACGGCGCGAGCTTCACCGACTGCGCCCGCTGCGGACTGCCCGGCCCCAACCGGTTCTTCTCCCTCCAGGCCGGCGGCGTGCTGTGCGGCGACTGCCGGGTCCCCGGAAGTGCCGTACCCTCCCCTGAGACACTGGTACTGCTCGGCGCGCTGCTGTCCGGCGACTGGCAGACCGCCGACGCCTGCGAACCGCGGTACTGGCGCGAGGGCAGCGGGCTGGTGGCCGCCTACCTGCAGTGGCACCTGGAGCGGGGCATCCGCTCGATGAGATACGTGGAGAAGTGAACATGGTCGCGCGACGGCTCTTCGGCAGCAAGCAGCGGACGTACGAAGCCCCCGCCCCGCACCCCAGCGGCGCGAAGCCGCCGAAGATCCCCGGCGAGCTGGTCCCGAACCACGTCGCGGTGGTCATGGACGGCAACGGCCGCTGGGCCAAGGAGCGCGGCCTGCCCCGCACCGAGGGCCACAAGGTCGGCGAGGGCGTCGTCCTCGACGTGCTGCGCGGCTGCCTGGAGCTCGGCGTCAAGAACCTGTCGCTGTACGCCTTCTCCACCGAGAACTGGAAGCGCTCCCCGGAGGAAGTGAAGTTCCTGATGAACTTCAACCGGGACGTGATCCGCCGCCGCCGCGACGAGATGGACGCCATGGGCATCCGGATCCGCTGGGTCGGCCGGATGCCGAAGATGTGGAAGAGCGTCGTCCAGGAACTCCAGGTCGCCCAGGAGCAGACCAAGAACAACGACGCCATGACGCTGTACTTCTGCGTCAACTACGGCGGCCGGGCCGAGATCGCCGACGCCGCCCTGGCCATCGCCCGCGACGTCGCCGCCGGGAAGCTCAACCCGGAGAAGGTCAACGAGAAACTGTTCGCGAAGTACCTCTACTACCCCGACATGCCGGACGTGGACCTCTTCCTGCGCCCCAGCGGCGAGCAGCGCACCTCCAACTTCCTCGCCTGGCAGTCCGCGTACGCCGAGCTGGTCTTCCAGGACGTGCTCTGGCCGGACTTCGACCGCCGCGACCTGTGGCGCGCCTGCGAGCAGTACGCCCGCCGCGACCGCCGCTTCGGCGGGGCCGTCCCCAACGACCAGGCCACCGCCGAGGTGCCGCCGCAGCGCTGACGGAACCGTCCCGTAGTCCGGTACGACGGCGGGCGTCGACGCGACCGTCCCGTACGACGGGCGGGCGTCGACGCGACCGTCCCGTACGACAGCGAGGGCCCGGATCGGACTGTCTCCGATCCGGGCCCTCGGCGTCGGCCTCCGCGAACCTCCGGCGCTACTGGGGCGGCAGGCGCTTGGCGGCGCACTCGCCGCAGGTGCCGAAGATCTCCAGGGTGTGCGCGATGTCGCTGAAACCGTGCTCCGCGGCGACGGCGTTGGCCCAGCGCTCGACCGCCGGCCCCTCGACCTCCACGGTCGCCCCGCAGTGCCGGCACACCAGGTGGTGGTGGTGTCCGCTGCTGCACCGGCGGTAGACGGCCTCGCCCTCGGCGGTGCGCAGCACGTCCACCTCACCGGCCTCGGCGAGGGACTGGAGCGTCCGGTACACGGTGGTCAGACCCACCGAGTCGCCCCGGTGCTTGAGCATGTCGTGCAGTTCCTGCGCGCTGCGGAAATCCTCGACCTCGTCCAGGACCGCCGAGACGGCGGTTCGCTGCCGAGTCGATCGAGCGCGCGGCGACGGGCCTGCGGTGGTCACCGTGGGTCCTCCTGCTGATCGGGTGGTATCGCACATCATTGTGCCAGCCCCCGACTTGACAGCGTCTCCCCCGAGCGCGGCGCCCCGGCCTCCGGCGCGCCGCCGCCCTGGTCGGGCAGCGCCACGTCGCACACCACCGGGCCGTGGTCGGCCGCGGGCCGGTGCCGGCGCCGGGCCAGCGGTGCGGCGACCGCGCTGAACAGGGCGAACGCCAGGATGGCCAGGATCACGATGGTCGGACCGGACGGCAGGTCGGCCTGGTAGGAGGTGCCGACGCCGAGCAGGGCCGCCGTCACGCCGACGCCCACCGCAGCGGCCTGGGTGGCCGCGAAGGAACGCGTCAACTGCTGGGCCGCCGCGACCGGAACCACCATCAGCGCGCTGACCAGCAGCAGGCCGACCACCCGCATGGCGACGGTCACGGTGACCGCGGCCATCACCGCGAGCAGCAGGTTGATCACCCGCACCGGCAGACCGGTGACCCGGGCGAACTCCTCGTCCTGGCAGACCGCGAAGAGCTGGCGGCGCAGACCCACGGTGACCGCGACGACGACCAGCGCCAGGGCGCCGATCACCGCCAGGTCGCCGGGGGAGACGGTGAGGATCGAACCCCACAGGTAGCTCTCCAGGCTGCCGGAACCGGCCTGGCTGCTCATCGAGACCAGCAACTTGCCGCCGGCCATGCCGCCGTAGAACAGCATCGCCAGCGCGATGTCGCCGCGCTGGTTGCCGCGGGCGCGGACCAGCTCCATCACGATCGAGCCGAGCACGCAGACCAGCACGGCCATCCAGACCGGGTTGGCCTGGAACAGGAAGCCGAGGCCGACACCGGTCAGTGCCACGTGCCCGATGCCGTCGCCCATCAGCGCCTGGCGGCGCTGCACCAGGTAGATGCCGACCGAGGGCGCGGTGATGCCGACCAGCACTGCGGCGAGGAACGCCCGCTGCATGAAGTCGGGTTGGAACATCTCGATCATGCCAGCAGCCCCTGGGTGGTGCGGTGGTGGTGGTCGTCGGCGTGCGGGTGGACGTGGTCGTGGCCGGGCAGCGCGTGCTGGCCGACGCCCCGCGGCGGCGGGCCGTCGTGGGCGACGCAGCCGTCGCGCAGCACCACGGCCCGGTCGATCAGCGGCTCCAGCGGCCCGAGTTCGTGCAGCACCAGGAGCACCGCGCAGCCGCGCTCCACCTCGGTGCGCAGGATGTCGGCGAGCACCTGCTGGCTGTCCACGTCCACGCCGGCCATCGGCTCGTCCATGATCAGCAGGTCGGGCCGGCCGACCAGCGCGCGGGCGATCAGCACCCGCTGGTGCTGGCCGCCGGACAGGTCGGCCACGCCGTCGGCGGCCCGGTCCTGCATGCCGACGGCGGCCAGCGCCCGGTCCACCGCCTCGCGGTCCTTGCGCCGGAACGGCAGCAGGCCGTGCTGCGGCAGCCGCCCGGTGGAGACCACCTCGCGCACCGTCGCCGGCACCCCGCCGGCCGCGGTGGTGCGCTGCGGCACGTAGCCGAGCCGGTGCCAGGCCCGGAACTTCCGCAGCGGCCGGCCGAACAGCTCCAGGCTGCCCTGCTCCAGCGGCACCGATCCGATCACGCTCTTCACGGTGGTGGACTTGCCGGAGCCGTTGGCGCCCAGCAGCGCCACCACTTCGCCGGGCCGGACGGTGAGGTCGACGCCGCGCAGCACCGGCCGACCGCCGACGGTGGCGACCGCGCCCCGGAGGCTGACGACCGCCGGCTCCGCGTCCTCACCGGAGGACGGCTGCAGCCGGTCGGAGTCTGCCGTGGAGATGACAGCGCTCATGGTGGGTTCCTCGCTCGGCTCGCGCCGGTTGGTCGGGGTCGGTCGGGTTCGTCGGGGTGGTGGGGTCGGTCGGGTTCGTCGGGGTGGTGGGGTCGGTCGGGTTCGCCGGGGCGGCCGGGTGCGCCGGACCGGATCCGGCGGGGCGGGAGGCTCAGCTCGCGCCGAGGGCGGCCTTCAGGTTGTCGAGGTTCTGCCGCATGACGGAGAGGTAGTCGTGTTCGGCCGGCTCCTTGATCCCTTCCAGCGGGTCGAGCACGGCGGTCTTCAGGCCGAGGTCGCCGGCCACGGTGTTGGCCAGCTTGGGACTGACCAGGGCCTCGAAGAAGACGGTGGTGGCGCCGTTCTCCTTGGCGGCGCGCTGGATCGCGGCCAGCCGGGACGGGGTGGGCTCGGCCTCCGGGTCGACGCCGCTGATCGCCACCTGGTTCAGGCCGTAGTGGTCGGCGAGGTAGCCGAACGCGGCGTGGCTGGTGATGAACGTCCTGGTTTTGACGTTCTGCAGGCCGTCCCGGAACTCCTGGTCCAGGGTGGCGAGTTGGGCGACCAGGGCGTCGGTGTTGCGCTGGTAGTCGGCGGCATTGGCCGGGTCCGCCTCGGCGAGTTCGGTGCCGACGGTCCTGGCGACCGCCGCGTACCGGGTCGGGTCCAGCCAGATGTGCGGGTCGCCGGCGGCGTCGGTGTGCTCGTGGTCGTGCTCGGCACCGTCGGCCTCGGCGGCGTGGTCCTCGTGCTCGGCGGTGCCCTCGTCCAGGTGGTGGTCCACCAGGGGGGAGGCGGCGGTGGCGTCCACCACGTGCTTGGCGTGGGTCATCGCGACGGCCTTGTCCACCGTCGGCTGCAGGCCCTTGAGGTAGATCACCGCGTCGGCGCGCTGCACCGCCGCGACCTGCTTGGCCGTCAGTTCGAGGTCGTGCGGCTCCACTCCGGCGGCCGTCAGGTCGGTGACCTTGACGTGCTCCCCGCCGATCTGTCGGGCCAGGAACTCCATCGGGTAGAACGACGCCACCACGTCCAGCTTTCCGCCGTCCTTGCCCGCCGCGCTGCTGGTGCCGCCGCAGGCGGAGAGCAGGAGTGCGCCGACCGTGGCCGTGGCGGCGAGAGCTATCGAGGTCGACAGGCGGCGAATCTTCATGACAACCATTCTCATCTTATGTGGAAATGATTGTCAACTTGCGTTCGGGGGGACGGGGGTCACACTGCGGCCGGCGCGACCCCCCGCGAGCCTCCCGCGACGGCCCCGCGCGCCCTTGTCCCTCTCCTTCCGGTGCCGCTGTTCCGCGGGGGAGTCGGGCCGGCCGCCCCGCGGGGGAGTTGCGCCAACACGCCGGAACACGCACGACTGTTCATTCCTGGTACCGCTTCCCGGCCGCCCGCCCGTGCCACTATCGAGTTGAATCCCGCCCCCGCATCCCCGGTACCCTGAGTTTCTTCGGGCGCGCGCAACCAGCCGCGCCCTGACCGTGCCGTCGTACTGAAGAGAGCACTGTGGCCGCCGACAAGATCGACACGATCGTCAGCCTGAGCAAGCGCCGTGGCTTCGTCTACCCCTGCAGCGAGATCTACGGCGGTACTCGCGCCGCCTGGGACTACGGTCCGCTGGGAGTCGAGCTCAAGGAGAACATCAAGCGCCAGTGGTGGCGTGCGATGGTCACCGCTCGGGAGGATGTCGTCGGTCTCGACTCCTCGGTGATCCTCGCCCGTGAGGTCTGGGAGGCGTCCGGCCACGTCGCGACCTTCAACGACCCGCTGACCGAGTGCCTCTCCTGCCACAAGCGCTTCCGCGCCGACCACCTGGAAGAGGCCTACGAGGCCAAGCACGGCAAGCTCCCGGCCAACGGCCTCGCCGACATCAACTGCCCGAACTGCGGCAACAAGGGCGCCTTCACGGAGCCCAAGGAGTTCTCGGGCATGCTGAAGACGCACCTCGGCGTCACCGAGGACGCGTCCGGCCTGGCCTACCTCCGCCCGGAGACCGCGCAGGGCATCTTCACCAACTTCCGTGCGGTGCAGACCACTTCGCGCAAGAAGCCGCCGTTCGGCATCGCCCAGGTCGGCAAGAGCTTCCGCAACGAGATCACGCCCGGCAACTTCATCTTCCGCACCCGCGAGTTCGAGCAGATGGAGATGGAGTTCTTCGTCAAGCCCGGCGAGGACGAGACCTGGCACGAGTACTGGCTCGAGCAGCGCTGGAACTGGTACGTCGACCTCGGCCTGCGCACCGAGAACATGCGCTTCTTCGAGCACCCCAAGGAGAAGCTGTCCCACTACGCCAAGCGCACGGTGGACATCGAGTACCGCTTCAACTTCGGCGGCAGCGAGTTCTCCGAGCTGGAGGGCGTGGCCAACCGCACCGACTACGACCTGACGGTGCACAGCGAGGCCTCCGGCCAGGACCTGAAGTACTTCGACCAGGACGCCAACGAGCGGTACTTCCCGTACGTCATCGAGCCCGCGGCCGGCCTCAACCGCGCCATGCTGGCCTTCCTGCTCGACGCCTACTTCGAGGACGAGGCGCCGAACGCCAAGGGCGTCATGGAGAAGCGCGTCGGCATGCGGCTCGACCCGCGCCTGGCCCCGGTCAAGGTCGCGGTGCTCCCGCTGTCCCGCAATGCCGACCTCTCCCCGAAGGCCCGCGGCCTCGCCGCCGACCTGCGGTCCGCCTGGAACGTCGAGTTCGACGACGCCGGCGCGATCGGCAAGCGCTACCGCCGCCAGGACGAGATCGGCACGCCGTTCTGCGTCACCGTCGACTTCGACACCCTCGAGGACAACGCGGTGACCGTCCGCGACCGCGACACCATGGCGCAGGAGCGCGTGTCGCTCGACCAGGTGAAGTCCTACCTGGGCGCCCGCCTGATCGGCTGCTGACGCCGCATCACCCGCCGGGCCCCACTGGGCCCGCCGGCTGAGCACCACCCCCCCCGGCTCCCGGTCCGCGAACCCGAG
>NZ_JBHWDS010000029.1:0-91098 GCF_042734615.1 Kitasatospora sp. NPDC059646
CGGCCGGCGGGCGCCGTGGCGGGCAGCGTCAGTGCCCGGAGATGGCCCGGCGGGCGTCGGCGAGGATCTGGGCGTGGTCGAAGGCCAGCCGCTGGGGCAGGGCGTCGAGCGGGATCCACTGGACGGCGGCGGCGTCGTCTCCGGCCACGGCTTCGGTGCCGGCAGGGACGCGGGCCAGGTAGGCGACGCCGACGTAGCGGCCGCGCGGGTCGCGGTCGGGCTCGTCGTACACGCCGATGAAGACCAGGTCGGCGGGGTCGACCTGGACGCCGGTCTCCTCGTGCAGTTCGCGCGCGGCGGCGGCCAGCGCGGTCTCGCCGGCGTCGACGTGGCCGCCGGGCAGGGCCAGCAGGCCCGCGTACGGGTCGTGGCCGCGCTCGATCAGCAGGACGCGGCCGTGCCGCACGGCGACGACGTCCGCGGTGTAGCGGATCGCCTCGGCGGCTCCGTGCGCATTGTCGGTGGTGATGGTGTCGGTCATGAACGTGTCCTCCGGGGAGTGGATGGTGTCGGCCGGGCGGCCGCGCCGCGCACCACGGCGCCCGCCTGCCGCGCCTGGTGGGTGCGGCGGGCGGGCGTCGTGGTGGGCAGCGTCAGTGCCCGGGCGTGAGGAGGATCCAGACGGCGAGTGCGGTGATGGCGAGGACGATCAGGACCGGGCGGGGCGAGATGCCGCGGGCGGTCTTGAGTCGCTGGATCTCGGCCCAGACGGCGTCGGCCTCGGCCTGCAGGCCGTTGCGGGCGGCGCTGCCCGGGTCGAGGCCGCCGATGGTGGCGGACAGGGCATGGAGCTTCTCGTAGAGGGCGGCGATCTGCTGGTCGCGGGATATGGCCCAGGACAAGGCGGCTGCCTTTCGTGGTGGAGGGGATGGGTGTGCGGGCGGCGGCCGGTGCGGTCGCCGCCCGTTGCGGGGTCAGGTCCGGTCGGGGTCGGCGGGGTTGGTCCGCCGTCCGTCGCGGTCGACGACGAGGTGCTGGACGTCGACGACGACGGCCTCGATGCGGGGCTCGGGAACGGTGACGTCGATGTGGACAGGTGCCGGCACCGGTTCGGGGACGGCCACGGTGACGGCCGGCGCCGGGGTGGGCGGGACCTGGTTGATCACCGTGGTGCGGGTGGTGATCCACGAGCCGGTGAGCGCCGCCGCGGCGAGCACCGCCCACACGAGGACGGCGAGGCCGGCGGCGACGGGGCGGCCGGGGCCCGCGGTGCCGTCCCACACCATCGCCGCCGTCAGCGCGCCGAAGACGAGCGCGCCGAGCTGCACGCCGACGCTCGCGCCGCGCCGCAGGGCGATCAGCAGGATCACCACCCCGGCGGCGGCCCACGCGTTGTGGAGGACGCCCGCGCCGGCGGGCAGGCCCGCGCTGCGGGCGTCCAGGCTCTGCTGGATCGGGTCGTTGACGGTGTGCCAGATCTGCGCGGCGGGCCGGGCGAGGTGTGCCGGGTCGGCGCACCAGCGGGCGGCGGCCAGCAGCATCCGGCCGATGCCGGTCACGAGGAGCGCCGCGCCCACCAGGGCGGCGATGCCGACCAGGACGAGCACGGTGTCGGGCAGGTCCCGAAGCGGGGCCGGAACGGCGTCGCGCCACCGACGGCGTGCGGAGTCGGGCCGGTGCCAGATCATGTCCGGGTGCTCGCTCGCTCCGTCGCCGCGGGAGGGGTGGACGAGGTCGTCGTCGCGGTCGTGCGGGGGCTGGTCAGGGGTGCTGGGGTTCACGGTCTGCTCCTCGGCTTTCGGCTGGCGGACGGGATCGGGGCGGCGCTCGGGCCGCCGAGGAGTGTCGGCGGCCGGAGTTCGTTGGGAGTGGTCAGGAGGCGGCGGTGGAGGTGGAGCCGAGGCGGATCGGCATCAGCAGGTGCTCGTAGTCGGGCTCGACGCCGTCTCCCGTCCAGCCGAGGGCGAGCACGGGCTTGTGAGGGTGGGTCAGGTGGAGGCGGGCCTCGGGCTCGGTGAGCGCCTGCAGCGCGTCGATCAGGTAGCTCGGCTTGATCGCGACGTCGCAGCCCTCGACTGCGGCGACGCCGCCGGAGGCGTTGCAGGAGACGTGGTCGGCGGCGGACGCGCCGTCGTCGTCGCCGGCGGCCAGCAGGAGCCGGCCGTCCTGGTGGGTGAGGCGCACCGGGCGCTTGTCGTCGACGACCAGGGCGACGCGCTTGAGTGCGGCGATCGTCTCGGCGACCGGCACGGTGAGGGTCATCGTCGCGTCGGCCGCGCTGGGGAACAGGCTGCGGTACTTCGGGAACTCGCCGGTCAGCAGGCGGGTGCCGATGGCGCGGCCGCCGGGGACGGAGAGGGTGAACTGGCCGTCGTGCCAGCCGGCGTGGAGCGGGTGCTCCCCGGTCAGCGCCTTGGCGGCGTCGCAGATCCACTTCGCGGGGACCAGGACGGTCGTCTCGGCGGGAACGGTGCCGGTGGGGCGGACGTCGGTCTCGCGGACGGCGAAGCGGTACCGGTCGGTGGCGGCGAGGGTCAGCCGCCCGTCGTCGGCGAGGGTGAGCAGCACGCCGGTCAGCACCGGCAGGGTGTCGTCGGTGCCGGCGGCGACGACGACCTGGGCGACGGCGTCGGCGAACGCGTCGGCAGGGGCGGTGAACACCGTGTCCGGTGCGGCGGGCAGCGCCGGGTACTCGTCGAGCGGCAGCAGCGGCAGCTCGAACTTCGCGCTGCCCGCGGCGACCAGAAGGCGGGTGCCGGCCAGTTCCAGGTCGACCTCGGCCGACTTCGGCAGGGCCTTGGCGATGTCGCCCAGGAGGCGGCCGGAGACCAGGGCCCGGCCGTCGTCGGCGATCTCGGCGTCGGTGGTGACGGTGGCGCAGGTCTCGTAGTCGAACGCGGACAGGGTCAGGCCGTTCTCGCCGGTGGCCAGCAGGATGCCGGCCAGCACCGGGACGGGCGGCCGGGCGGGCAGCGCGCGGGCAACGTGGGCGACGGCGTCGGCGAACGGGGCGGCGAACAGGCGCAGCTTCACGGGGTGTCCTTCACTGTGCGGGATCGGCGGTGTCGGATGTGCGGCCGCCCGGCCCCACCGGGGTGGGGACGGGCGGCGTTGGCGCGAGTCGGTCGGGGCGGGCGGGTCAGTCGTCCTCGTGTTCGCCGTACGGGTCGCAGGTGGGGTAGTCGGTGTCCAGGACCAGGCAGGTGCCGTAGTCGTCGGCGCTTTCGACGACCAGGTCGCCGGTGCCGGCCCAGCCGGGCACCGTGGCCATCACGGGCGCGTGGTCGGGCAGGCCTGCCAGCGCCGCGCGGAGGTCGGCGGCGGTGAGCTGGCCGGTGCGCGCGAGGCGGCCGGTCGCCGCGGTGTGCGCGCCGGCCGGGGCCGGGTCGAGCGGCAGGATGTCCGGATCCGGGTCGGTTTCGGTGGTGTGCAGGACGAGCGCGCCGTCCCACGTGGTGGAGCGCACCGGCACCGCGTCGCGGCAGTCGACGTCCGGGACGTACAGGAGCACAGGCAGTTGCTCGGGCATCTCGGCGATGCGGGCGGCGAGGTCGGCGACGGTGAGGCGGGCGGCGCTGTAGGGGGTGCCGGTGATCCGCCAGCACACGGCGCGGTCGACGTGCGGGCGCTGCGCGGCGGCTTTGACGGCCTCGACGATGGCGGTGACCGCGGCGGCGCCCCTCTCCTCGGGGCTGGCCGGGTCGGCGGTGACGGTGATGCTCACGACGTCCTCCAGGCGGATCGTGGTGTCGGCCGGGCGGCCGGTCCCGTCCCCGGACGCGCCGCGCCCGCCCGGCCGGGGTTCGGCGGGGCGGGCGCGTGGCGCTTCCGGCGGCGAGGCCGGTCGTCCGGGCTCACGACTGGTCCGCGGCGCCTTGGAGTCGGGCGCAGGCGGCGTCGGCGTCCTGTTCGACGGCGAGCAGGAGCGGGTGGACGGTGATGTGGTCGGGTCAGGTCCACCAGTCCGTCTCGCTGCCGGGGCCGGGGTCGGCCGGTTCGGCGGGGGTGGCCTGGTGGAGGGCGGGCAGGGCGTCGTCCGGCCGGGCCGCGGCAGGGCGGCGGGCGAGGCGGCGCAGGGCGTTGCGCACGGGCGGGTTCCCCCTCAGCCGTTGTTGTTGGTGATGGAGCCGCGCCAGCCGGCGGACTGGCGGCCGATGTTGGTCTGGTGAGTGCGGTGGACCAGGGCCAGGACGGTGCCGGTCGCGCTCGCGCCGTCGCCGGTGGCCGTGGCCCTCGCCCCGCTGCCGCTGCCGCTGGTGGTGCCGGAGGTGACGGAGCGCAGCTTGCCGAGCAGCGCGGCGGTGCCGATGACGACGGCGCCGACCAGGACGGCGGCCCACTTGAGGACCTCGCCGAGCTTGTCGGCGTGCGGGGCGACCTCGGCGACGGCGGCGCCGAGCACCCACACCGCGCCGCTGGCCGCGAGCGCGGTGAGGGAGCCGACGAGCAGGTACTGGCGCACCGCCAGCGGCATGCCCTGCTCGGCCGCCGGCTGCGCCAGGGCGGCCGGGGCGGCCGGGGCGGCCGGGGTCGGCTGCGGCTGCGGCTGGGGCTGCGCGGCCGCGGCGGTGATGGCGAGCGGGTTGTGGACAGGCACTGCGACGGCCTCGCCGCCGACGATGGCGGGCACGAACTCGGGGCCGTCCAGGGTGGGGCGCAGCGGGACGGCGAGGATCTGGCCGTCGAGGATGACCGGGGTGTAGCCGGTCTCCAGGATGTTGATCTGGGGGTCCGCCGCCCGGTCGGCGGCGGTGTGCGAGGCGTTGGCGGGGGTGTTCACCGGGGGCTCCTTCGAGGGGCTGGGTGCGGTGGGGAAGCGGGGTGTGGGGGCGGCTCGGCGCCTTCCAGAGCCGCCGGGCCCGGCCCGGGTGGCGGGCGGGTCCGGCGGCCCCAGGAAAGGCCGGGTCAGCGGGCGGCGGGCACCCAGGTGCGCAACGCCCGGACGGGGGCGGCCGCGTGCGGGGCGAGCATGACGGTGGTCCTTCCGGAGCGTGCGGGTGCCTGCCGCCCCGGGGTCGGGGCGGCAGGCAGGGTGGGTCAGGCGGCGGCGAGCGCGGCGGGGTGGGCCCAGGCTCCGTGGCCGAGGTCGACGACCTCGCCCTTCTCGGCGGCGCGCTTGAGGGTGGAGGAGACGGTGGACAGCGGCATGGTCAGCTGGGCGGCGATGATGCCGGTGGTGGCCTGCCCCTCGGTCTCCAGGAAGGCGAGGACGGCCTTCTTCTTGTCGCCGCGGGCCGGGGTGCTGCCCGTGGTGGTGGCGGTGAGCAGCTGGTCGAAGCCGGGGCCGGCGGGGGGCTTGCCGAAGCTGGCCTTCGCCGGGGCGACGGTGCCCGCGGTGGAGCCCTTCTTCTGGGGCTTGGCCTTGCCGGCCGGGGTGGCTGCCGTGGTGGCCGGTTCGTCGGTGACGCCGGGCACCGGCGGGAGTTCGCCGCGGCGCCGGGCGTCGAGCCGGTCGCGCCACTGGGTGTAGGCGGGGCCGATGTGCTCGGCCGCCTCGGCGGAGACGACGGCGGGGGTGCCGCGCTTGGCCCACCGGGTCGCGACGCCGGCTTTCTCCGGGGCCCAGCCGCGGAACATCGCGGCTCGTTCCTCGACGCCCTTGAGGTAGCCCATGCCGGAGGTCGGCACGCCGGGCTCGTCGGGCCACGTGGAGGGGATGTCGTTCGGGTCGGCGGGGAGGTTGATGACGTACCCGGCGGAGCGTTCGGTGGTGCGGAAGGCGATGTTGTTGCCCGCGGTGAGCGGCTGGCGCAGCTTGGGGGTGCCGAGGGAGTCGAGGGTGGGCAGGTGGGTGACCAGGCGCAGTTTGATGCCGACCTTGCGGCCGAGGATGGCGATGCGCACGGCGTAGTCGAGGGCTTCGGGGTAGTTGCCCCACACGTCCTGCCACTCGTCGATCGTGACGGCGATGAGCGGCTCTTCGGGGGTGGGGGACCAGTCGGTGTCGCCGTACATCAGGTCGCCGTCCTCGTCGTACCACACGGTCAGGGCGGAGGCTTTGGAGCGGCGGGTGAGCTCGGTGTCGGCGGCGATCAGCATCGCCATGCACTCGTCCACGCCGGGGGCGAAGTAGCTGAGGTAGTCCTGCCAGAACCCGAAGGACTTGCCTTCCTGGGGGTCGCCGCCCCAGCTGGTGACGAGGCCGGAGTGCCGCTCGATGGAGAACAGCGACCGCAGCAGCGCGGACTTGCCGGAGCCGGTCGCACCCGAGATGTGGGTGTGTACCGCGCCCCAGCCCGGACGCCACATCTGGTACTGGGCGGGTCCGCCGTCGATGTGCAGGCCGAGCCGGGCGATGCCGGTCTTCACGTCCAGCGCCTCCGGGCCGGGGAACACCGGCACGTTCTTGAGCGGGTTCTTGTCGTAGACCAGCAGCTTGGCCCGGGACGCCGCCCCGCCGGGCACGCCGTCCACGGCGATCGAGGAGATCGGCAGGTCGTAGGCGGAGGCGATCAGCGTGGTCGCGGCGATCGCCGAGGCGGTGGTCTGCCGGCCGCCGTCCAGCTCGATCAGCGCCTCCCACGCCCCGTCGCCGGTGTCGACGGGTTCCAGCAGCTTGGAGCCGGGCAGCGCCCCGCGCGTCGAGCCGACCTTCGCCTCCCACACCGCGACGCGCTGCTCCGCGCCGAGCGGCTCGGCGCTGGCGCGGATGCGGCGGCGCCACCACCACGGGATCGCCGCGGCCGGGGTGAGCGCCAGCCACCACAGCCCCGTCATCGGCGCCTGGAACGGGCCGGTGCCGGTGAGCGGCATCGCGGTCAGCAACGTCCCGGCCGCAGCCGCCGCCACGGAGGTGCGCACCAGCTCGGCCCGGCGCATCGGCCGGTTCGGCGGGGTCGGCAGGACCCGGTGCCGGTGCAGGAACTTCGCGGCGGTGCGGGTGTAGGGGCCCTTCTTGCGCCAGGTGCGCGCGACGAGGACCGCGGCCGGGAGGGCGGCGTCGACGGCGAGCGCACCCACCAGGCCGTGGGGGGCGTGGGTGAGGGCCTGGCCGTAGCCGGCCAGCACCACGGAGGTCGCGAGCGGGGGCAGGTGGCGGCGGTTTCGGTGCAGACGACGCCAGGTGCCGCGCGCGATCCGGCGCGGCAGGGCGCCGCCGGTGGCGGCGGGGGTGTCCGTCCCGGCCGGGACGGTGGGGGACTTCATCACGGGAGGACTCCAGCAGTGCGAACGGGCGAACACGGATGACGGCGCGGATCGTGTGGGTGGGGCAGGTGCGGATGCGGCACCTCGGCCGCACACCGAACCGCCCGCCCCGCCGGGAGCGGCGGGGCGGGCGGGCGGTGTCCGACCGGGAGGTCACATGCGGTTGTTGTAGGCCTCGCGGTTGGCGGCCGGGACCGGCGCGGAGGCCACCGCCCGGTCGAAGCCGCCGTGGCGCCGCTCGATGGCCAGCCCGGCGGCCCGGGCCATGCCGTTGAGCTCGATCGCGCAGTTCGCGGCCGCCGCGACCGCGCGGGCCTGGCCGACCAGCGCGCCGCCGACCTGCTGGAAGTCGTTCAGCGTCAGCGGGTCGAAGCCGAGCCGCTCGATGGCGTGGTAGTTGCGCTCCGCCTCGACGACCTTGGTGTTCAGGCGCTCGAAGCGGTCGCGGGCCGCGGCCTCCTCGACCGCGGTCGCGACCGCCAGCTGCACCAGGTTCTCCTGGATCTGGCTGTAGGTGATCTCTGCCATTCGGTTCCTCGCAGTTCTGCTCTTCGGTGCTGACCTGGGGTCAGTCGCCGTAGGTGCTGGTCTCGGCCATGTCGACGTCGGAGGCGTTGCGCGCCTCCTGGATGCCGCCGTGGCGGCCCCACACGTTCGCCGACGCCTGGGAGGCGTTGCGCTCGGCGAGGTCGGAGGTGCGCAGGTCCTCCTCGCGGGAGGTCTTCAGCTCGGTGAGCTTCTCGACGATCGCCGCGAGCTCGCCGAGCGTCTTGGCGTCGTACTTGGCCGCCGCGGCGGCGTTGTAGGCGTGCTCGGCCTTGGCCCGCAGGCCGCTCAGGCGGGTGACGGCCGCGGCCGCGTCGTCCTTCTCCATCCGCGCCCAGCGCGAGAGCTGGGCGAGGTACTGCATCAGTGAGTCGACGCCGGTCACCTCGGTGACCCGCGTCGCGGCGGTGGGCAGGGTGCTGCTCATGCTGCTCCTCGGTGCGGTGGCAGTCCCGCTCCCGGTGCCGGGAGCGGGCGTCGTGGGGTCGTCCTTGACGATCCGCAGGTGCGGGCCCGCCTCCGGGGAGGGGGCCGGGGACGGGACCGCCCCCGCCGACGCGGTGCCGGCGGGGACGGGGGCGGGGGCGGGGGCGGGGGCGGGCGCCGGTGCGGTGCCAGCGGTCGGCGGTTGCTTCGGCCTGGGCGGCACCGGCGGGGTGGCGGCCTTGGCCCGCTCCTCGCGGGCCCGGTCCTCCGCGTCCCAGCGGGCCATGCGCTCCGCCCGCTCACGTTCCAGACGGGCGGCCTCCGCCTCGGCGGCGGCCACCGCCGCCGCGAGCCGCGCCGACGCCTCCGCGTCCACGTCCGCACCGGACGGCGCGGTCGGGCCGCCGGTGTTCACCGTCTCGTCCTCGACGATCTCGGCGTCCACGATCTCCGCCTCTGCCGCGGCGCCGGCCTTGCGAGCGGCGCGGTCGGCCTTGACCTTGGCCCGGCGCTCACTGATCGCCGCCTTGGTCTCCGGCCACGCCTTGCGCCAGCCCTCCCGCGCGCCGGAGGTGAAGGTGTAGACGCGGGCAACCGAGTTGATCGCACCCTGGGCGATCTTCTTCCCGGACTCGGTCCGGTCGATCGGCTTCGGCGCCTTCGGCGTCTTGGTGTGCTGCGCGGCCGTCGCCCGGCCGGCGGTGACCCCGCCGCCCAGCGCGTACGCCAACGCCATCGCGATGAGCAGTTCCATCTGCCGCTCCCCTTCTACTGGAGGCCGAACGCGCCGGCGACGATGCCGGCGACGAAGTGCGCGACCCAGCCGACCGCGGCGGCCACGCCGTGGCCGACCGGGCCAGGGATCGCGGTCGCGAAGAACGGCATCGACGCGGCCAGCGCCAGCGTGCGCGAGCTGCAGCGGTCGTCGCGCACGTCGATCAGCAGCACCACCGCCGCGCCCAGGGACACCAGCCAGCCCAATCCGATGCCCACCCAGTCGGTCATCAGGTTCGCGACCGCGTCGTTGGCCCAGGTGACGCCCTCGTTGATCAGGTGCCCCAGCCCGGTGCCGGCCAGGCCGACCCCGCCCGCGGTGAACAGTGCGATGTGCAGGTGCGGCATCTCCAGCTTCGCGAGGGCGTTCTTCATCGCCCCCGACGCCCGCCCGCCGCCGAGGCCGCCGTGGCGCTTGCCCGCCCCGGCGGTCAGCGTCTGCCCGCCGCTCGCGAGTACCTGCAGCGCCGCCGACAGCGCCATGCTGGCGACGCCCACACCGGCCGCCACCGTCGTCTCGATCCCGGTCATGATCCCCTCCCAGGGGGCTAGTTGATCTACATGTTGATCTCTGTCTGGATATGCAGGCCGACCACCGCCGCGCCCCCGAACTCGCCCCGTAGGACGGCCCGGTGACGGCCCGGCAGGCCGCGCTCGCCGCCCCTTGCGGTTACGCAACGTGGGCGGGTACTCTCGCGCGCGCCCGCGCGCCCGCCTACGCATTGGGGGCGGGCAAATACGCGTGCGGATGCGAATACGCGATGCGAAATTCGCAAACGGCTCCGCTGACGGTCACTTGCCGTGACGCTTCGCCAGGTTCGCCGACAGGCTCTGCAGAGCGGTGGCGATCTGCATCCACTCGCCCTCCCGGACGGCCTCCGGCAGCCGACTGACCACCGCCCGCAGGATGTTCCACTCGGCCGCAGCGAGTGCCGAAGGACCGCCCGACGCCGCCTCACTACGAAGCCGCGCCGCGTGGGCGCCGACCCTTCGGGCCCGCTCCTCGCTGCGCTTCTCGGTTCTCTTGCGCCGCCAGGCCGGCGGCTGTGCGGTGTCGCCCACCGCTGCCTCCTTCTCGTGCGATACCTCGATCTCGCCGGCCGGACGGCCGTGACCGCCCCCGCACCCACCCGCACCGGGTGGTCGGGGACGACTACGAACAGCCGAAGGACGAACAACTTCTCCTTGCAGCACGGCAGTGACCTGCGGTGATAGGGGGTTGAATCGGTGCGATCGCCTCCGGTGGTGGCCGGACCGCTACCGTGGTGCTCGGCGCTTCGGCGCCTTCGGCAGCCACCAGGGCGATTGCTGCGCCCTGGTGGCCACCGGAGAAGCCGTGCGTGGATTGCGGGTGGCGGGCCGCTCAGGGCCGGTAGCCCTGGGCGAGCAGTTCGATGGCCTCCTGCCGGTACTCGGAAGCGGTGGCGGGTGAGGAGACATCCAGCGCCGCCTGGATTTCGGCGAGGGGCACCACCTGCTCGGCCGAGGCCGAGTCCGGGTTGGCGGCGTGGGCGGTGAGGATCATCCGGGCGACCTTGCGCACCGCCCGCTCGCGCGGCTTGAGCTTGGCGACGTCCTCCGCTTCGACCGCGGCCCGCTCGATTTCGGCGGCGGCCCGCCGCGTTTCGGCAGCGGCCATCTCGGCTTCGGCAGCAGCCAGCGCCGACTGCTGCGCCTCGGCGATCGCTGCCTCGCGGCGGGCGATCTCCTCCGCCTGCAGGCGCTCGGTTTCGGCAGCGGCGCGCCGCGTTTCGGCGGCAGCCGCCTCGGCTTCGGCAGCGGCCCGGTCCGCTTCGGCGGCGGTCTGGCGGGCCGCGGCGATGGTCGCCGTCTCGACGGCCTGCGCCTCGGCGACCGCGGCCCGGTCCGCCTCCGCGGCCTGCCGGCGCTCCTCGGCGGCGAGGCGCTCCAGCTCGGCCGCCCGCAGGTCCGCCGCCGCCCTCTCCTCGCGCTCCTCGGCCTCCTGCCGCTCGGCAGCAGCGGTGCGGGCGCGGGCCTCGGCGACCAGCGCCGTCTCCAGCGCCTCCTCCTCCGCCGCAGCGGCCCGCTCGGCGGCCGTGACCTGGGCCTTCGCGTGCGCCCGGGCCTGCCCGGTCTCGCCCTCGATCTCGGCCTTGACCTTCTGCACCTCGCCGTCCGCGCGCAGCGCCTCGGCCTGGGCCCTGGCCTCCGCCTTCTTGCGGCGGGTCTCCGCCTCCAGCCGGCGGCGCTCGGCCTCCTCCGCCCGCTCCTCGGCCGCCCGGTCCTGGTCGGCGGGCATGGCCAGCGCCTTCGCGACGGTGTAGCCGTACGGCGCCATCTTCATCGGCAGCAGCTCTTCATCGCTGGCCTTGGACAGGTCGCCGCCGTGCTTGCGCTTGAGCCACAGCTCGTAGGCGATGAGCTCCTGGTCCCGGCGGACCATCTCCGGGTAGGACCGCACGTCGTACAGGCGCATCCGCCGGTACATCCGCGCCGACTTCACCGGGGACAACAGCCACCGGTGCAGCGGCACCCCGTCGGCCGATGTGCCGTCCTCCAGCTGCGCCTTGCGGATGACCAGGCGGCGGGCCGCCTCGACGCCCATGACGAACAGCCCGGGCATGACGCCGTGAGAGGCGGCCCGCACCGGGTCGTCCCACAGCGAACCCTGGGCGGCCGCGTTGAACCAGATCGTGGCCACGGTCATCACGTGCGCGGCCAAACGCAGCGCTGACCAGGGCGTCTTCTTGCGGATCATGTAGAGGTCGAGGGCCAGGAACGCCACGATCGAGGCGTCGACGCCGACCGGGAACCACTGGGCGAGGTCCTGCGAGAAGCCCCAGTGGTCCTGGGCGACCTGGCGCAGCGTGTCGTAGGACATGCGGAAGCCGATGGCGCCGACCAGGGTGCTGCCGGCGGCGGCCAGCACCGACAGGGCGCCCATCAGCACGTTGCGCTTGGGACGCTCGGCGGGCGTCTCCGAAACCGCCCACGGCGCGTCCGAAATTCCGGAGGGCGTTGCCGAAACGGCGTCGGTCGGGAGCGAAACGGGGCCCGGCGCGGGGGGCGCCGGGAGGGTGCGGGCCGCCGTCGGCGGCGGTGCGGTGAGCGTCATTGGATGCCTCCGGAAGGCTCGGATCAGGTGGGTCCGAAACGGCGGCGGCTGCTCCCGAAACGCACCAGGGGTGCTTCCGAAACGGCCGCCGTCGTCGGCGAAGCGGGGGCGGCCGGGCCCGAAACAGGCTCAGGTCAGCCGCTGGCGGCGGCCCCCGGTCGGGACCGCCCGGCACATGCCGGCGTGCTCGTTGGCCCACCGCCGGCCGTCGCCCGGCTGGTAGGCGCCGCTGTTGCTGTCGCCGCACGCCAGGCACTGGTAGCCGTAGTCGCAGCGGCCGTCGGTGAAGCTCTCGTCCGGCCGGGCGATCACCGCAACCAGGCCGCCGCCCACGGTGCGGCAGGTCAGCACGGTGTGCTCCGGCAGCTCCGGATCGGCCGGGCAGCCGGCGGCAGGCCGCTGCAGCTCGGCGCGCAGTTCGGCGACCTCGCGGTCGCGGTCGACCAGCCGCGCCTTCGCCTCCGCCAAGACGAGCTCGCCGAGCCGCAGCTCCGCGTTCCGCTGGCACAGGCGCAGCCGGGCGTCCGCCAACTCCGCGCGCAGTTCGGCCGCCTCGTCCCCGCGCTCGCGTTCCGGGGCGCTCTCCTGCTGGACGGCGACGTTCTCCAGCCTGCGGTTGGCGTCGGCGAGGGCGGTCTCGGCCGTCTCGGCGCGCCGGACCAGGTCGGCGAACGCGCCGGCGGTGATGAGCTTGAGCATCGTGTCCTCCTGTACGACGGCGGGTTCAGGCCTGCGAGAGGGTCAGCTGCGCCATGTCGAGGGCGAGTTCAAGGTCCTGGGCCCAGGCCTCGAGGTCTTCGACCGAGGCGGTGGCCCGGGCGGCGCGGTGACGGTTGGTCAGGGTGTCCAGCACCGCCGTCAGGTGGCGGTGCGCCTCCGCGGGGTCGGCGTAGTGGGCGGTGGTGAGGGCCTCGTTCACGCAGCGGGTGGCGATCTCGATCTGGGTGGTGAGTTCCTCGACCGTCTCGGCGCTGTCGGTGCCGGGCCGGCGGAGGGCGGCGGTGATGCGCAGTCGGCTGCATTCGGCGACGTCCTCGGCCAGCGCGGTCAGGCCCGCCAGGCCGCGTGCCTCGGCGGTGCTCTCGCGCAGCTCGACGATCCGGGCTGGGTCGGCCTGCCGGCGGCCGCTGTACTCGGCCGCGGCCAGCGTGCGCTCGGCTTCGATCAGCGCGATCTCGCGGCTGCGGCGGGCGGAGCGCCATGCCTCGCGCTGCTGCGGGTCGTCGAGCCAGGCCAGGAGTCGGCGCAGGGCGGCGGTCGACATCGCGAAGGGCTGGTCGGAGGGGAGGGGATGGAGGGTCCAGGCGGGGAGGGGCATCGGGGTGGTCCTCTCTCGTGGGTGGTGCGTCGGGCGCCGACGAACGCCGCCCCGCCCGCTCCCGGCGGTCCGGGGCGGGCGGGGCGGCGAACGACACCGTCCGGTGCGGGTCAGGCGGCGGCCAGGGCGCGGAACGCCGCGGTGAGGTCGGGGTGGGCGACCTCGTCCAGGAGGTGGCGCTGCTCCAGGAGCGCGCCGGCGGTCGGGCTGGTGGTGAGGGCGGGGGCGGCGAGGGTGTGCTCGGCCCAGTAGCGCAGGGCCTCCTCGCCGGGCTCGGCGAGGACCCGGTCGCGGTCCTCCCAGCCGGTGCAGTGCTCGATGGCGCGGGTCCCGCCGAGGATGCGGACGGTGATCTGCCACACCGGCCAGGTCCCGGTCCGGGGGCCGGGGTCGACGGCGAGGACCTCGTAGACGGCGCCGGAGTAGCCGGAGCGGTAGATCCCGCCGACCCGGCGCGGGCCGATCTGCCGCGCTACCCACCGCCGGTAGGACACGGCGTCGTAGTAGGTGCGGCGGGCGGGGGTGGCGGTGCGGGCGCGGTGCTTCACGAACAGCCTCCAAGCAGCGGGGGGTAGAGGAAGCGCCGCCGTGCCCGGGGGTGGGCGCGGCGGCGCAGGGGGAGTCGGGGTGAGGAGCGGGGTGGTTCGGTCAGTCGGCTTCCAGGGCGAGCTCCTCGGCGAGGTCTTCGACCCACTTCAGCGCCTCGTCGGCGCGGCGGAGGAGGGCCGAGCGGGCGTCGCCGTCGACGTCCTGGGCGGCGGTGAGGCAGGCCGCCGCCGCGTTCAGCATGTCCACGCTGTCCTCGTGGTCGATGACCAGCGAGTCGGCGCTCAGCTCGTCGAGGAAGGCGGAGGCGGCGCGGGTCATGTCGACCAGGTCCTCGCCGGTGGCGGAGGTCGGGTCGGTCGGGGCCTCGAACTCGCCGCCGCGGACGGCGATGGAGGCGAGCCACTTGCCGTGGCGGAGGGCGAGGCTCTGGAAGGTCGGGACGGTGACGGTGCTGGCGGACATGCTGATCTCCTCCCGGAGATGTCGGAGTGCCAGGTCGGTTGGTCGTAGGAGCGCCGCCGCGCCCGGGGTGGGCGCGGCGGCGCGGTGGCGGTCGGATGAGGGGCGGTCAGAACTCGCCGTTGTCCTTGTCGCGCCAGAAGTCGGCGTACTCGGCGTCGTCGTTGTCCTCGATCGCCTGGTGCACCTCGTCCGTGGTGGCGTCCTCGCGGTAGTAGTCGTTGTAGCGAGCCATGGTCGATTCCTCTCGGGTAAGTGCCACCGGTCGGTGGCACGGATCAGGGGCATGGGGTAGCGGGGTGCTACTCCGTGGTCTGCGGCTGCGTCACGGGCGCCGGGCGCGGCGGGGCGGCCTCGTCCGGCCGGCGGTTCACGGTGCGGGCGGTGGCCTGGCGGGAGATCCGCAGCATCAGGTCCGTGTCGTAGGTGGAGTTGGGCACGCGACCGGTCACTTGTCACCGCCCGGGTTCGGCGCGGGCGGGGCCGGGGGCGCGGGGGGCGCGGGCGGGGTGGGGACGGGGGTTCCGCCGCCGATGTAGGAGCGGCACGCCGCGGGGTCGAGGCTGGTCATGACTTGGGTCCTCCGGAGGTGGCGGCCTTGAGGGCGTCGGCGGCGGCGCGGGCGGCGGCCTTGGCGGCCGCGGCGGCGGCCTTGGCGGCGAGCAGCTTGATCAGGGCTTCGGAGGCCATCGCGATCACACGGCCGTGGGCAGGACGCGGAGGTCGGCGACGGCGGCGGAGACGACGGCCGGGAGCGGCGGCCGGAGGGTGGTGACGGACGCGGACGGCTCGGTGTCGGTCAGGTCGTCCAGGTCGATGACGACCTCGCGGATCGCCTCGATGCTGGCGGCCGCCCGGCGGCGGACCGACCCGACCTTGTCGAGCAGCAGGGCGAGCAGGCCGTCCAGGCCGCGGCGGCCCTCCGGGTAGCGGCCGGCGGCGACGTCGTCCCAGACCTGCTCGGCCAGGTCCTCGCCGAGGTCCGCGGCGGCCGGGCTGATCGCGGCGAGCTGCTCGGCGGCGGCGGCGCGCAGGCGGCCGGCGTACCGGTCGTACATGGCGTCGAGGTCCGGGGCGTGACGGTGCATGATGGTGTCCACGGTCGTGGTCCTCTCTCTACGGGTGGATGGTGCGACCGACTGAGGCCCTCGGGGGTACCGCCCCGAGGGCCTCATTGCTGTGTGCTGGTCGTACGGACGACCACGGCCGCCGCCGACCCCGTCGTGTGCGAGGTCGGCGGCGGCCGTGACGGGCCGTGCGGTGATTCAGGGTCAAGCGGCGGCGTACCTGCGCAGCGGGCTGGCCTGACGGATCGCCGCCTCGGTGCGACGCTCGGCCAGCGCACGGGAGGCCTCGCGGGTGTCGCGCTCCTCGACCTGGAGGTCAGGACCGTAGAGGCGGCGGCGGGTGTCCGCGTGCAGCGCGTGGGAGGTGGCCCGGCGGACCATGTCGACGGTCTCGGCCACGGGGTACCGCTCAGCCCACTTCGCGGTGCGCTCAGCGGCGGTCGGCGCGGGAACCTCGGAGGGCGCGGGGCGTCCCTGCGCGATGTGCAGCACGGCCGGCTGGAGCGGGGTCCGGGTCTTCTTCAGCACCGTGGTGCCGCGGCGGGACTCGGCGGGCATCGCGTCGGGGGAGATCCGCCGGTCCTGCACCCGCTGCCAGCGCGCGATCTCGTCGGCGGTCAGGTCCACCTCGACGATCCGGCGGGCCGAGGTGCAGCGGCGGTCCTGCTGGCCGGCGGTCAGCTCGGCGCCGGACAGGTCGGTGGAGACGTGGTCGCGGATCGTCAGGGTGGTGTCGCCCATGATCCGCTGCCAGGTCTGGCAGTCCGGGCAGACGATCGTGCGGACCTCGCCGCAGCGCAGGTTGTAGGTGCTGGGACGTAACGCAGAGAGGCGGATCGGGGGGAGAGCGGAGCGGCGCTTGGTCCGGACGCGAGCGGGCATCAGGGCCTCCTGGCGGGGAGAAGGGGGCGTTCGAGAGAGCGGAGTGCTGCCCTCTCCGCCCGCCAGGCCCGGCGTCAGCCGGCGTCCTGACGGACAGACAGCACAGCAGCGCTGTAGGTGGAGCTCGATGTGTTCGGCCACAGCGACTGTGCGGATCTCGAGGAGCGGGTGGGCTCAACTCGATCTCCGCCAACGCGAATAGGCCTGCATGTCGGACGACCCATCAAGACCGCCTCGACAGCGACCGCTTGGACACGGCGCTCGAAGCCCTGGGGGACCAACCCCGCAGTGCAACACCACAGAAGCTACTCACAGAAAATCTGCGAGTCAAGGACTTGCACTGCTAGTCGCAGTTTGCTTGCGAGTATGCAATGCTAGTGCGACCAAGAGAGGAGCAGCCATGGGATTCGGGCTGATCGTCCGCTTCCGCCTACGAGACCCGCAGGCGGCGGCGGCGTTCGACCGCCTTGTCGAGCAGGCACTGAACGGCATCCGGGCACACGAGCCCCAGACCCTCGTGTACGCCAGCCACGTCGACCAGGGGGACCCGCTGGTTCGGGTCTTCTACGAGCTTTACGCGAACCGAGCGGCTTTCGAGCTTCACGAGGAGCAACCGCACGTGAAGTATTTTCTGGCAGAGCGCGGTCAGTACCTGGACAGCTTCGAGGTGACGTTTCTCGACGAGCTGGCCAGCAAGCGCCCGACCTCGGAATGAGGCAAGCATGGGACAGACCTCTCACCAGGCCTTCGGCAAGCGAATCGCCGAACTGCGCACCGACCGACAGCTGACGCAGAATGAGCTGGCCAGTCGAATTGGCCGCACTGCGAGCTGGCTCTCGCAGGTCGAACGCGGTGTCCAGCCCGTATCACGGCTGGATGTTCTACAGCGCCTCGCTGATGGACTCGGAGTCTCGGTTCAGGCCCTGCGTCCCGATGCCCCTACACGACTCAACATTCCCCCCGTCGAGTCGGATCAGGAGCCGAACGACCTCGACAGTGCCCGGCTGCTGATCTCAGGACACCCGGCGCTCGACGTTCTGCTCATGACCTCCGAGGATCCGGTACGCGACCTCGCGGACCTTGACGCCGCCGTGGCCGAGGTCTGGAACCTCATGCACGCGTCCCGATTCAGCCAGCTCAGCCAGCGCCTCAACGAGTTGCTTCCAGAACTCGAACGGGCCTGCCGGATTCTGCCCGTCGCCGAGCGCCCGGCTGCTCAGGCGCTGCTAGCTCGAACCTATCAAGCGCTGTCGGCCGCTTTCGTTCGACAGAACGAAGCCGACGCTGCATGGGTAGCCGCTGACCGTTCGATCCGCGCAGCTGAACAATCTGGCAGACCGCTGGACGTGCTCGCTGGCATCTTCCGGCTTTCGCAGGCCTTCGTAAGGCTTCACCGGCTGGACCAGGCGGAACATGCCGCGCAGACCGCAGTCAGCGCGATACGCCAAAGGGCCGCTGCGCCCGACGCTAGCCCGGAAGTGTTGTCGGTCGCAGGGTCTCTCCACTTGGTCTTGGCCCTCATCCATGCTCGCGCGGGCGAGAGGGCATCGACACGAAAGGAGTTGGCCTCAGCACGAACGATCGCGTCCCGACTCAGCGAGGACCGGAACGACTTCAACCTCGAGTTCGGTCCCACCAACGTGGAGATCCAAGCGGTTTCAGCTGCCGTCGACCTCGGCGATGCTGGCGAGGCAATCGACATTGGAAACGCAATCGACGCAAGCACTCTGTCTCCCGAGCGTCAGGCGCGCCTGCTGATGGATCTCGGCCGAGCACACGCTCAGCGGCGCCACTCCGGCGAGGCCTTGGAATGCCTGCTACAGGCTGAACTGCTGGCCCCTGAAACGGTCCGCACGCATGTGGCGTCGCGCAGCACGATTCGAGAGCTAGTGCTCATCGCCGGCAGTGCCGCGCCCACCGAGCTCCTAGAGCTCGCAGCCCGGGCCGACGCCACTGGATGAACGGACCCACTCCAGAAGCACAAAGGCCTGGCCCTCTCCGAGGCTAGGCTCTGCCTCATACCCGATATCGGGCACCACAAGTCCAGAAAATGCGAAAGCGGCCCGTCTTTGGCGAGGGGGCCGCTATCGCGAGAGATGTAACGCTGTCCCGACGGTACCAGGCGCTGGTGGCAACGGGCGAGAGACACCCGTCACTCGCGCGCTCGGCCTACCCCTGATACCGGCGAGGGCCGCGCTCACCCCCGAGAGGTAGCGCCACGTGAGTTCCACCCCGCGCACCGGCCGTGACAACACCGGCCTGCCAACCAATCTGTCGGCCACCCCACAGGTCCAGCTCCACTGTCCACAGGACGAGTGCGAGACGAATGCCCCTGTGAAGAACACACTGATGCAGGGCAGGCACCACCACATCGTCCAGGCTGCGCTGTTCCTGGGACTCGATGCCGGATCGAAGGTGTCCCGGTGAGGATGTCCAGCCCCGAGTTCGCGAGCGCCTCGGTCCAGCGGGCTTGGGAGCCTCCGGAGGAGGTCGTCGTCCCGTACGCGCTGGCGTACTCGCCCGGCCTCCAGCCCGAGGACTACGGCGTGCTGATCCGCCTGCTGCTGCGGGACCCGGGCCAGCCGTCCGGCATGCTCGCGCTGTCTGCGGAGTTCCAGGCGACCGGCTGGAAGATGGGCGAGAGCCGCCTGCGCGGGGTGATGAGCCGCCTGCAGAGGGCCGGCCACGTCAGCCACGTACGGGACGGCTACGACGAGAAGACCAAGCGCCCGAAGTGGAAGTTCATGGTCTACCGGAACCCGGCGAACAACAGCGCCTACGTCTCCCGGGGTACCCGAGGCGTCGAGGCATCGTCGCAGGTCAGGCCTATGGTGCGGAATCCAACGCATGCGTCGAAGCGGCCCGGTTCCGAGACTGCGATTTCCAACGTCTGTGCAGGTCAGACCGACACTGCAATTTCCAACGCGTCGAAGACTCACGCGTTGGAATCCGGCGCGTTGGAATCCAACGTCTGTGCAGTTCAGGCCGACACGTTGAAAATCAACGTGGTTCCACACCTCCAGGAGGAGGTAACTACCTCCTCCCCCAACCCCCGCTCGAACCCCACCGGCCCCACCGGGGTGGGGGCTCGGGAGGAGGAGATGGTCTTCGACCCCGAGGAAACCACGGCCGCCGTCCGGCTGCTCCAGCTGCTCCCCGCTCCGTGGACGATCGGACGGCCGAAGGCAAAGTCCCTCGCTCCAGCCCTCTTGGAAGCGATGGCCGATCAGGGCTGGCCCCGGATCACGACCCTGGACGACCGCACCCGTCGCCTGCTCGTAGGGCAGCTGACCAAGAACCCCGGCGGCATCAAGAACTACGGCTCGATCCTGGAGCGCGACCGGATCCCCAACCTGCCGCTGGCTGAGATCGTGCTGGGCTTTGTTCCAGGCCAGAGCACCGGGGAGTCGACGCCTCCGCAGCAGATGCCGAAGGAGGAGCCGGACTTCAAACCGGTCCCCGCCCCGGCCCGGGTCGCGGAGCTGCTGAACGCCCTGAACAGGCGCGACATCTGATCGGTGCCCTGCACCCCCGAACAACACAGCGCGGCTGCCGGTGATACCTCGCCAGGCCGCCCCGGCAGCCGCGGGCCGAATCCCAGGAGCAAACCCCATGGAATCCACCGTGAGCGTACCGAGCCAGCAGGTCCCGGACGAGATCGACTGGAGCGACGCGACCGATGAGGACGTCCCGCAGCAGCCGCGGCACCGCCGGAAGGCGCCCCAGGCCGAGCCGGCGACCAACATCGAGCGAGTGCCGCCGGGCGGCCGGCCGGAGGACCTGGTCGTCGAGCAGGCCGTCCTTGGCGGCATGCTTTTGAGCCCGGACGCGATCATCGAGGTCTCGGCGATCCTCAGCCCCGACGACTACTACCGCCCGGCTCACGAGACGATCCACCGCGCGATCCTCGACCTGCACAAGCGGCAGGAGCCCGCCGACCCCCTCACCATCGCCCACGAGCTCAAGAAGCGCGGCGAGCTGGAGAAGGTCGGCGGGGTCTCGTACCTGCACACCCTGGTCAACTCGGTGCCCACCGCAGCCAACGCCGACTACTACGCGGAGCAGGTCCGCGACCAGGCCGTGCTGCGCCGCCTGGTGACAGCCGGCACCCGCATCGCCGCCATGGGCTACGCCGGGCAGGGCGAAATCGACGGCATCGCGGCCGCGGCCTCCGCCGAACTCGCCGGAGCCGTCGAGGCCAGGGGCCGTGAGGACGACTTCCTGCTGCCGAGCGAGACCGTCGGCCCGACGCTGGACGAGATTCAGGCCGCCGGCTCCCAGGAGGGCATCAGCGGCGTGCCCACCGGCTTCGCCGACCTCGACCGCCTCACCCAGGGCTGGCAGCCCGGACAGGTGATCATCGTCGCCGCCCGGCCCGGACACGGGAAGTCCACGATCGCCATGGACTTCGCGCGGGCCTGCACGATGCCCCGCAACTCCGCGGGCCAGCTGATCGAGGGCGCAGCGAGGCCGGCCGCGTTCATCACGCTGGAGATGTCGATCAGCGAACTCAACATGCGCACGCTCTCCGCCGAGGGCAAGGTCGCGCTGCACCACTTGCGCGCCGGAACCCTGACCGAGGAGTCCTGGGACAGCCTGGCCGTCGCGGCGCAGCGGTTCAGCCAGGCCCCGCTGTACATCAACGAGTCGGCCAAGTCGATGCCCGAGATCCAGGCCAAGTGCCGTCGGCTCAAGCACCGGGTGCCCGACCTGGCGATGATCGTCATCGACTACATCCAGCTCATCACCGGCGGGGCCAAGCGGCGCGGCGAGGACAGCCGTCAGCAGGAGGTCTCCGACATCAGCCGCAACATCAAGCTGCTGGCCAAGGAACTCGGTATCCCGATCATCGTCCTGGCCCAGCTCAACCGCGGCCCCGAGATGCGCACCGACAAGCTGCCGATGGTCGCCGACCTGCGCGAGTCCGGTTCACTCGAGCAGGACGCGGACATCGTCATCCTGCTGCACCGGCCCGACGCCTACGACAAGGAGCACCCCCGCTCAGGCGAGGTCGACGTGATCGTCGGTAAGCACCGAAACGGTGCGACCGCGACGATCACCCTGGCCGCGCAGCTCCACTACTCGCGCTTCGTCGACATGACCCGCGACGTCACCTGACCCATAGCAGCCCCAGCAAGCGCCCTGGAGGCCCGCCAGAGCCTCTGGCGGGCCTCCAGACACATGCCCCCCGCTGCCCGGGGTGGTGATCGCTCTGCAGAAGACGATCTAGCGATTCACTCAAGGAGCCACGCGAAACGGCCGGGGCCCCGGCCGGGGAAAGCCGAACTCGGTTGAGCCTGGGTTGGAACCGAGCGACGTACAACGCGCTGAACCGGCGCGACCACTTGGGCGGCGATGCGTCCTAAGGAGTTCGAGCATGCTGCGTTCCAGGCCAAGGCCCTGCGGCAGCAGCGGCTAACAGTCGGCTGGTAACCCAGCTGCCAGAAGGCGGGGTGACTCACCTTCGGGTGCTGAACAGCATGACCACGAGCAGAGATTCACGGTGGGCCACTAGAGTGCAACGATGGCGGACGCAGAGACTCCACTGAACTTGGACGACCTCACCCGACTCATGCCGGAGGTCCATCCCGTCGACGAGGCCCCGCCGGTACTCGTGGCACTCGGCGAACGCTACTGGGCGCTGGCTGGCTTCACCGAAGACCCGCCCGTGCCCGTCTGGTCCGAGAAAACCAGCGCGATCGATACCGCTGGCTGGGGTCGGCAGCACTACGTCGTGGCCGCAGCCGGCGTACGCGCCACCGTTCCCGGACGAGCCTGCGCGAAGTGCGCTGGCCCCCTCACCCTCACCTCGCGCAGCGCCTTCCAACAGGTCTGCCTCAACGGCACCCCGGACTGCGTGGACTGCACCCCCTCTCTGACATCGGCGGCAAGCGCCCTTATCAGCCCCACCCGGCTGGCTAAGGTTCAGGCGCAGCGGGCTGCGGCCGAAGCGCGGCAAGTCGCTGACAGGGCACACGAATTGTGGAGGCAGCAGCAGCGGTCCGTCGTCGAAATGCAATACCCAGCGGTATTTCCTTCGTCCCAGGATCAGATCCCAGACACCTCCGTCAGGGAGTTGCTTGGAGCGCTCGCCGTTCTGCGTTACGCGCCGAACACCGCACCCGTGGCCAGCATCGATTCCTGGCCGGTACCGCTCCACCCGGACCCCGATGCCCACGGTCCTTTGATGGGAGAGCTGGTTCGGTCAGGGTTGCTCGCAATCCACCCCTCAAGCCCGCTAAACGCCTTCGTCTGGGAGCCAGCTTCCTATGAAGACGCCCTCGCCCAGGCTTCCGGTGACCCCCGCGCCGTCGTGCCCCCGGCTCTCACCGGATCCTTCTACCCCTCTCGGGCCTGCTACTTTGCGCCTCACGGCCCCAGTTTGGGCAAGTCGGCCGAGTCCCTCGACGCGCTCCTGACGATGGTCTTGGACATCCGCGTTCTGACTGCCGGTCAACAGGACGGCCTCCTCAAGATCGCCCAGGACTTGGTGGCGGCCGAGGCGCTGCGGTACTTCCGGTGGCGTCTCGAGCACCTGCTTCTGCCCGCCGTACCGGACAATCACGCTGTCCGGCTGCATGAGGCATCGCTGAAGGTAGCGGGGCTTCGGCCCCTGGGTGAGATCTACAACCTGGTCTGGCGGGCTACCCGAGCGGCGGCCGAAGCTGCCCAGGCGAACCCTCGCGCGCCGCGGGCCAACATGACCACTCACGCCGTCAACCACTTTGAGACACAGTCCCAGCGTGCAGTCGCGGAAGCGGATTGGCTGATCAAGCCCTTCAACGAGATCAGCGGCCGGGGGCCGACCGCCATGACCCGAACCTTGTTCTACGGGCTTTTCGACAGCAACCCGATCGACACCAGCCTGCCCCAACTCAAGAACAAGCTACCCATTCCCGCTCCCGAACCGCCCGCCCCGACCACCCCGCCGCAAGCAGCGTCTCCGAATTCGCCGATCACGTTCCCGCTCACCTGGCTCTCGGCATACCCCGGCCACTGGAACCCTGACGACATGCCCGCAGCCCTCAGCCGGCTGAAGGAGCGCTGGGCCGACACCGGGGAACCAGATGCTGGTCTCGGGGCCGTAGCGCACGCGTCCTTCCAACTCACCGTCCTTTTCGGCGGGCTCGCCCCGGTGATCGGACGGCGCGAGGCGGCGCTCGCTGTCGTTGCCGCAGTCCCGCACACCATTGGCCACGAAGCCGACGCCGAAAAACTGGCCGCGTGGATCATCACCCAGCTTGGAGTGCTGCTGCTCGCCCCCTCCGGTCTGGACGGATTCCCGGGAGCACCGTACGTGGGGGAAACCGCCACACCGGAAGGCTATGAAGAGGAAGAACCGCTGCCAATCCGGCGGATGCGAAGCCTCGACGATCCCGACGTAGTCGAGCTGTCCAACCGTTACGTAACGTTGCTGAACGACCAGTTCATCGAACTCGATCTGGAGGAGATCAGCCCCGCCTCGCGTGCTCAGCTGGGCGCTGACGTACGGGCGGAGGTCAAGGCGATGTTCAACTCCGGGTACTCGTTCCCGCTTATCGAGGAGGCTGTGAGGGCCAGCTCCGCTGGGCTGGCCCGGGGCGTATCTCGACACGTCCGAGGGTCTGGAGACCTTCGACACGACGCAGCGACGATCTGGCTCCGGGCCTGGCGCCGCTCGCAAGTCGAACCGAAGCGTTGGACGGCCTGGCCGTCCGTTGAGGAATGGGCGACCTTCAAGGAGAGCCTTGAGCAGGTCATCTCTGAAGAGACCGATCCGGTAGAAGTCCTGCGGATGGCGCACAGCGCGGGCACCGATCAGTGCCCCGGGCTGTGGCTTGTCGGCAGCGACTTCGAGCTACCGCCCTCGCTGCGCTGAGAGAGACAGCCCCTTGTCGCCTTCCAGGGCGCAGCCGGCTCGTCGACCTCCCCGCCACGATGCCCGATAGGGCTGGGCACCACGCCCGGGCTGGACGACGTGCTGAAGAACCGTCGCCCGCCCCGTTGACCCAGGTCCGATCCTGCTCCACCGCAGACCGAGCGGCGGACCGCCGGTTCCGCGACGACAAAGCGCCGGGCGAAGGCGTCGGGCTGTCGCTGCGGTCCGGCCCAGGGCCCTGGGCCTCGAATCGGCAACGATGCAACTTCCGGCCACAACACAGTGCATGATGGTCAGTCACATCACCCGTCTGCGAGGGACGCTGACGATGCCACTGCCGCTGACAAGGGGACTGACTGCTGCCCGGCTCGACCCCTGGAGCCCGTCGAAGACACTCCGGGCAGACGCCACCGGGACGTGCAACCGCTGCGGAAATCCGGTCGAGTGGTACGACCGGGCCGACGGCGGCCGCATCCCCATGCTTCACGGCGAGTTCCCCGCCAAACGCGTCCCCTTCCAGTACCGCTGGTCGGTCGAAGGCGGGGTGGCCCGCCGCGGCAGCTACGGCCGCGTCGACCTGAGGTGCCGAATCCCGCACCCCACGGTCTGCCCCAACGTCGACCACACCGGCCTTGACCCAGTGATGCTGCCGATGGTCCAGGCACTGGCAGTACGAACCCGCAAAATGATTGAGAACGGCACCTTCACCCCGCCCATCGACGAAGACGTCGACGAAGACGCGGCCCAAGAGGTCGAACCGGAACCTCAACCCGAAGCTGAAGCCCCGACAGGACGCCATGTCCTCGCCTGGGGTGGCCGACTGCGCATCGCCCCCTGCCGCATCGACGATGTCCGATGCATCGCCTGGGACGACAACACTGACGACCGGTGTGAGCGAACCCTGTTCGACATCGCAGAAGGTGCCTGGGAGCAGATCCCCGTCCCCGCGCCATCCGGACGCCGTAACCGCGGTCCCCGGGGCGCAATGTGGGTATGGGAACTCTCCCCCCTCGACTACCGCGACGCCCTACGCTGGATTCAGCAGCGCTGCACGGAACACAACGGGGGGAACGCCCCCGACGCGGTGCCCAACGAGTTCGTCGACTTCAACGCCGACCGGCACGGCCGCTTCATCATCCGTCGGCGCCCCGAAGGCTATGCCCGTCCGGCACCCACCCCGGCCGACGACACCCCGGCAGCACCCCGGACCACTAACTGTGCTGGTGGCTATTGCAGCAACACCACAGTCGTCGCCGTTGGACCCGATTGGCTCTGCTACAGCTGCGAACGCACCCAGCGCCGCCGCGTCGGAGTCCACCGCCGCTGGCAGCAGAGCAGCGATCAGAAGCCCCACCGCAGGCCCTGGGAGCGGCAGGAAGGACCCCAGTGGTGAGCTCCACCCCTTACTTCCGCCCCGGCACCAACCCTGTCGTATGGGTTACCGAGGCCTACCCCGCGGTCCTGTGCGCCGTCCTCAATCGGTACGAGGGCGGGCTCCCTCGCGAAGTCCCGGAAATCATCTGGGAGCAGATCCAGCAGGGCGATCGGACTCCTGCGCAGTTGCGAAACCGCGTCGAGCAGCGCTGGTTCCTGCGCTACTCCAACCTCACCCGCTCCGAGCTGCGCGAGCGGGCCGACGAGATCGCCATAGCGCTGGTTGCCCCGAGTAAGTGCCCAAATCCGGACTGCGAGGACGGTGTGCTTCTGACCAGCGCCCGGACCTGTGGCCGGTGCCTGCCTGCCCGTAGCGAGTTCCATATGCGTGCGGAGGACGTTCCGGACGGCCGGCGCTCCAGTCCTGCCGCTGTCGCGGGAGCGGCGGCCGCGATTCGGGCTCGGATGCGCCAGGTCAACGGTTTTCCCCGGGACCGCAGATCTCTACCCGGCGTTCCGGTCGCGCCGAAGAGGAAACCGGGAACGTATGTGCCGGCGCCCTACACCTTGCGCGAGCCCGAGGTGCTGCCCGAGGACGAGCGGGTGTACGAGGCGGCTCCCCGGTGGCGTCTGCGCGAAGACGAGACCGTCCATCCGAACACCTGGTCCGCCGCTTCACCATCGCCTTCGGAGTCCTGAACCGATGAAAGCCTTTTTCGCCGTCGTCACCGAGGTCCTGCTGGCTGACGGCTGGCACAAGGTCCGCACCGGCACCTACACCGCCGACACCCCCGCCCCTGCGCCTCGGCACCGCGGCCGCAGCCGCAGCCGCAACCAGGGACCGGGGCAGGCCCCGGGGTTCGTCTTCACCGCGCTCGACGGCAGCACCGTCACCGGCCCACTGACCTCCGTCCTCGCAGTCCGCGCCACCCCGCCGGTGGTGGCGGAGGTCGTGGTGCAGTGGTGCGGAACCTGCAACGACGGGGAGCCCACTGGCGAACTGGGTCGGCGGTTCGTCCAGGTCGGTGACCGCAGCGCCCGCTGTCAGGAGTGCGGGAAGAAAGCCCCAGCCGTGCCAGGGGAGCCCGAGTGGTGCAGACTATGCGTCCATACCGCCGCGAGGTGGACGATGTGGAAGTCCCAGGCCGGGGTCGGCCAGAACATTCCATGCCCACGCTGCCATCCCGACCCGCAAGCGGTACTCACCCGTATCCCCAGTGCCCGTACGGCTTTCGAGGAGTACCTGGTCTTCAGCGCCATGACCAGAGGCCCTGAGGCCTGACCGGCGAAGAACGGCTGTTGAGGACCGCCGCTTCGGCTTCACGGGAACTGAGCATCCGGCGACGGCTGACCCCCGCTCGCGCGGGGACGACCGGCTCGTCGACCAGCTCTCGCGTGTTGTCAGCGGCTGACCACCGCCTGCGCGGGGACGACATGCCGCCGATGTACTCGTCCCAGCGCTGGAACGACTGACCCCCGCCTGGGCGGGGACGACACGTGCAGGAAGGTGCGCTCGCTGCACGCGACCGGCTGCCCCCGCTCGCGCGAGGACGACCAGCTCCCGGACGCGGGCTCGGAGATGGGCGGCGGCTGACCCCCGCTCGCGCGGGGAGGACACAATCGTCTCGCGGAGCTCACGGCCAGCATTCGACTGACCCCCGCTCGCGCGGGGAGGACAGCGACGAACAACCAGTCCACCGCCCTGACCACGGCTGACCCCCGCTCGCGCGGGGACGACGGAGCCTCGGTGCGGAGGTGGGTAAACCCCTGCGGCTGACCCCCGCTCGTGCGGGGACGACCCCGGTGCGATCGACGGCGTCCCTGTTCTCACCGGCTGACCCCCGCCTGCGCGGGGAGGACCGAGTCGTGGTGGTGCGGATGCAGCCGAGGCCCGGCTGACCCCCGCCTGCGCGGGGACGACAGGTCGTGACCGGTCATCGGGCCCAAGATGGCCGGCTGACCCCCGCCTGCGCGGGGACGACACCGCGACGGCGAGGGCGAGGCGGGGATTCGCTGGCTGACCCCCGTCTGCGCGGGGACGACGTGACGGCGGCCGGAGCGACCGCCGAGGGCGACGGCTGACCCCCGCCTGCGCGGGGACGACGACCCGGACTACTCGGCGGCGGCCACCGGCAACGGCTGACCCCCGCCTGCGCGGGGACGACGAGCTAGGGCTCGACCCCTGTCACCGAAGTGACGGCTGACCCCCGCCTGCGCGGGGACGACACTTCGCGACCTGCAGCGTCATGGAGGCTTTGCACTTTCTTTGCTATGCCACGCAGCTGAGGGAGGTTCAGATATCAAGGGGCGGTGTGCCGGTGCATCGTGTCACGGCGGTACGACGACGCCCCCGGTGAGTGCAGACCTCGAGGCCCGCGCTGGCTGAACCACGGGGACGACCCACCCGTCGCGCAGCCAGCCCGGCCCCCGCTCGCCGACCACACCGCCTACCAGGAGCTTCGCCGCCGGATGCGCGAGAACGCCGCTGTCCGCCGAGCCGCGGCCGACGAAGCCAGCGCGGAACAGGAGACCATCCTGCGTCGGCACTACAACCGGCTGCGTGAGCCCGAGGGAGCCTACCGAGCCGCGATAGAGGACGCCCCGGTCATTGACCGCAGCCACGCGCGTCGTCAGGGTGACCGTCACCACGCTGCTCTGGCCGTGGCCCGCACGACCCGGGCTGGGGCGCTTGCTCTGCGTCGCCCGGCGGTGCAGCGGAGCGGGGAAGGGTGAGCTGCCGCCGGCCTCACAGACGGATGATCAGGGCTCAACCACCTCCAGATGGTAGGTCGTGTCCACCCAGAATCCGCCCGATGTGGCCTTGATCGACAGGACGTACTGGCCAGATGTGAGCGGATCAAGCGTGCACCAGAGCCCCCATGCGACGCGCGGGCGTCCAGCAGCCCAGAATCGCCTGGAAGCGAACTCGTGCACCTGCAACGGAGTACCGTTGAGCGCGGCCTCGGCTTTGGATGCATTGACGCGCCACGGTCTTGCCGGGAAGCCCAACGCCAGGCGCTGAGTATTGAAGACGGGGAAGAAGATCGGCTTCCCGGCGGGCAACTGGCATCGCCGCACGACTCGGCCGCCGTAGGTGCCTGCCAGGAACCATACGTCCGACGGCTGCCGCCAGTCGGCGAGCTCTCCGGTCCTGTCCCTGACCGGACTGCGATCTTCCGGCGCCGACAGTGCCCACTTCCACCACCGCGCCGCAAGCTTCCCGCCCTGCTTGGGATCCACGGTCCCGGGACCGACCTCCTGGAACACGGCCTCGCTCACGTCAGCTCCTTCGCCTGCACGCGCTGTGCACATCGATTCGGCGAGACCCTACCCCGCGACAGCCACCGCCTTCCCACCGGTCCGGACCGCGCCGGAATCGAGCGCGACGCGGACGCTGAGCACGTCCGATTCAGCCGTACCTTACGGGCCGTCACCACTCCCCGAGATTTGGATCAGAGCCGGATGGTCCCCAAATCCGGACGGAACCATCTCCGCTCGCGCGGGGACGACGTGGATCCAGGCGAACGCCGCGTTCGTCCACGCGGCTGACCCCAGCTCGCGCGGGGACGACCTGCTCGGCACCGCCATCCTGGGGCACGCTGCCGGCTGACCCCCGCCTGCGCGGGGACGACATCCCGACCGCTCTGGCCTGCACGGGGTGTAGTGGCTGATCCCCGCCTGCGCGGGGATGGTGAACGTGACGGACGGCATCGACGTCGACAAGACGGCTGGCCCTCGCCTGCGCGGGGACGACATGCGCTCTACGCCGCTACGAAGCGGCGGCACCGGCTGACCCCCGCCTGCGCGGGGACGACCCCGCCGAAGGGGCGGCCGGCCGACGGCCCGGCGGCTGACCCCCGCTCGCGCGGGGACGACGCGTCCAGGAGCACGCTCACGTCAAGGGAGCACGGCTGCCCCCGCTCGCGCGGGGACGCGGCGGCACGGCCTGCCGCTCCGGCGGGCTCTGGTCGGCCAGGCGCCCGGTCACTATCCTGAGCGCTCCTCGAGCGGCACCAACCAGGACGGCTCCAGTGAACAGACTCCCAGTACAGAACGGCGGCGAGGATCTCGTCTGCCTCTTCATCGAACCGTACGGCGAGGACTTCTGGTTGAAGCCCGGGGATGAATTCACCGTTGTGCCGACTGACGACGCGCCGGATCCCCAGTTCACCGTCGTCTCCGCCCCAGACCGCCTGGTTGTGTGGATCTTCGAAGGCGGCAATCCCATGAACGTAATCGCCGACTACACGGTCGTCGACAGCAACGGGTCGGAGTTGGAGTGCGGCCACCAACATCCTTCTGCCGTGAACCCGGGCTAACTACCCTCGCCCCAAGCACACCTCATGCTCAATGGCTGACCCCCGCTCGCGCGGGGAGGGCCGCAACGTCCCCTGACGGACCGAAAGACAGGGCGGCTGACCCCCGTTCGCGCGGGGAGGATCTGGTCGACCCCCGCCTGCGCGGGGACGACGGCTTCCTCCTCGGTGCAGGTGAGCTTCTTGGCGGCTGACCCCCGCCTGCGCGGGGAGGACGCCAGGGCGGCCACGACCTCCCCGCGGATCCGCGGCTGACCCCCGCCTGCGCGGGGAGGACCGGAAGAAGCGCACCGGCGCGAAGCTCGCCACCGGCTGACCCCCGCCTGCGCGGGGAGGACACCAGGGTGTCGGTGCTGATGACGTAGACCTTCGGCTGACCCCCGCCTGCGCGGGGAGGACTGCGCCGGGGTGCCCAGCGCGGCGAACTCCCCCGGCTGACCCCCGCCTGCGCGGGGAGGACTGGCGCGAGAAGTTGGTAGACCTGTGGGCCAGCGGCTGACCCCCGCCTGCGCGGGGAGGACCCAAGGATCTGACTCCGCTGGCCGTCTCCGGACGGCTGACCCCCGCCTGCGCGGGGAGGACGTCAGGCTGCCGTTCTGCAGGCTCTGCGTCAGCGGCTGACCCCCGCCTGCGCGGGGAGGACTCCGGGAGGCTCAAGCTGCAGCGCCAGACGGCCGGCTGACCCCCGCCTGCGCGGGGAGGACGGCCTGCTCCACCGGGGGATGAAGTCGGCCGGCGGCTGACCCCCGCTCGCGCGGGGAGGACGTCGACAGCATCGGCACCGTGGCCGCGGCCTGGGGCTGACCCCCGCTCGCGCGGGGAGGACCATTTCCTGGAGTTCCAGCGTCGGCGTGGTCACGGCTGACCCCCGCTCGCGCGGGGAGGACTCCAGCCAGGCCGCCGCCGTGCGGGCCCGTGCCGGCTGACCCCCGCTCGCGCGGGGAGGACCGGCTGAACCGCTGCACGGTCTTGTCCCTCGGCGGCTGACCCCCGCTCGCGCGGGGAGGACATCTGCTGCACATCCACCATGTAGCGGGCCAGCGGCTGACCCCCGCTCGCGCGGGGAGGACCGCACTGTCTAGCACAGTGATCGAGCGGTCTGCGGCTGACCCCCGCTCGCGCGGGGAGGACTCGTCCAGGAGCCGCAGTTGGCCGTCCACGGCCGGCTGACCCCCGCTCGCGCGGGGAGGACGTCCCCTGGAGGACGGCCCGCACCTCCCGGGACGGCTGACCCCCGCTCGCGCGGGGAGGACCACACCGCGGTCACCAGCACCACCCGCGGCATCGGCTGACCCCCGCTCGCGCGGGGAGGACCAGCGCTACGTCCTCGGCGCGAGCCAGGAGGACGGCTGACCCCCGCTCGCGCGGGGAGGACGTGTTCCGGCTGTGATGGCTCCGCTGGAGACCCGGCTGACCCCCGCTCGCGCGGGGAGGACCTCCTCGGTTTCTGCCGGGCGGCCCGTCCGCCCGGCTGACCCCCGCTCGCGCGGGGAGGACGCCCGGTGCGACCAGTTCATGGCCTCGACCCGCGGCTGACCCCCGCTCGCGCGGGGAGGACCTGCCCATCGTGGCGATGAACGCGCGCTTCGACGGCTGACCCCCGCTCGCGCGGGGAGGACCCCGCGATGAACTGGTCCACGGTGTCGGCCAGCGGCTGACCCCCGCTCGCGCGGGGAGGACGGCCCCGGGTTCCGCAGGTACCGGCCCGGCCACGGCTGACCCCCGCTCGCGCGGGGAGGACGCTTCGCGGCCTTCAGGGTTATGACGCCTTTGCACTTCCTTTGCCGTGTCCGGTTGTTGATGGCACTTCAGATATCAAGGAGCAGCGTGTGGGTGCATCGTGTCACGGCGGTGCGACGCTACCGCCGGGCGTGGTTGCCTGTGGTTGGTGCGGATGCGGCCTGCGCGTGCCTTCGCGGGGAGGTAGGAGGACGCGGCCGACCGTGCGGGGGTTGGCTCTTGCTTCGGCAAGCACGGGCGGGGTTGGGACGTGCGGGGGTCGTTCCTGCGCGTCGGGGAGTAGACGGCGGGTGTGGGGCCCGGCTGTCGCGGGTTGTGTTCTGAGGGTTGTTCGTTCGGTTTGGTCAGATTGGTTGTTCGGGGTTGTCGAGCCAGGCGTGCCAGCCGGTGGGTGTGACGGTGAGTCCGAGGCGTTCGACTCGTGGTTGGTCTGCTCGGTGCCACCAGTCGAGGACGTCCTCGAATTCGTCCCAGAGGCGGCGGGCGCCGTACTGGCGTACGGGGTGGGCCCTTTCGCCGTCGTGGAAGGTCGCGGCGGCCCAGGCCGGGGCGGTGAGGGAGTACAGCCACAGGGTCCGGGCGCCGTCCGGATGGGGTTGGACGGCGTGGACCACGTCGCGCAGGCGCAGGCCGGCGGCGAACGGGAAGGGGTTGAATTTCCCGTGTGGGGGCATGGTGGCGGTGGTGGTGGTCTCGGTGACGGTGCCGCCGGCGGGTGGGTTCTCGGGCCAGGTGAGGCGCTGGGAGCGCATTTTCATGAACTCCGCCGGCTGGAGGAACGGTCCGGACGCGTTGCCGTCGTCGGTCACGGTGAGGCGGAGCAGGGCGTCGGCGTTGGAGTAGTGGGTGCCGAATGGGGCGAGGATCAGGCCGCCGGGGCGGGTCTGTTCGATCCAGGCCGGAGGGACCTGGCGCAGGCCGTAGGTGGCGATGATCCGGTCGTAGGGGGCGCCGGGCGGGTGGCCGAGCGCGCCGTCACCGCATACGAGGCGGGGGTGGAAGCCAGCGGCGTGAAGAGCGGTGCGAGCCTGGGCGGACACCGCAGGATCGATCTCGATGGTGGTCACGTTGGCGTCGCCGAGCCGGTGGCTCAGCAGCGCGGCGTTCCATCCGGTCCCGGTGCCCTGTTCCAAGACCCGCATCCCGGGCTCAACCTGGAGGTCGTCGAGCATGGACGCTACCAGCGAGGGCTGGGAGGCGGAACTGGTGGGCACCGTTCCCGGTTCCGCGCCGTGGTGGTTGCCGTCGTCCCACTGCGTCACGATCGGGATGTCCGCGGCCGCGGCCGCCAGCCAATCGGCTTCATCCGCGTTCCGGTCGACGGTCCGGCTTGTCCCACTGCGCATGTCATGCGCCCACACCAGGTCGGGCAGGAACAGTGCGCGGGGGACGGCGTCGAACGACGGGGCCCACGCCTCGGAGACAGGGAAGGGCCGCCCCGCACCGGAGCGGCCCATCCAGTCGGGGGCCAGGGTCACTTGCGACGCCCGCCGTCACCAGGCGGGGTGGTGCCGTCCGGCGACGGCGGCGTGGGCGGCGGAGTCCAAGGCGTCCCCGGATGCCCGTCGCCCCCGTTGCCACCGCCCTCCCCACCGGAGTTCTCCACGTCGATGGTGCTGTCCATACGAGCCTCCTCAAGGTGCTCCCGATTGTGCCTGCCCGGAGTCGGCAGCAATAGAGGGCGTGCTGACGGCTAGTCAGGTCAACGGGCCTGCCGATGATCGAGGCCACCCCCGCTCGCACGGGGACGACTACATCAGCAGGGAGTGGCAGCAGGCCGGCACCGGCTGACCCCCGCTTGCGCGGGGACGATCCGCTGGACCTACTGCTCCTGGCCGAACTGGGCGGCTGACCCCCGCCTGCGCGGGGAGGACCGGGCGACCAGCAGCGGACCGGCGAACGCCAGCGGCTGACCCCCGCTCGCGCGGGGAGGACCCGCTCAAGGTCAGTCTCTCCGCCCCGCTCGGCGGCTGACCCCCGCTCGCGCGGGGAGGACGCCGGGGTGAGGAACACCGCGGACGGCATCATCGGCTGACCCCCGCTCGCGCGGGGAGGACGAGAAGATCCTCCACCCGAGGAGCGGCTCGTACGGCTGACCCCCGCTCGCGCGGGGAGGACTGCTGCATGGCAGTGCTCGGCACGGGCGTTCCCGGCTGACCCCCGCTCGCGCGGGGAGGACCATGCGGCGTCACCAGCACGCTCACTCCAGCCCGGCTGACCCCCGCTCGCGCGGGGAGGGCTACGCGGCGATGAGCCGCCTCGGCATGGTCGGCGGCTGCCCCCCGCGTGCGCGGGGACGACCTCCAGTACCGCGGTGAACGATGGCGTTTCGGGCTGACCCCCGCCTGCGCGGGGAGGACTCCACGGCCGGCCGCTCGTTCGCGGGCGGCTGCGGCTGACCCCCGCCTGCGCGGGGAGGACGACGGCCGCTTCCCGGTCGTCCGCGACGCCGGCTGGCTGACCCCCGCCTGCGCGGGGAGGACGCCTCCTCGTCGCTCCTCCCGGAGGAGCTGAGCGGCTGACCCCCGCCTGCGCGGGGAGGACGCCATCGTGTCCAGGTACGCCTGGCGCAGGCGCGGCTGACCCCCGCCTGCGCGGGGAGGACCCACCCTCCAGGCCCTCGCGCAGCACAAGGGCCGGCTGACCCCGCCTGCGCGGGGAGGACCTCGCGACGTTCAACCGGGTGGCCAAGCCGTTCGGCTGACCCCCGCCTGCGCGGGGAGGACCCGGTCTCCAACACCGCCCGCAAGAGCACGATCGGCTGACCCCCGCCTGCGCGGGGAGGACTTCGCCGCCAGCAGCACGCCCTTGATCACGTACGGCTGACCCCCGCCTGCGCGGGGAGGACCCGAGATGGTCGCCATATGTGCATTTTGGACGCGGCTGACCCCCGCCTGCGCGGGGAGGACCCGTCCCGGACGAGGATCGCCCGCTCGACGTCCGGCTGACCCCCGCCTGCGCGGGGAGGACGTCGGCCTCTTCAACGCCGGCCACGGAGCATTCGGCTGACCCCCGCCTGCGCGGGGAGGACGCCGAGCCGCTCCTCGATGACGCGGACGCGGACGGCTGACCCCCGCCTGCGCGGGGAGGACTGGAAGCTCCAGCTGCAGCATCCGTCCGACGGCGGCTGACCCCCGCCTGCGCGGGGAGGACGCTTCCGGGTCCACGAGCTGCGCGCTGAGCGGCGGCTGACCCCCGCCTGCGCGGGGAGGACCGACCCATGTCTGAGGTGTGCTGTCAGGCCGACGGCTGACCCCCGCCTGCGCGGGGAGGACGCATCCGCGACCGCGAACACGCCGGACATCGACGGCTGACCCCCGCCTGCGCGGGGAGGACAGCAGCAGCGCGACCGGCACCAGCAGCGCCAACGGCTGACCCCCGCCTGCGCGGGGAGGACAAGAGGCGCGACCGGGCCGGCAGCGCCGGATCCGGCTGACCCCCGCCTGCGCGGGGAGGACCGGTAGTAGCCGATCGGCGAGGGCCGCCTGCCCGGCTGACCCCCGCCTGCGCGGGGAGGACGGCTCCGGACGCCCTGACTGCGCCCCGGGCCGCGGCTGACCCCCGCCTGCGCGGGGAGGACGCTTCGCGACCTGCAGCGTTAGGGAAGCTTTGCACTTTCTTTGCTATGCCTCGCAGTTGAGGGAGGTTCAGATATCAAGGTGCGGTGTGCGGGTGCATCGTGTCACGGCGGTACGACGATGCCCTCGGTGAGTGCAGACCTCGAGGCCCGCCCCGGCTGAACCACGGGGACGACTTGCCCGCCGCGCCGGCACCGAGGACCGCCGACCCCTGCTCGCACACCGGGCCCACAGGCTGACCCCCGCTCGCGCGGGAAGGACCTCATGCCCAGCTTGGCCAGCAGCTCCGGGCGCGGCTGACCCCCACCTGCGAGGACGACGGCGCGGTTGGGCGGCATCGGTCGGGCTCCGGCTGACCCCCGCTCGCGCAGGGACGACCCTGCGAGCCAGGAGATCAGGACGGTGACGCTCGGCTGACCCCCGCTCGCGCGGGGAGGACCTCGCAGTACCCGGCTCCCTGGCAGGAGCCGCCGGCTGCCCCCCGCTCGCGCGGGGGAGGACGCGGGCGAACTGTTCCCGGAGCGCGGTCGCGGCGGCTGACCCCCGCTCGCGCGGGGAGGACACGGTGACGGTGCTCGTCGCCCTCGGCTGCGGCGGCTGACCCCCGCTTGCGCGGGGAGGACTCGGCACGACCGAAACGGGGCCGCCGTGCCGCCGGCTGACCCCCGCTTGCGCGGGGAGGACCCCGCCTCCGGGTCATAGGCAAGAACCTCTCCCGGCTGACCCCCGCTTGCGCGGGGAGGGCCCTTCGCGACCTGCATCGTTCTGGCGGCTTTGCACTTTCTTTGCCGTGACTGGCGGCTGAGAGAGGTTCAGATGTCAAAGGGCGGCGTGGTGCATCCTGTCACAGCGGTACGACGATGCCCCCGGCGGGGATCTCGGTGGCTGCACCGGCTGAACCTCGGAGACAATCCGGCCTCCGCGGCGGCCCCGCTTGGTCGGCTGGCCCCCTCTTGCCCGGGGACGACGTGTCGGCCGCCTTGGTGCCGCTCCCGGCGGCCGGCCGGCCCCCGCTCGCGCGGGGAGGACGCGACATCGCCGAAGAAGTTCCACCGGGGCGCCGGCTGACCCCCGCTCGCGCGGGGACGACTTGGTGTCCATTCCGAGCAAAGGGACGTGCTCTGGCTGACCCCCGCTTGCGCGGGGACGACCCGTCCGGCGCCGACCTCGACGCCGAGGCCCGCGGCTGACCCCCGCTCGCGCGGGGACGACTATGTAGTGGCGGTGACTACTGGCCTTGGGAGTGGCTGACCCCCGCTTGCGCGGGGAGGACCGGAGCCACTCCAGCACGACGGCCTCCACGTTCGGCTGACCCCCGCTTGCGCGGGGAGGACTACCAAGGCGTGGATGCTCGGCGGCCACACCCCGGCTGACCCCCGCTCGCGCGGGGAGGGCGGGGTCGCCGCGTTCGCCCCGGCCGCCGGCGGCGGCTGACCCCCGCTCGCGCGGGGACGACCCTACGGCGAGGACTACGACGCCGCGGAGCCCGGGCTGACCCCCGCTCGCGCGGGGACGACATGCCGTGGTCGTCCTGCTTCACGGGCTGCTCCGGCTTACCCCCGCTCGCGCGGGGACGACTCGTCCGGGCATCCGCGGCGCCACATCGGGGCCGGCTTACCCCTGCTCGCACGGCGACGACGACGGCTGGGCACCGGGCTGGGTGCCGTAGACCGGCTTACCCCCGCTCGCGCGGAGAGGACCTCGCCTCCGCCCTGGCGCCGGTGCGGCCGGACGGCTGACCCCCGCTCGCGCGGGGAGGACGCGGCCTTTCGAGTCTCCGCCTCGGCCTCGGCTGGCTGACCCCCGCTCGCGCGGGGAGGACATGGACGCGTTGATGAACCGCGCCATGGGCACCGGCTGACCCCCGCCTGCGCGGGGACGACGCCAGCGTGTGCGCCCTGGGGGCGACGCCGTGCGGCTGACCCCCGCCTGCGCGGGGACGACGAGCGCCTGGAACGCGCGTGCCGGCGCTGTGACCGCTGACCCCCGCCTGCCCGGGGAGGACGAGGGGGCACCGGTGGCTGACCTCCTCGACGGCGGCTGACCCCCGCCTGCGCGGGGAGGACATGCTGGCCGAACAGCTCGCCGACGCCTACGACGGCTGACCCCCGCCTGCGTGGGGAGGACAGGCTCGGCAAGTTTGCGGAGTCCGGCGCCGACGGCTGACCCCCGCCTGCGTGGGGAGGACGGCGCCGCCCATCCGCGGGCTGCGCCCGGCCCCGGCTGACCCCCGCTCGCGCGGGGAGGACTCAAGGGGCAGCGGTTCACCGGCCCTGAAGACCGGCTGACCCCCGCTTGCGCGGGGAAAACGCCACACCGTAGTGCGCGGCCATGTCGACGAGCGGCTGACTCCCGCTCGCGCGGGGAAGACCGCACCCGGCCGCCGGCGGGGTGCAACCGGGGTGGCTGACCCCGGCTCGCGCGGGGACGACGGCTGGGCGGGGTCGTCGAGGGCGACCTTGCTCGGCTGACCCCCGCTCGCGCGGGGACGACCATCAGCACCAGCGTGATCAGCGCGTTCCGCGCCGGCTGACCCCCGCTCGCGCGGGGACGACTCGGACGTCGACCGCCTCGGTTGCGGAGACAACGGCTGACCCCCGCTCGCGCGGGGACGACGTCCAGCACCTGGCGCAGCATGGCCACGCGCTCGGCTGACCCCCGCTCGCGCGGGGACGACCGCAAGCTGCTCCTGGACGCCGTCCGGCACGCCGGCTGACCCCCGCTCGCGCGGGGACGACGCTTCGCGACCTGCAGCGTTATAGCGGCTTTGCACTTTCTTTGCCACGTCTGGTGGTTGAGGGAGATTCAGGTATCAAGGACCGATGGGCGAATGCATCGTGTCACGGCGGCACGACGATGCCCCACGGTGCGGAGCTCGAGGCCTGCGCCGGAGCTACGCCTCCGGATACGCGAGGACGCCGCCGCCCGCCAGGCCGCGTGCGACGAGGCAGTCCCGATCGGGAGACTTCGTGAGCCGGTACCGCGCAAAGCCCGCGCCAGGGACAATGAGGACGGCACCAGAGGAGGCGAAGGAGACCGTGAGCGTTGCAGTTACCGAGCACCACGGACCGTGGACCGTCCAGGACGTCCTGGCCCTGCCCGAAGACCCCCGCCACCGGATCGAACTCGTCGGGGGAGCACTGCTGATGAGCCCGAGCCCCGGCGTCCCCCACCAGCGCGCCAGCCTCCGCCTGGCCATGCTCCTGAGCCTGGCCATCGACAACGCCGAAGCCCCACTCGAGGTCCTCGAAGCCGTCAACGTCATCGTGCCCGACGGCCTGCTCATCCCCGACCTCGTCATCACCGACGCCACCGCGGCCGCCGACGCCGGCACCACCCTCAACGCCGACGACATCATCGTCGCCATCGAAATCGCCTCACCCTCCACCCGGGTCGCCGACAAAAAGATGAAACCGCCGCTGTACGCCGCAGCCGGCATCCCCCACTACTGGCGCCTCGAACTCGAACCCGCCCCACGCCTCTACCTCGGCCACCTCGAACGCGGCCACTACACCGACCGCCTCGTCCAAAGCGGCGAAACCACCCAACTCACCGACCCCTTCCCCCTCGACCTCGACCCGGCACGACTGCGCCGGTGAATCAGGCTGGCCAGAGAGTGAGCTGAGCCCGGGGGCAGAACCCGGACGGCCCCGTTCCCGTGGGGACGACCGCGAGAAGGCCGACCGTGCTGGCGAGTCCTGCGGCTGCCCCCGCTTGCGCGGGGAGGACGGTCATGTGATGGCGCGGGGACTGGCCATACCTGGCCTTGAAGAAGGTGGCAGACATCAAGGAGCGGTGTACGGGGCATCCTGTTACGGCAGTACGACGCGATACCCCCAGGACTACGGGCCTCGAGGGCTGCGCTGGCTGAATCACAGGGACGACCGGACCCGGCTGGTGACGCACCGAGTCGGAAGCGGCCGCCCCCACTCGCGTGGGGATAGCCGATGCTCAGGTCTAGAACGCAAGCTCGACGGCACCTTCGAAGGGGTGAGTCGTTCGTCACGATTGGGTGAACTGCCGGAAGGGCACTGGATCCCGGTGTAACAAGGACCCACCAGCTTCACGTGCAAGGGCAGGCGGTGGGATGGCAAACAACGGCGGCAAGCGGCGCGGCCGCGTCGTGGACATGAGTGCGGGCGAACCGGCACACTACAAGCCGCCTCCATGCCCACCGGCGGTCGAGTCCAACATCCGCATCGAGATCACGGACACGGATGAACTCCGGATCCGCATGCAGGTCTACAAGGATTTGATCACGTTCTTCGCCATCATGCAGATGGTGTGGGATGACGGAGAATGGAAGGAAGTCGCCCGGATCGACTGCTGCCACAGCACGATCCACCGGCATCAGTTTGTCCTTCCTGACGGCCGCGATATCCACGATCACCAGCTGATCGTTGAGATCCCGCCCGACGGCGGGGAACGCTGGAGCGTGGTGAACGACGGCTACCACAAAGCGTTGGCAGTGATGTACGAAGAGTGGGAGACGAACGTGCAGAGGTGGCGAGATGGCCGGTGACCGGGCCCTGCGGCTGAAGGCCGGATTTGCTCTGGCCAAGGCCCTCGGCGATCGCGACATGCGGAAGCTCTTCGAGCAGCACGGTTACCGCTCAGGGGACGAAGTCGTAACCGCGCTCGAGTCGGATCTCATCCAAGATGTCTTTGCCAGGCTTCGCCGATACTCTCCGCCTGTAGTCGTAGCCATCTACTGGCCTGACACAGGGGCGCTCAAGTTCACGTCCTTCTCCCCCTCCCAGGAAGTTGCCTCTGAGGATCAGAAGGAAGAAGTCGGCGGCACCAGCACCATCGGCATGCTCTATCGTCATGCCGAGGCTCAGCAGAACCCTCGCTTCGTGTTCAAGATGAACTGGGCAAACCCGCAAGTAGACATTCAGACCTTTGCGTTGTCCGGAGCCTGCTAGGGGCTTCTGAATGATCATCCGGCTGGTTGGCAACCGGCGCCGGCGCGACGGACGCGGATCCCGTCGATAACCTCACCGAAGGCAGTGGCGTCGTTGACGTTGCCAGGCGTGAGCACGGCCAAAAGGGGTAGGCCCTGGCCGTCCGCAGCGAGGTTGGCGGTCAGTCCTCCCCGGGACCGGCCGAGCGCCTGGCGCGCCTGCGAGCGGCCCGGATCTTCCAGTTCGTCCCCGTCTGCGGCCCCTTTTACGGGCACCGGCGGCGCGGACCGGGGCGCCGTGGCGCGATCTCCCAGAGCGGTACACGTGGGCCAGGTGGAGTGGACCGTCGCCGTCGACTCCACGGTCAACCGGGCCCACCAGGGCGTGCCCGGCTGACCCCCGCTTGCGCGGGGAGGACGTGACCTTGCTGCCGGTCATCTCGTAGTCGTTCGGCTGACCCCCGCTTGGTCGGGGACGACTCGTGGGACGACATCTGCCTTCGCTGCGGCTTGCGGGGCAGCTGCGGCTGACCCCCGCTCGCGGGGAAGGCACGACGCATGGCACCGACATCGAGTTGGACTACGGCTGACCGCTGCCTGCGCGGAGAAATTCTTCATGAACTACAGCGTCGTAGTGGCTGCGGCTCAGCGTGCCCGGCTCTGGAGCACGACGTTGGGTTGGCCGCCTTCATCTGAGCGGTCCCCGCCTGGGTGTGCTGGGCGGGGCGGACAGCCAACACCAACGCGCTCGGGGATGTAACGATCAAAAAGGAGCTCCGCGAGACAACTTCGATCACATGGCGTCACAAATCCCTTACTGTCAGTGGCTGCTGTTACTCCTTCTCCCTGGGATTGCCTTCCAATCGGGAGAGGTGCGTGCTGGTGGCTGACGATGGGTTTCCTGTCAGTTCGGGTGGGTGGATCCGCGTTCTCGCGCGGGCCGATCTGTCTAATCCGGAGCGGGACGAGCTGAGGGCTGTGCTGCCGGGCGCGGTGCCGGGCGGGCAGTCGGTCACCGGTGTGGGGGGCGTGCTGCTGGCGGCTCATCTGCTGAGTGAGCTGGACTTCAGCGCGGTGCCGGTGGAGTCGGCAGTGCGTCCGGTGCTGGCGGCGTTCGCCGCGCGGGTGACAGGGCTCGACGGCCGCAAGCTCGGTCCTGCAGGACCTGGCGTGGGTGAGCGATGGCTGGACCGGTTGGAGACGGTCCTGGCCGAAGGCCGGTTCGATCCGAAGGAGGTCCTCGCGTATCTGGAGAAGGAGTCGGCGGGACTGGGTCTCTATGACGAGGTGCGGCCGTTCATGCAGGATCCGCGGCTCGCGTCGGAGGCGGGCGAGGTAGTGCCTCCGGGGCGGTTGGTGATGGATCGCCCGTCGGGGGCGAACGCGATGTGGAGCGGCCGGGTCCCGGAGTCGACACCGGTGGCGTCGGGGGAAGCGCTGGGGTGGGTGCTGGCGTGGCGGGCGTTCGGCCCGTCGGGAACGGGAGCGGTGCGTTCGCACGGCGGGCGGTCGTCGAAGTCCTGCAAGGCGGGGCCGGCGCGGTCGTTGATGCGGTGGTTCCCGCGGGGCAGGAACCTGTTCGAGTCGCTGGTGCTGTCGGTGCCGCCACCCGACGCGTGGCCGTCGGGTCCGGGTGAGGACCTGGCGCCATGGGAGACGGAGCAGTTGCCGGATCCGCTGGCGCCGGCGGCGCCGTGCGGGGTGGTGTCGCTGTTGACCGGCCGGTCCGCGCACGCGGTGCTGCTTGCGCCCGGTGCGGGCGGTGAGCAGACGGTGGGGTGTCGGATCGCGTGGGGGACGAGCGTGGACCTTCCTGCGGCGGTGGACCCCTATGTGATCGACCGCTCGTCCGGTGGCCCAGCGCGTGCGAAGCACTGGCGGGCGGTGTGGCGGGACCTGGATGCGCTGCTGTTGAAGGAGCGGACGGGCGAGAAGGTGACGACCCGGCGGCCGCGGGTCTTCGACACGGTGAAGGACCTCCCGGTCGACGTGCGGAGGGCGCTGCGGGTGCGGGCGCTGGGCTGGGATCAGGACAAGCAGGACAAGAACAGCGCCTGGGTGTTGGCGGAGACGCCGCCGGTGCTGGAGCTGGTGGAGGAGTGCAGCCCTGACGGGGCGTCCGCGGTGTCCGCGGCTCGGCTTTCGGCGGAGAAGGCGGCGTCGCTGTTGGGGAAGTCGCTGGCCCGGGTGTGGCACCTGTTGAACCCCGGTCGCAGGAGCGATGACCGGGAGGGGTTCGTCGGTCCGGGGATCGCGCTGTTCATGGAGCGGGCTGAGACGGAGTTCTGGCGGGTGGTGGCCGACCCGGCCGGGCAGGCCCCGCAGTTTCGGCGGCTGGCCCTCGGAGTGTTCGACGAGGTGACGGTGGGGGTGCGCTCGGCGACGGTGCGGGGGATGGCGGCCGTGCAGTTGGCGCGAGGCCCGCTGGCGGGTGTGCCCGAACAGCGGGCGCACACGAAAGGCAAGAGCAGAAAGACGAGCGAGAAGAGGGTGGTGGCGTCGTGACGGACGTGATCGATGCGGACACGGAAGCGCTGTCTGCAGAGGATGTGTGCGCGGGCGGGTCGGAGGGGCCGCCGAAGTGGATCGCCTACGAGGTCGGATACATGGAGGCGGTCGCGCGGGCGTGCGGAACGCCGGCGGGGCGGGCCCGGCTGCGCCGGGTGCTGTCGTCGGCAGGCATGGTCTCCGGCTGGGAGCTGCCGGTGCCCGTAGCCCGACTGGTGCCGCGGAATTCGGAGGGACGGCTGGCGTACGGGGCTGTCGCGGGGATGTTCGCGGCCCAGTCGCCGTCGGTGTCGGCCGGCCGCAAGGAGGCCGGGCCGGATGCGGCGGGGGTGTGGCGTCCGGGGCGGGGCAACTTGGGGTGGACCCTGCGGATGGCGGTGCTCTCGGGGGTGCTGCACGAGGACTCGGCGCAGGAGCGGCTGCAGCGGTTGGCGCGGCTGTCGGACCTGGGTGCGCTGGTGGTGCAGTGCCGGCCGCTGGTGGCGCGGGTGGCCGGCGAGGGAGTGCCGTTGAACTGGCCGCTGCTGCTGCGGGATGTGCGGCGCTGGCCGGAGCGGCGGGTGGAGGTCGCGAACGACTGGTTCTTCAGCTTCGCCCACGGCGTGGCGCCGGACGGCGACGGCAGTGGTGAGGGTTCCGGGCCGGGCGGCGACGCCGGTGCGGTGCCCGCTGGTGGCATGGACGATTTCGATTTCGAGGAGGCTTTCTGATGGCTGTTCACATTTGCGCGCACGTGGTGCACGACTACCCGCTGTCGAACCTGAACAGGGACGACCTGGGCAGCCCGAAGACGGTCGAGTTCGGTGGCGCGCTGCGGGGGCGGACGTCGTCGCAGAACACGAAGCGCGTGACCCGGGTGCGGGTGGAGGAGAAGCTCGGAAATCAGGCGCTGCGTACGCGGCGGCTGCCGTCGCAGGTCGCAGCGCTGCTGCGGGAGCGGGGTTGGGACGAGGAGGAGGCGGTGGCGGCCGGCCAGGCCGTGGTGATGGCGTCGGGCATCCAGGGGCTGAGCATCGGCGAGGGCGGGATGACGAGCGTCATGCTGTACGTCCCGCAGCAGGTGGCACAGGAGCTGGCGGACCTGGTCGTCGCGGACCGGGACGCGGTGTTGAAGGTGGCCGCGCACGCGGAGGCGGTGGCGAAGGCGGCAGCCGACAAGAGCAAGAAGACGAAGGCGCCGTCGCTGTCGAAGGAGGACAAGGCCCTCGTCAAGAAGCTGCAGGGACAGGTGCGGGAGATCCTCTCGAGCCGCAACGCGTCGATCGCGGCGTTCGGGCGAATGCTGGCGAACAGCTCGGAGTCGACGGTGGACGGCGCGGTGAGCGTGGCCCACACGCTGACGACGCACGCGCTGGTGGAGCAGCCAGACTTCTTCACCGCGGTGGACGACATCCCGGGGGAGGACACGGGGTCGGCGCACATGGGGTCGGCCGGCCACACGTCGGGGACCTACTACCGGTACGGGTCGGTGAACGTCAGCGAGCTGGTGGGGAACATGGGCGGTGACCGGGAGGCCGCGGAGGAGTTTCTGCAGGCGTTCCTGCGGGAGCTGGCGGTGCTGGTGCCGACGGCGAAGCAGCGCAGCACGGCGCCGTTCACGCCGCCGGCGCTGGTGTACCTGACGGTGCGCACCGATCAGCCGGTGAACCTGTCGGGGGCGTTCGAGGCGCCGGTGACGGCGAAGGCGGGCAGTGGGTGGACGGCGCCGAGCATCGAGCGGCTGGATGTGCACGCGAAGGCCGTCGCGGACTTCTTCGACAAGGAGTCGCTGGTCGAGCACGGGCATGCCGGCACGGCGGACTTGTCGGGGGTGCAGAACCTGGGGGAGCGGATCGCGAGTCTGGGGGAGTTGGTGGAGCGGACGACCCGTCGGGCGCTGGAGCTGGAACTGGAGTTGGCGCGTTGAGCCGTGGCGTTCTGCTGCACCTGTCCGGGCCGCTGCAGTCGTGGGGCGGCCCGAAAGGCGGCAGGGTTCGCGGCACGCATTCGGTGCCGACGCGCAGTGGGGTCACGGGGATGCTGGCCGCGGTGCTCGGGCGTCCGCGTGGTGCGGACATCGGGGACCTGGAGGAGCTGGTGCACCTGGTGCGGGTGGACCGGCCCGGGAAGCGGGTCCGGGACTTCCACACGGTCGGCGGTGGCCTGCCGAAGGAGCGGACGGTGGTGACGGCGGGCGGCGGCCGGCGCGGTGACGCGCTGCTGTTCGACAGCTGGTACCTGGCGGACGCGGCGTTCACGGTCGCGCTCACCGGACCGGACGTGACGATCGCGCGGGTCGCGGATGCGTTGCGGTGCCCGCACTTTCCTCCTTATCTGGGGCGGCGTTCCTGCCCGCCGGCGACACCGGTGCTGATTGCCGACGGTGTCGGCGTTGAGGAGCTGCTGCTGCGAATGCCGCTGCACCGGCCCCGGCCGGAAGCGCTCTGGGGTCAGGAAGCGCAGCCGGTGCAGGTGGTGTACGTCGCGGAGCGGGCGCCGGTGGCGGAGCCCGGCCGGCCTGCGACGCGGCAGGTGCCGGATGTCGGGCTGGTCGGGCGTTCGTGGACGAGCCGTTCGGTGTGGGAGAGCAGCAGGTTGCATCCGGCCGAGCAGTGCGCCGGGTACGGCACGGAGTTCGTGGCGGCGCTCACCGAGTGGCGGCGCGCGATCGCGTGAGGCCCGGCTCCCGCAGAGCTGTTCCGGACCGGGGTCTGTCCCGGTCCGGGACAGGCCCCGGTCCGGCCAACGGGTCGTCAGCCGGGTGATTCGTCAACTGCTGGGGCGGTGGAGCAGGGCCCTGCTGGTGCGTGTCCTGCCGGGGCGGGGCGGCGGGGGTGCCGCTGTTCGCAGTTCTGAAGTTCGAGTGAGGAGAGAGGCTGTGGCCGTTCGACGGCACGACAGTGGGTACTGCGGCACGTGGGCGAAGTCGAAGGGCTTGGACGACGCTCTGACCAGGCCCTATCCCCTGCGCGGTCACCTGATCGACACGGCCGCGATGGCCGGGGAGCTGTGGGACTGCTACCTGTCCGAGGGGCAGCGCCAGATGATCGCCGAGAGTTTCGGCGTCGACGTCGCCGAAGCGGGCGCCATGGTGCGCTTCTGGGCGGGCCTGCACGACATCGGCAAGGCCTGCCCCTGCTTCCAGGGCCAACCGGGCGGGCCCGCCCCGGCCTTCCTCTCCGACCCGGACTTCGCACCGCCCACAGGCTGGATGAACCAGGATCCAGTCGCTCACGAACGGGTCACTCACCTTGTCGCCCCGCACCTGCTCGCCCGCTACGGCTACGACAGTACCTCCCGGCCGAGCAAGTCCTCGGCACACCAGGTCGCGCAGATCCTCGGCGGCCACCACGGGGTGTACGGGCGGGCCCTCGACCGGGAGCACCTGGCCGATCCGTCCGGCGGCGATGTCCGGGTCGGGACCGCGCCGGGCTGGCCGCGCGAGCGGCAGGAGATCGCCGACCTGCTGTACAGCCTCACCGGCAAGCCCGTCGCTCCGCGCTGCATCGCGAAGCCGGCTGTCGCGGTCGTGGTGACCGGTCTGATCGTCACTGCGGACTGGCTCGCCTCCCGCCTCGGCTGGCTGAAGGCACGCCGGGCCCAGTGGGAGCGCAGCGACCGAAGCGACTGGCAGTCCCACTACGAACGGGCCGCCGCATACGCCCCGAAGGAACTGGCCCGGGCCCAACTGTCGGCACCGCGTTGGAAGCCGGCCGCCACTTTCCGCGACGCCTTCCCCGACATCGAAGACCCCCACCCGTTGCAGGCCGACCTCGACCGCCTGCCCGACATCATCCGCGCCTGCGGCAAGCCCGACGACAAGCAGGACAACCGCAGCGGGCTCGTGCTGATCACGGCCCCGACCGGAGACGGGAAAACCGAGTCCGCGCTGTACGCAGCACTCGTCCTTGCCTCCCTGTCCCACCGCCCTGGGCTGGCCGTGCTGCTTCCCACGATGGCAACCACCAACGCCATGTGGGAGCGCGTCACCGAATACGTCGGCAGGCAGGCGTCGAACGCCATCGCCGTGACACTGCAGTACTCCATGGCCTGGCTCAGCCCCGACTACGCCCCCGGAGAGGGCCCCGCCGACGACACCGTCCTCACCGAACGCTGCGGCTGCGCCCGTCCCAACGACTGGCTGCGGGGCCGTCACCGCGGCTGGCTCGCCGGCGCCACCGTCGCGACCTGGGACCAGGGCGCCATCGCCGCTCTGCCGACCCGGTTTGGCTGCATGCGCTGGCTCGGCATGTCCGGCAAGACGATCATCATCGACGAGGCCCACGCCTACGACGCCTATGGCCACGCCCTGACTGTCCGGCTCCTGGAATGGCTCGGACAACTCCGAGCCCCGGTCGTCCTGCTCTCCGCCACCCTCGCCGGCAGCATCGCCCGACGCCTCGTCAACGCCTACCGCTTCGGCGCCGGCCACGGCACTCCAAGCACCGTCGAACCCGCCTACCCGGGCTGGCTGTTCGCGGACGCCCGCACCGGCGACGTCACCGCTTCCGAGGCCCTGAAGACCACCCGCGCCCGCGACCTTCCCATCACCACCATCACCGCCCGGCACACCCACGACCCGAAGCAGCGCGACGGCCGTGCCCACGCCCTCCTCGACCATCTCGCACCCCTGTACGACGCGACGGCCGACACCGGGAGCGTCCTCGTCGTGTGCAACACCGTCGGTGACGCCCAGGCGACCTACAAGGTCCTCACCACCCACAAGTACGGCACCCGCAGGCCGAGGGTGCTCCTGCTGCACGCGCGAATGAGCGAACGCCGCCGCGACAGGGGCACCGACAGGCTGAAGAAGCTCCTCGGCAAGTCCGGCCCGCGCCCGACCAGGCCCGTCATCGTCGTCTCCACCCAGGTCGCCGAACAGAGCCTCGACATCGACGCCGATCTCGTCGTCTCCGACCTCGCACCGCTCGCCCAGCTCCTCCAGCGTGCCGGCCGCTGCCACCGCCACGACATCACCGGCCGCGGCACCCGCCCCGCCTGGGCACCTCTCCCCTCGCTCACCGTGCTCGTCCCCACCGGACAGCTCCCGCCCCGCGCCTGGGGCCACGGCGACAAGCAGGTGTACGAAGCCGCGCTCCTGCGCCGTACCGCAGAACACCTCGCCCAACTGCCCGCCCACGGCATCCGCGTCCCCGAAGACGTCGCCGCGGCGATCAACACCGTCTACGCCGACTACAACACCCTCGCCGAACAGGCCCTCGCCCAACACGACGACCGCCAACTCGCCGGCCGTGACGCTGCCAAGCAGGCCGCCGCCGACATCCGCACCATTCCCCGTCCCGACACCGTCACCGACCTCTACCCGCTGACCACCTACGACGGCGACGAGGACGACCTGACGACCCGCCTGGGCGCCGACACCGTCCGGCTCCTGCCCGTCTACATCGACGAGAACGACAAGGCCTGGCTCAACCGCCAACGCACCAGGCCACTGCCCGAGCCCTCGGGCGGCCAACAACTCGACCGCGCCACCGTCAAGGACTTGGTGCGCCGCAGCATCCAGGCACCCGCCCACTACCTGCCCTCCGACGACTCCCGGACCCACACTCCGGAGGAATGGAGCAGCACTCCCGTCGCACGCGACCTCAGGCTCCTGCCGCACCGTCGCACCGGCACCCCGGCCACATGGAAGTACCAAGCCCCAACCGGCCACACCCTCCACGCCCACCGCGCCTACGGCCTCGTCCGTGAACGCGGAAATGACTGATACCAACCAGCCCTCGACTCGGATCGACCCAGGAAGACCTCATGACCCTCTGGCTGACCCGCATCATCCCCGACCAGCGAAACCGCGACGTCCACCGCGACGGCGACGACGCCGTCAACCTCCACCACAGGATCATGTCGCTGTTCCCCGACGACATCCCCAGCACCGAACCCCGCCGCCACCTCGGCATCCTCTTCCGCACCGAGACCAGCCACGACGGCGACCGGATCCTGCTGCAGAGCAACCGCGAACCCGACCTCACCCAACTCCCCGCCGGCTACGGCACCACGGCCGCCAAACCCCTCACCCCGCTCCTCGACGCCCTGCGCAAAGGCCTGCCCGTCCGCTACCGCATTGCCGCCAACGCCGTCCGCAAACCCGGCGCCACCACCCGCGCCCTCTACAACCTCCCCGAAGTCGTCCCCCTCAACGGCCCGCACGCCGACGACTGGTGGACCCGCCAGGCCGAAGCCGCCGGCCTCGCCCTCACCACCCTGCACTCGACCCCCCTGGACGCCGCCATCGGCAACCGCCACGACAAGCAGCGCGTCCAGCACGCCCGCACTCTCTTCGAAGGCACCGCCCACATCACCGACCCCGACCTCCTGCGCACCCGCATCCGCGAAGGCATCGGCCGCGGCAAGGCCTACGGCTGCGGCATGCTCAGCATCGCCCCCCACAGGGAAACGTGGTGACGCCCCCGCGCCAACGCTCCGGCACACCGGCCGGCGCCCGGCGCAAACTCGCCGCACCCACCGTGGCGATGCTGCCCCGCATCGCCGACTCCCTCTCCTTCCTCTACCTCGACCTCGTGCGGATCGTCCAGGACGACACCGGCGTCTGCGCCGAGATCACCACCGCCCAGCGCGGCACCGAAACCCTCTACCTCCCCACCGCCGCCCTCAGCTGCGTCCTGCTCGGACCCGGCACCTCCATCACCGCCCGCGCCCTGGCCACCCTCGCCCGCCACGGCACCACCGTCGTCATCGCCGGCTCCGGCGGCGTCCGCTGCTACGCCGCCACCCTCCCCGAATCCCTCAGCACCACCTGGCTCGAACGCCAAGCCCGCGCCTGGGCCGACGACCGGCAGCGGATGGCCATCGCCATCGCCATGTACCGCCAGCGCTTCGGCAACACCGAGATGGTCCTCCCCGCGCGAGCGGGGGTCTGCCGGCGCTGGAGAGCGAGGGCCTCATCACGATGGCGTCCTCCCCGCGCGAGCGGGGGTCTGCCGTCCACTGCGATCACCACGATCGCGGAGTGGTGGTCCTCCCCGCGCGAGCGGGGGTCTGCCGGGATTCCGACGCTTCGGAGATCGCCCGCCAGGGTCCTCCGCGCGCGAGCGGGGGTCTGCCGCCGATCGAGTTGGTCGTCGAGTCGGGATTCAGGTCCTCCCCGCGCGCGCGGGGGTCTGCCTTCCCAGCGCGGCGAACCGGCGGGCGATCTCGGGTCCTCCCCGCGCGAGCGGGGGTCTGCCGGCCGTGTACGGCGGCGGCACGATCGCCGAGATGTCCTCCCCGCGCGAGCGGGGGCCTGCCGTTGACAGGGGCGCGGCAAGGGTGCGACAGGAGGTCCTCCCCGCGCGCGCGGGGAGGACCCGATCGCCCTCCTGGCTCTCCGTCAGGCCGACGGCTGACCCCCGCTCGTGCGGGGAGGACCGGATGGCCGGCCGATGGTTCGGCGTCCAGCCCGTCTGCCGCAGCGTCCAGCTCGCGGCCAGCTGCCCAGCGGGCCCGGCCGGGTGGGGCAACGGGCGTGTCTCCGGACCGTCGCGGATCAGTTCCAGCCATTCCAAACGCCCTCGCGGAGAGGCAGGGATGCGCAAGACTCTACGGATCTTGTTCACACGGGGGGCCGCCGTTCGCGGCGTTTCCTCGGCAGCGGTGGAGGTTCGGTGGAACACGCGTCGGCGCTCGCGGACGAAGGAGCAGCGGCTACAGAAGAGGCACCGTCCGCAGCGGCGGCCGCGGGTGTTTCGCCCGGCCCGGTTGCTCCCGTCGTACCCATCCAGGCCGCTGTTCCCCCGGCGGGGCCTGCGGCCGGTCCGTCGGATCGGGAGCGCCGGGCAGAGCGCATGCAGTGGGCCATGGCGTTCGCCACCGGGTTGCCGGGACTGGCCGCCGTGATCGCGCTGATCTTCACCTTCGCGCAGGTGATGCAGACCCAGGAGACCCTGGCGGTCACGGAGCAGGGGCAGATCACCGACCGCTTCAACGCGGCGATCACCAACCTGGGATCGGAGACGATGGAGCTGCGGCTGGGGGGAATCTACGCACTCCAGCGGATCATGACCGACTCGGGCCGGGACCGGCAGGCCGTAGTGGAGATCCTCGGCGCCTACGTTCGTGTCCACTCCCCGCGGCCGGAGAAGGCCCCGGCGAAGAAGAGCGAGCTTCCGGTCGACATCGCCACGGCCCTCAAGGTGCTCAGGACTCCAAGTGACGGGCACCTGGATCCAGGCACCATCGACTTCCACGGCGCCGACGTGCACGGGGTGGACCTGCACGACCTCGACCTGTCCGGAGCGGACTTCAGCGGTGCGGACCTCACCGCCGCCAGCTTGAGTTTCTCCGACCTGATGGGGGCGCAGTTCGTCGGAGCCGACCTGACGGGAGCCACCCTGGGCGGGGCCGGCGAACCGGACAACCCCAGGTACGGCAAGGAGCCTTTCGCTGGCGCGTCCTTCCGCGACGCCGACCTCACTGGGGCCGAGTTGGGCGGCAGCAACCTCAAGTACGCCAGCTTCCCCGGCGCCGTCATGACCGAGACCCAGCTCCAATGGTCCGACCTCACCGAGGCCACCATCACCGTGGAGCAGGTCGTCGCCGCCTGCCCGAGCCCCGAAACCAAACTGCCTCCCGCGATCTCGGCCGACCCCAGGGTCAAGCAGCGCCTCGACCAGCTGGCCAGGACCCCCTGCCCAAATCATGCGGGCGAGGCACCGAGGGACTAGCGCAGATTCGGGGCACAGCCGCCCGGTGACCAGGTGAGACCGCGTTTGAGATCTCACGGGGTGGTGCGCCGGTGCGGTCGAAAACCGGGTTGACCTGTGGTGAATGATGAGGGCGTGATCTCCAAGGACCGTGCCGTCGAGCTCGTCGAGTCGCTGTTGGCCGAAGAACGGCTGACGTGGGCCGGGCCCGAGCTGGCCGTCTGCGACGTGGAGGAGCGCGCGGTCGCCGACTGCAACGTCGGCCTTGCTCGGTGACCTATCGATCAATCACCCGGGAAGGTATGCCCTGCCGAGCCGATCCACAGGCTCCGAGCATTGCTCTGACTGACACGGTGTCAGCAGCGAGGGTGCGGCGGTGCGGTTGTCGCTGGACCGTGACGAGGCCATGGCGCGGCCGGGACGGGGAGTCGGCGGTCGGCGCGCGCACGGGCGGAGCGTCTGTGCGCACGACCTCGCCGACGGCTGACCCCCCGCTTGCGCGGGGAGGACTTCGCGACCTGCATCGTTCTGGCGGCTTTGCACTTTCTTTGCCGGGACTGGTGGCTGAGGGCGGTTCAGATGTCAAAGGGCGGCGTGGTGCATCCTGTCACGGCGGTACGACGATGCCCCCGGTACGGATCTCGGGGCTGCACCGGCTGAACCTCGGAGACAACCCGGCCGCCGCGGCGGCACCGAGGACCGCCGGCGGCTGCCGAGGCGGCTGAACCAGGTACAGTGGGAACAGCAGCTGAGTGAGAGCTGACGATGCACGCGCACTATGGGTTTGACCCGAGCCCTGGCGATGCTGTCGAGACCCTAGTCTGAAGCCGTAATTCCCAGCACTACGAAGCCGGTTCGGGTTGGCGAGACGTAGGCGGCGGGCTACCACCAGTTCTTTGGGGTAACTCCGTGCTTACGTTCCAGATTGTTGTTTTCGTTCTCCTCGCGCTGATTGCTCTCTGCGTGTTCGTTGCCGTGCTGCACCCTGATGAGAAGCGGGGGGCTCGTGCCGTGAAGGTGCTGGCGATGCTGCTTCCCTTCCTCAACCGCGCTTCGCGCTTCCTGCCTCCGCAGTAGCCGTTCTAGCTGCTATATGCCTCCCTGAGCGGCCCACAGGACCCCGCGCCCCTCCCCAGGGCGTGGGGTCACCTGAAATTGAAAGGGGCTCAGGGGACGTGTTCAGCCACGGATTGGGGTGCCTCGGGACGGCCTGAGGGTCTGCGGGGACGGCTAGGGCCGGGTTCAGGCCGTGCCCATATGGAGTGCGCGGGCCAGGTTCGGCGCCCGGTGTTCCCGAGGGCAACACCGCCAGGCCGCCTCAAGTCGGCAACTGGCTCTCGCCGATGACGGGAGGTCAGCGCGCGGCGGTGTCGGTGCCTGTACCGAGCTGGCGGGAGCGGGTCCCGCAGGCCGCGTGGATCTGCGCGCGGAGACCGTTGGCCGGAATCTGCCCAGCCGGCGTCGCGGGCCGGATGTGCGCGCGCTGCTCGGGCGACCAGTACTCGTCGTGGCCGAGCGAGAGCACCGCCTTGGCGCCGTGCAGCAGGTTCGGGTCGGCGGCGACGTCGATGCAGGTGGTGTACGACAGCGGGATGCCGAGCTTCTCGGCGAGCGCGATCAGCGGCGCCTCGTAGACCAGGAACAGGCCCGCGCCGTCGTCGTACTGATAGGGCCGGTCGAAGCTGACCTGGTTGGAGCGGGGGGCAGACCGGGTGAGGACCGCGTTGGCGGCTGACGTGAGCCAATTAGGGCTGCAGCGGGCGTGTCGGAGGAGGCGCCAACTTGACAGTGGCGACGCCGCGTTCAACAGGGCGGCGGTGCCGGGCACGGGCCTTGTTCAGCGACCCGCTGACGCTGTCACGCCTTGAACGGCGCGGACCTTGCCGCCGCCTCCTCTGTGACGTCCTCGGCGGGGTGCTCGGCGCCTTGAGTCACGAGTCGGCCTCGGCGCGACGACTGGGGTTGGCCGCTGCGCAGCGCACGGGTGCAACGGGCGCTGCGTGACACAGTCCTGCTGGGTGTGACCGATCTTATGGTTCTCTGCGTCCCTATCACATTGCCCCGGTCAGCGGGCGGATTTGGCCTGACGTGCAGTCAGCGAGCGGGGGCTCCATAGGATCAGCAGCACGGTGGCTCAGTGCCCGTTCGGGCCCGCTGCTCCTTCCTGCCTGCCGTGGGCCATGTCGCCAGCACGGCGCTCTCGCGGCGGGCTGAGAGGAGCAGAAGTGGGCCGTCACGGTAAACGCCACCGCTGGAAGGGCCCCGGCCGAGAGGCCAGTTGGCTCGTGTTCCGCATCGCGATGTGGATCTACGACCACTGGCTCTGAGCCGGGGACCGACCACAACGAGGGCCGCCCACTCTTTCCACGGATCGGGCGGCCTTCGCCTTCTCCGCCCGAGGGCAGGGAGAAGCTCAAAATCCCTGAATCTAATCCATTAAATTCAGGTGCCGCACTGCAAGCTCCTCATCGCAAGTCCCGCAATGCAGCCGTCTCGAACAGTACCCGGTTGCAACTTTCCGGCAGGGCTTTTCACGGCGGGGTTCCTCAAAATACGTCGAACCCCTTGCGTGCGCACTCGCGGGTGGGATACGTAGCAGGTTCCACGAGGGCGTTGGCGCTAGACGGGCCACCTACTCACGTGAGTAGGTGGTGGATGCAACGGCCTACAGGTCAGCGGGAACGTTCCACGCACCTCACGTCGCTGAGCGTCGCAGGCGCCCGCTGATCGCGCCGCCTGGAACGGATCCGCCGACCGTCCCTGAGGACCGCCGCCGAAGTGGTGGGCTTCCCCAAGCGGGCTGGGCATCGTCAGATCTCTGACGGTGCTTCGGTTTTCCGCGGCTGGTCCAGGTGAGATCCGGGCCCTGGGGCCGTATGTGATCGGACGCGGTCTATCTCTGTCAGATCGCGACTGCTTGGGCACGGCGCTGGTCGCTGACGATGGTGCGGCAGCCTGTTCCGACAGCAGTCACACAGCGGTGTCGGAGGTGCTGAACGGACCTGGCCGGAGCAGACGGCCGTTCGAGCCGGTCGGACGCTCGGGCGCGGGAAGGGCTCCGGCCGGGGGGCGTGATAAGGGATCATGGGTGGTGGCGCGGGGGCGCATCCCTGGAGGACCAGCGCCCGTGCCCCGCCCCACCCGAGCTCAGCGCGCCGCCATCGCTCAGTGGCGGGCGGACGCCGGCGAACTGCGTCTGGCCGGCGCCGACCCGCTGACCGTTGGCCGGAAGCTCGCCGCCGACCCGACCCTGAACTCCGACCGGATCGCGTACCCGCTGGGGATAGGGGCACGAGCTGTACGCCAAGGGCCGCCCGGCACCGGACGAGGAGACCCTGATCCGGTCCGTGAACCGGGACATCACGGAGACCCTGGAGCAGCGGATCGCCTCGTCGCAGGCCGACGTGGAGGCGCTGCGGGCCCTGGAGGACGCCCGGCTGGACCGGCTGTTCCTCGTCGCATACCGGCGGGCGGTGCGCGACGGCGAGCTGCCCGCGATCGACCGGGCGCTGCGGATCATGGAGCGCCGGGCCCGGCTGCGGGGCCTGGACCGGCCGCTGCGCACGGAGATCAGCGGGCCGGACGGCGGCCCGATCGAGGTTACCGACGCGACCGTCGACGAGCTGGCGGCGCTGACCGACCCGGACGCCGAGCGGGGCGAAGGGTGAGCGGCGTCGAGCGCCTGGTCGAGCAGTACCGGAAGCTGTCGGTGGAGCGGCGCAGGGAGATCGCCGCCCGGGTGTCGCCGGCGCTGCGCACCCGGCTGGCCGCGGTGGAGCGGGAGTTGGCGATGCGGCACTCGCCCGGGGCGCTCGCCGCGCTGCTCACCGACGGCCGGGAGATGCAGGCCCCGCACCTGGACCTGATCGACCAGGCGTTCCAGCGGATCGCCGAGGGGGAGCCGATCCGGCTGCTGCTGACGATGCCGCCCCGGCACGGCAAGTCGCGGCGCGCGGCCCGGTGGGCGCCGCTGTGGTACTGGCGCAGCGCCCGGACCACCGGATCATGATCGCCTCGTACTCCTCCGACCTGGCCGACGACCACGGCCGGTGGATCCGGGACGCGATCACCGAGTGTGGCGACCAGCTCGGCCTGAACCTGCACCCGGGCAGCAAGGCTGCGAACCGGTTTGACATCGTCTCGAAGGAGGGCGGGCTGTTCGCGGCCGGTGTCGGCGACGGCCTGACCGACAAGGGCGCGAACCTGGCCGCCGTCGACGACCCGATGGCGGAACTGCCGGAAGCTGGCGGCTGACCCTCGCTCGCGCGGGGAAGACTACCGAGCCAGGCCTCCTCGGCGGCAACCCGTTCTAGCGGCTGAGCCCCGCTCGCGCGGGGAGGACGGCCAACTCTTCGAGCGCGTCGCGGAGGAGTCCGGCTGACCCCCGCTCGCGCGGGGAGGACCGTACGCGGGCCAGCCCCTCGGAGACCTTCTCCGGCTGACCCCCGCTCGCGCGGGGAGGACACGGTGCTGCGCTCGATCTGTGCCCGGGTCGGCGGCTGCGCTCGCCAAGAAGCTGGGCCCATGCCCGTGCGCAGAACCACTCGCCCTGGCCGGCCTGCGACGCCACCTCGCGTTCGTGGCCACGCTCAAGGAGCTGCGCGACCAGGTCGGGCGGGATGCAACCGGACAGGGTCCTGGCCTGACGATCAAGATCAGCGGCGTCCACGGCACCGCACCCTAGACCCCACCGCCGACGAGTGGCACAGAACCGGTACGCCGCACGGCCGACTCGGCGTACCGCCGGCGCTGTGGTCGTCTTCGCCTGCTTCGTCGTCGGGCGGCCGGACCGGGCCGAGGTCGCGCGGGGGCCGGCGACCGTCCGGGGGCGATCTTGTATTGGACCTGGGGCAGAGCCTGCCTGGGCCCGGCAGGTTCTGCTGCTCCCGGCCGTGGAGGCGCGTGCCGGCCCGGGACTGCTGTCGTCGGGCGGGGTCAGTCCTGGGGTGTTCCTCGGCCCGGTGCCGCCGCCTCCGGTGGATCAGGGCGCCCTCAAGAGGCTGGCCGTGATGGAGGACATGGAGCGCACGGGTACCACCGGTCACGAGTTCGCCGTCGGCCGCGCCCTCTGCCCCCGCACGACTCCGGTGCCCGTCCGGACTGCTGGCTCTGTTCCAGCTGACGAAGCGCGGACGTCTGCCCGTCCATCGGGGCGACTACGGACCGGCCTGCAAGGGCTACGGGAAGAAGCCCCACCGTCGTACTTCGTCGCGCCGCTGCGTCCTCGCCGGCCGCCGCCGACTGACGCCCGCCGCGCCAACAGCCGGCGAATGCACCACGGCAGTCCGCTGCACCTGCCCCGCCCCGCCGGACCGCTGCGGCCCATCGCCCACCGACCGCCACCGGCCGACAAGGAGCCCCCAATGCCCCGCTACCGCGTCACCCTCACCACCCACGTCAACACCACCGTCGAGATCGACGTCTCCCGCCAGTTCACCGACGGGCAGCGGGCCCTGAAGCCATCGAGCCGGGAGCTTGCCGCAGGGGTGCTGGCGGCCGTCCCGAAGGGCTGGTAGCGAAGGCGCTGCCGCTGCCGTCGTCGTCGCAGGCGGTCAGGGTGAGAGGTGCGGCGACGGTCAGGCCGACTGTGAGAAGTCGGAGTCTCATGACTGACACGGTGTCAGCAGCGAGGGTGCGGCGGTGCGGTTGTCGCTGGACCGTGACGAGGCCATGGCGCGGCCGGGACGGGGAGTCGGCGGTCGGCGCGCGCATGGGCGGAGCGTCTGTGCACGCATGCTCCGCCAACGCCACGTCCCTGCGCCCCACCGGCAGGAGCCCTCCCCCCACTTCCCTCCCCGCACGCGCCTCTCGGAAAGTCCAGCAGCGGCCCGGAGGGGCGGGCGTCCAGCCGGTGCGCGGGCCGAAGGGCCCGGTCGCTCAGGTTCTGCCGGGTTTGCCCGTCGAGACCAGCAGGAGGACGGACGAGCCCGGTGCCACCGGTTGGGCGCCGCCCCGGGGCTGACTGCTGATCACCTGCCCGGCGGGAGCGTTCCAGTCCGTGTGCCGCATGATCGTGCAGCTCAGTCCGAGTTCGCGCAGCAGGCTTCCGGCCTGTTCGACCGGCATGCCGGCCAGGTCCGGCAGCGCGATGCCCGCTCCCGCGGTCTGCTCCTGCTCCTGTGTCGGAGTCGCATCGGCGCTTCCGCTCTTGGGGGTGCCGGTGGCGAGCGGGGTGCACGCCCCGTTCGCCGGTGGGGACAGGGACGGGGAGGCGCCGGGCGCGGGCGGCACGGGCTTCAGCGCGAAGAACCCCACCGTGGCGCACGCCAGCACGCAGCACGCCGCAGCGGTGCCGAGGAGCGCCCGGCGGGTGCGGCTGCGGCTGACGGCTCGCTCGATCGCGGCCGCGTCGACGACCGGCGCCGTCGGCCCGTCGGCGAAGGAGGCCACCGCGGCACGCAGCTCGGCTTCGAGACCCGGCTCGAACGGGGCCGGTCCGGACGACGTGTTCCTCACTTCGTACCTCCGAAAGCGGCCGACGGCGTGTGCGGCGCCTGGGCGCCCGATACGGAATCGCGCAGCTTGGCCAGGCCGCGGGCGAGCTGGGACCTCACCGCACTCGAAGAGATGTCCAGGACGTCGGCGACCTGCCGGACGTCCAGATCGTGCAGGTAGTACAGGACCACCACGCTGCGCATGCCCATCGGCAGCCCGAGCAGTGCCTCGATCAGTTCCGCGCGCAGATCCACCTGCCCGAACCGGTCCCGGGGGTCGGCCGTCTCGGGCACCCCTGACAGCCCGGGGCGCTCGCCCCGGCGCGACAGCCGCCGCCAGCGGTCGTTGGCCAGGTTGACCAGCACTTTGCGCACGTACGCCTCCGGCGAGTCCGCCACCGCGACCTTCCGCCACTGTCGGCACGCCCGCTCCAGCGTCTCCTGCACCAGATCCTCGGCCACGTGCACGTCACCGGTCAGCGCATACGCGGTGCGGAACAACGCTCCCGACCGCTGTGCGACGAACTCCGTGAATCCGTTGCCCGGACCGCTCTTGCGAAACCTCACCCGCCGACCTCCTCTCCTCGTCCCGTCCCGATCACTGCCCCCATGACGGCGGAACGGGGCCGGGTGCTGCACCGAGCCGCCGGCAGTGACGTGAATCACAGCCGGGACGGAAGGGTGTCCCAGGACCTCGCGCCGCTGCCGCCCGGGGTGCGGGCGGGGCCCGGCGAAGCGGAGGGCCGCCGGGCGGGCGGCCCGCAGTCGGCAACGCCGACCAGGCGATCTGCGACGCCTTCGCCGACCTCGCCGAAACCTGGCACGACGCCCTCACCACCGCCAGCCCCATCGCCTGCGCCTGGCAGACCGTCAGACGCCACGTCCGCACCCTCGCCGGCCCCACCCCACTCGGCCCCGTCGTTCACCTCACCACGGACCAGCAGGACCTCTTCCTCCTGTACGTAGTCCTCGACCTCTCCGAACAGGCCATTGCCGCAGTGACCGGGACCGAAGAGGCCGCAATCCGCACCCGGATCCGCTCCCTCGACACCCGCCCCACGCGCGACCTCTGACAACGCCAGCTATCACGGCTCCGCAGCCGATGACCCTGACCGCTGCTCCACGCCGCACTTGGTTCGGTAGTCGGGGGCCCTGACACGATGGCTGCTGGAAGTCACGCCCCAGCTGTACATCGGCACCATCTCCGCCAAGGTTCGTGAAGAACTCTGGGCATCCGTCAGCGACTGCATCGCGGACGGAGTCGCCGTGCTCGTCCACACCTCGGGGTCTTCACGAGTACCGCTGACCGGCGGTGTACCGGGCCGATCGGAGATCGTTTCCCGAGCGGCTGGTGATCGTTTCCCGAAAACCAAGTCGCTGCGGGCCGGCTCTCCGGACCAGACTGCACCGGTGGATACCCGCCGACCTTGCCCCTGCTGCGGTCACCTCGTCTTCGACCTCGACGACGGGTGGCCCGGCTCGTTCGCCATCTGTCCGGTCTGTTTCTGGGAAGACGACGCACAGCAGTTCCGCTGGCCGTTGATGCCGGGCGGTGCGAATCGCGTCTCGCTCGTCGAAGCCCAGGAGAACGTCCAGGCTTACGGAGCCTGCGATCAGCACGGCTGTCGCTTTGTGCGACCGCCCCTCGAAGACGAACCCGTTGATCCAGCATGGCGCCCCATCGACCTGACCCGGGACAAGTTCGAGGACCAGGATCAGGTGGGGCCCCGCCCCTGGCCCGACGACAAGTCAGTGATGTGCTGGTGGCTCCCGAGCTTCTGGGGACCACGCGACCAGCCGGATCCGGGTGCGGATCGGTGTGTGGTCGTCTACGACCGGTAGCGCCGGATTGCCGACTACTGACAGACAGCCGGACTACCTACTCCGGCACAATCAGCGATCGCATGCATCGCACCGTAGTGGCAACGACCGACCGCGCTCGCCGCCCGGGGTCGGGGACGGGTGGCTGTCCCTCACTGGGGTGCCGTCACGCGACGGCCGAGTAAAGCGCCGTCAGGCGGGGCAACCGCGCGTCCAGTTCGTCTTCGCCCTCGAAGTCGAAGTTCCACTCCGGGTCCAGCTCGGGATAACGGATGGTAAAGGCGTCGTTGGGGAGTTCCTCGCCAGTGGCTTCCTTGTGGGCGTTCCAGGCGATGCCCAGGGCCGCTTCGCAGTCGATGTCGATGCCGTCTGCGGCGAAGGCCCGGACCGCGGGGAGATCGGCGAGTGCGTCGGGATCGGCGATGATGCGCTCGAACGTCTCGCGGCCCTGGGTGATCAGCCAGCCGCGGAAGTAGTCGAATCCGTCGTCCGAGCATCCGCCGTTGATCACGTAGGCGGCGCCCCAGAGCGGGGCTCGGTAGGAGTCGGCCATCAGGCCCCGGAGGACCCGGTCGGCGGCGATGATCTCCTGGACCGGGTGGAGGGCGAGCAGTGCGATTGCCCGCTCGGCGACGGCGTCACCGTTGTCCGCGGCCGGCACCTGCGAGCGGGCTTCTTCGATCAACTTCCAGAACTGCTGGGTGTCCATGGCTGCCGAGCATGCCACCGGTCCCTGACAGGCCGGGCTCGGACCACGGTCGACAGCGGGCGTGCGCCGGCCGAAGGCGATTCGCCGAAAACCGCCCACCAGGCCCTCTTAGGTGGACCGTCAGTGCGCCGCCCTTGGACGGGGAATGCTCATTGCGGCACGGGGGCCGGGCCGCAGGTCCGCTGGCAGAGCCCGCTGGCGCGGGCGGGGAACAGGACAGGCGCCGCCGGCGTTCCGGGGCGCGAACCGGCGTCCCCGCGCGCACTGCCGGCGGAGCGCGCGGCGGGCCGCCGGGAGGACCTGCCCCTGGAGCAGCAGGTGCTGCTCGGTCGGGCCCGGCGGCGGGAGCGTGCTGCCGCGGTGCTGGCGCGGCAACTGCTGCCGCCGGCCTCGTGATCGGGACGGCCGGGCCGCCGCGGCTGGCCGCCGGAGCGCGGTCCGGTGAGGATCGGTGGTGTGACGGTGCTGGTGTGGACTCCGTGGATGGAGGCCGTCGCGCAACTCGTCGCCGCCCACCCGGACGAATTCGCGCGCTACCTCCACACCGCCACCGTGTCCCCGTACTGGGAGGGATGCACGACGTGCGCGCCGATGCCCCCGCAGGAGCGGACGCTAGCCGACCTGCTGGGTCACGACCGGCTGGGCCACCACGCCGTGGACTCCCTCGGACGGGCCGGGATCCGTACGGTGCCGGCGCTGCTCCGCGGCCTGGGCACCGGCGAGGTGGAGCACGTCTACGGCCTCGGCGTGGTCTCGCTGCAGCGCATTCGCCACGCGGTGGCCGCGATGGAGCGGGCCCGGTCGACCGGGTAGCCGCCGCGCCGGGCCGGCCCGACCAGCCGCAGGGGCCGGGCGGGCCGGGCGGCGGTCAGCGGCGGAAACCGTCCGGGCGGCACGTCGCCTTCCCGACCTGCCTGGCCATTGCCACGGCAGCGGCTCAGCGCACTGGCCCGGGGCCTTTGACCTCCTTGGATACCGAACCGGAGCAGGACCGGCCGGGTGGAAAACCGGGTGCGGCACCCGGGGGTCGAGCAGCAGTATGGCGGCCATCGCTGTTGCTTCCCGGTGAGGGGTTCGCGGGCATGACGGGTCAGGGGCCGGTCGGGGCCGAAGCCGTGGAGGCCGCGGTCGAGGGGTACTACGGCAAGCGAATCGAGACGCTGCGGATGCTGGCTGCCGGGGTCCCTGAAGGCTTGGTGGAGGTGTTGAAGCCCCAGCTCGACCGGCTGGAGGCGGCGCTGCGCGACTGGCGGGCGGAGGCGCGGCTGCCGGACGAGACGGTACTCGACCTCTACCTGAACACCTTCGATCCCGAACACCCGGAGGACGACCTGCGACCGCTGCCCGACGCGGCGGCAGAAGACGAACGGCGAGCCCGGCTGCTGCTGCGCGGGGAGCTGGAGGCGCTGGGGTATGGCCTCGAACCAAACTCCCATGCACCGCCCGCCGCCGCGGCACCCCGTTGGCCGACCGGCAGCGTCCTGTCCGGCGACCTGTACCTGGCCGAGCGGCACGTGCTGGAGCAGTACCGCCTCGCCATCCGCGCGGCGCTGACGGCAGCTCGACTCGAACCGATCCACGAAGCACAGGAGTACCTGTATTTCCCCTTCGCGTCCCGTGTCCCGGCTCCGATCGCCGACGACTTCCCGCTGGCGGCTGCGGTCCCGGGCTCGGAGCGGTGGCACGCGCACGGTGTCGAACTGGCCTGGGGGGAGAACCCTTGGCCGAAAAACGGGAGGGGCTGGAGTTACGGCCCTCTCGACATCTGGTTGGGGGCGGGCTGGGAACACTACGAGCCGCTGCCGTTGCCGCCGTTCGCCCACCCCGAGGACATCGTCGACATCGTGCGCCAACTACTCACGGGCGACCGCCACATCGTCCCCCGCACCCGGGAATGGGAGCACGCGGACGCGCTGACGGTGCTCCTGGAACAGATCAAGGCACTGGAACGGTCCCAGCGGGAGCTCGGATACCCGTAGCCGGGCCGGCCTACGGAGCAGAGCGTCGTTCGAACACGAATCGCGGCCCCATCACGGTCCACTTGACTGCTTGGCACCGTGAGGTGTCTGGGGCACCTGCGTACCGGATTCCCACTGCTGATGATGCGCGACACCTACTGGGGCAACCTGCATCCCGACAGCCACTGGGGTGGCTGTGCCCCCACCGGCCGGGACAGCGGCTGGAACTGACAGGTCAGTACCTCCCGATCCCCGTCCCGGGCGGCCCACATCACCCCGGGGCGGACGGCCGGTGGCGCGGCGAGCAGCAGCGCCCGGCCGACCTGCGGCCCCGGGCCCCCGCGCACCCCCGTCGCGGCGCGGCCCGGGGCCGCAGTCGTGTCCCCGTGCGGGTGACGGCTGGCACCCGGCCGCCGTCGGCTGGGGGTGAGCAGGGCGTCGTCTGCCAGGCCGGCCCGTGGAGTGCCGCCCCGTGCGTGTCCGCCCCGCTCTCGCAGGAGCCGGGGGTCGTGCTGGTCGCCTGAAGCAGTTGACGCTGGCTCCAGTCGACGGCGCGGAGACCACTTCCCGCACGAGTCTTTGCCGAGGAATTCGGCTGCCCCGGCTGCCACTGCGGGAGTTGTCAGTGCGGGGCGGGATCATCGGCCTATGACGCTTCCTGCCGCTGATCTGGCCACGTCCGCCGATTACGCCGCCGCCGTGGCCTCGGCCGTCAGTGCTTCCGCGGCGTACTACGGCGATGGCAGTTCCCCGTTGGGGGATGACGAGTACGACGCTCTGGTTCGCGGCATCGAGGCCTACGAGCAGGCGTACCCGGAGGAGGTGCTGGCAGATTCGCCGACCGGGAAGGTGGCCGGCGGCGCGGTCGTCGGCGACGTCCCGCATTCGGTGCCGATGTTGTCGCTCGACAATGTCTTCTCCGGGGAGGAACTCGCCGACTGGGCTGCGGGGTTGGAGCGTCGGCTGGGCCGGCCGGTGGCGGGCTGGTGTGTTGAGCCGAAGCTGGACGGGCTGGCGGTCGCGGCCCGCTATCGGGGCGGGAAGCTGGAGCGGGTGCTGACCCGGGGCGACGGTCTGGCGGGCGAGGACATCACGCACGCCGCCGACTCGGTGCTGGGCCTGCCCGCGGTGCTGGCGGAGCCGGTCGACGTCGAGCTGCGCGGCGAAGTGCTGCTGACGACCGCCCAGTTCGAGGAGGCGAACCGGATCCGGCTCGCGCACGACGCCGCCCCGTTCGCCCACCCGCGCAGTGGCGCGGCCGGGACACTGCGGGCCAAGGAGCGCCCCTACCGGATCGAGCTGACGTTCTTCGCCTACGGCGCGATCGGCCCGGAGGAGACCCTGGGCCACACGGCCCTGCTGGAGCGCCTGGCCGGACTCGGTGCGAATACGGCTGCCGCCACTGCGGCGGCCCCGCTGCGCTGCGAGAGCGTCGAGGAGGTGCAGCAGCGGATCGAGGAGGTCGCCGCGCTGCGTACCGTGCTGCCGTTCGGTATCGACGGTGTGGTGGTGAAGGCGGACGCCGCCGCCGACCAGCAGGACGCGGGCAACGGCTCGCGGGCGCCCAGGTGGGCGGTTGCGCGGAAGTTGGCGGCCGAGCACAAGGTGACGCGGCTGCTGGAGGTGGAGTGGGCCGTGGGCCGCACCGGCATCATCGCGCCGCGCGCCGTCCTGGAGCCGGTGGTGATCGACGGCGTCACCGTCACCTACGCCACGCTGCACAACCCGGCCGACATCACCCGCCGCGGCCTGATGCTCGGCGACCAGGTATTCGTCCACCGCGCGGGGGACGTGATCCCGCGGGTGGAGGCCCCGCTGGTCGACCGGCGCACCGGCGCCGAGACGCCGATCCTCTTCCCCGAGACCTGCCCGCGCTGCGGCGACGAGGTCGACCGCTCCGAGCAGCGCTGGCGCTGCGTACGCGGCCGCAACTGCCAGGCCGTCGCCTCCGTCGTCTACGCCGCCGGCCGCGACCAGCTCGACATCGAGGGCCTCGGCCACACCCGCGCCGTCCAGCTCGTCGAAGCCGGCCTCGTCGCCGACATCGCCGACATCTTCACCCTCACCAAGGAACAGCTGCTCACCCTGGAGCGGATGGGCGACACGAGCGCCGACAACCTGCTCGCCGCGATCGCCACCGCCCGCCGCCAGCCCCTGGGCCGGGTCTTCTGCGCCTTGGGCGTGCGGGGCACCGGCCGTACCATGTCCCGCCGGATCGCCGCGCACTTCGGTTCGATGGCCGCGATCCGCGCCGCCGGCGCCGAGGCCCTGGCCGAGGTTCCCGGCATCGGCGCCGAGAAGGCCCGTGTGGTGGCCGCCGAGCTCCTCGAACTCGCCCCGCTCCTCGACAAGCTGGCCGCCCAGCAGGTCGGCATCCAGGTCAGCGAGCCTCAGCGCCCCACCGTCGCGACGGCCGGTACCGGCGCTCCGGCGGAGGTGGGCGGCCCGCTGGCCGGTGAGGCGGTCGTGGTCACCGGCTCCATGACCGGCGTCCTTGCCGCGCTGTCCCGCAACGAGATGAACGAGCTGATCGAGCGGGCCGGCGGGAAGGCGTCCTCCTCCGTCTCCAAGCGCACCACGCTGCTGGTCGCCGGTGAGAAGGCCGGCTCCAAGCGCGCCAAGGCCGAGGAGCTCGGCATCCGCGTCCTCGCTCCCGACGAGTTCGCCGCCCTGGTCGCCGACCGGCTCCCGAAGGCCTGACCCCCAGTGAGCTGGCAGGGCGGGGCCGGTGTCCCGAAGATCTACGAGGAGGGCGGGCTCGAATTCCACGCCGGCACACCCGAGGACGTGCGGGTGGTCGTGGCGGCGATGACTGCCGGCGCCCGGGACGGCCTGTACTTGGATGCGGCGCCGTGGGAGAAGTTCCACCACGCGTTCGGCCCCGGCAGCGACGTGCCGGAGAGACTGCAGCGGATCCGGCACGGCGACGCCGAGAGGGCCGATCGCGAGCTGGACATTCTGTCGGACACGCTCTGCCACCAGGGCACCCCCAACGCCGTCGGAGCGCTCGCTCTCCCGTTCCTCGTCCGCATCGCCACAAGCCGTCCCCACCCCCGCCTTGTCGGACTGGTCGGGGCCCTCGCCCGCCGTCCCCACCTCGGGGACGGCACCCGCGGCGGGCTCCTGCGCACCAGCCCCCTCGCCGACGGCCTGCTCTTCGAACCCAGCGGATACGTGGCCAACTGGTCCGTCCAGGCCGCACGGCAGGCCCTCACCACGGACACGGACCTGCTGCTGCCCCTGCTCGACCACCCCGACCCGGCCGTCCGGACCGGCACCGCCTACGCCGTCTCGGCCGCGGCCGCCCCCGCGCGCGACCGTGCCGCGGCCGCGCTGCACGCGCGCCTGGACGCCGAGGCCGACCCGGTGACGCGCGCGAGCCTGGTCCTGGGGATCGGCGAACTGGCGTGGGAGGAACGCGACACCGCGACGATCGCCCGCACCCTCACCTGGTGGCGGGACCCCGCCCGGCCGGCCGAAGTCCGGATGAGCGCGGCCCTCGCCTGGCTCTGCCTCGTCGACGACCCCCTCCCCGCCGAACTCGACACCCTCCTCGACACCGAAGCCACCGACCGCCTCGTAGCCGTCCTCGACCCCGTCCCCTGGCTCTTCGACGCCGCCCGAGGGGACGGACTGCGCACCGTCCTGACCCAGATGCGCAACCCCGACGACTACGCCTGGATCACCGGCACGTACTGACACCCCGACCCGAACACCTCGCGCTGTTCGTGGTTGGGCCACTGTCCCACCGGTGCGTCATGCCCGGGATGCGCAACTGCCGATACCCCCTGCGATGGGGCCACGTGGTGCCGCGGCGTGGCGACCCTCCCGTTTCACCCCGGGGGAAACGACGGCGGCGTGGAAGGTACTGAACTTGAACTCGTGAAGTCGGTGTAGTGCCTTGCCGCGCCTCCAGAGCCGCTGCTTTACGAGCCGGTGCCAGGCAGCTGTGCGGCGACAGTTGCCACGAAGTGCTGCAGGACAGCGAACGGCAGCGTCTGCGTCCCGTCAAAGTAGACCTCTGCGGGCTTCTCCTCGTCGGGGGCGTAGACGACCACCGTCACGGCTGTTGGCCCGGGAGCGGGTGAAGCAGGCACGGTGGGGGACCCGATCGCGACGATGCGGGCCTCGCTGAGTTCGAAGTGGGTGGTCCGGCCCTCGCCCGTTCCGGTCTCGGTGGTGAGAGCGCAGTACAGATCACCGTCGTGGTCCCAGGTCAGCAAAGACATGGCGGCGATGCTGCCACGGTCGCGGCCGCCGACGCCGGGCATAACGGCCGGGGATCGTCAGCGAGTCAGGTCGTAGCTCAGGCCAGTTCCGATGAAGCAGCCGTCGACAAGGTCGGGGCGGTACTGGATCTTCTTGAGCTTGCGCTTCACGGCTCGGGTGATCTGGCCGAGATCGGCGGCGGCGAGGTTGCCGATGTCGCGCTTGACCAGCGACCAGATGCCCTCGGTCGGGTTCAGGTCCGGGGCGTAGGTGGGCAGCTGGAACACCGTGAGCCAGCCGGCGTTCGCGGCGATGAAGTCCCGCATGCCGGCAGTCAGGTGCAGGCGGAGGTTGTCCCACACGAGCACGATCGGGGCGCCAAGCTGGATGTGGGCACGGATGATGAGGTCGCGGAAGTCGCGCCAGCTGAAGCCGCTCGGCTCGTCTGTTTTCGGCGGGGCGATCGGGGTTCTGGCTCAGCTTGTGTGACCGGTGACGGTCCGTGACGCAACAGCGTCTGTCGCCGGGTTCGTAGATCGACTGAAAGTCGTCGGCCTGGCTTCCGGGTGGCTGACAGTCGAGGGTCGTGACGCAATCGTGGTCCCTGTTCAGGGAGTTGCTGTTTCCGTCGGTGTCGGAGGTGGCGGTTGTCCGGGTGGAGGCGGCCGGCTCCGTGGTGCGGGTGGAGGCGCGGTCGACCGTCGACGGTGCGGACTGCCCGGGCTGCGGGGCCCGGTCGAGCCGTGTGCACGGCTCCTACCTGCGGTTCCCGGCCGACCTGCCGAGCGCGGGACGGCGGGTGGTGCTCGTGCTTCGGGTGCGCCGGTTCGCCTGCCCGGACCGGTCGTACCCGCGGCGGACGTTCGTCGAGCAGATCGAGGGCCTGACGCGCCGTCACGGGCAGAGCACCGAGCGGCTGCGGTCTTCGCTGGCCGCGATCGGGCTCGCTCTGGCGGGCCGGGCCGGGGAGCGGATGACCGGGCTGCTGGGCCTGCGCGGGAGCCGCAGCACGCTGTTGCGGCGGGTGATGGAGCTGCCGGACCGGCCTGTCGGCGCCCCGACCGCGGTCGGGGTGGACGACTTCGCGCTGCGCAAGGGCCACGTCTACGGCACGGTGATCATCGACGCCTGCACCCATCGGGTCCTGGACCTGCTCCCGGAAAGGGACGCGGCCACGCTCGGCCCGTGGCTCGCCAGCCGCCCCCGGTCAGTGTGATTTGCCGCGACCGGGCCAGCGCCTACGCGGAGGCCGCCGACACCGCGGCGCCCCAGGCCAAGCAGGTCGCCGACCGCTAGCACAACCTCACCCGGGCCGTCGAACGCACCGTCCTCGACCACCGCTCCTGCCTGCACAGCCTCCCGGTGGTCGAGCCGGAACCCGAACCGCGGTGGGAGACCCCGCTCCCCGACCGGCCCGGCTCCGACGACAAGGATGAGACGGAGGAGCCGACCGGTCCCACCGGGCGGATGGCGGACCGTCGCAGTGTCCACCACGCCCTGGTCCACGACCTGCTGGACCGCGGGATGAGCATGCGCGAGGTCGCCCGCCACCTCGGCTGGGGCCGCAACACCGTCCGCCGGTACGCACACGCCGCGCGCTGGCAGGACATGATGAAGGACCGCAGCCCCCGGTCGAGCAAGCTCGACCCGTTCAAGCCCTACCTAGCCGGGCGCTGGGAGGAGACCGGCGGCAAGATCACCGGCCGCGAGCTGTTCGAGGAGATCACCGCCCGGGGATACCGGGGCGGCCGCACACTCCTCGCCCAATGGAAGTGCCAGGCCCTCACCGCGCCGGACAGCGCACCGCCGCCCCCTCCGCCGCCCTCGATACGGCAGGCCACCGGCTGGCTGACCCGCCACCCCGCCGGGCTCACCCCCGACGAGGAGGTCCAGCGCAAGACGCTCCTCGCCCACTGCCCCGAACTCGACACCGCCTCCGGCCTGGTCACCTCCTTCGCCGAGATGCTCACCCGCCTCGAAGGCGAACGCCTCGCCGAGTGGATCACCGACGCCATGACCTCGGGCTTGCCCGGCATCAGCACCTTCGCCATCGGTCTGAACAGCGACTACGACGCCGTCCACGCCGGACTGACAACCCACTGGAACTCCGGCCCCGTTGAAGGAACCGTCAACCGGATCAAGATGCTCAAGCGGCAGATGTACGGACGCGCCGGCTTCGCGCTCCTGAGGAAGCGGGTTCTGCTCGCCTCATGACCATGCCTACGCCGGTCTCATGTGGCCGAAGCGGAAACACGTGGACCGCCTGGGCAAGGACATGGTCGACTTCGCGCATGAGCTTGTTGGTCGATGTGTTCACCGCAGACGAGAGCGGCGAGTCCCGCTTCCTCGACGTCCCCGAAGGGTCGTCGGATCTTGCCGGCTTCGAGAGCTGGCGTACTACGGTCTGGGGATCGGAGACCGTCCGTGCGCTCGGGGCGCGGTTCTTCCCTCAACTGGCTGGTAGCGACCTCCGCGTTGCCCCGGAAAACGTTCCGGAGTTCATCGACGAAGTCCTCCTTCTCCAGAACAACATCGAGTCCATCGCCGCTCGCATGGACTCACCCAAGCCCATCGACCAGCGCACCGGCGAGATCGCGGATCGTCTGAACAACATCCGCGACGCCGCCCAGCGAGCGTCGCAGATCGGCGGCGGTGTACAGATCTGGTAGCTGACATGCTCGATACAGCGGCGAAGCCGGTCACTCACCGCGACCGGGGCCACAGAAGTTGAACCAGAACCGCGATCGGGAGCCACTTGGGCGGTGGATTTGAGAGCCGCATTGGTCCGCTTGTGAGGGATATGGACAGCAGTGCAGCTCCATGATCGGCGGTGAGAACGGGAGCCACGTGATCAGGTGACGCGGAAGGGAGTGTCTGCCAGGAAGAGCCAAGGTTGAGCCAGTAGGTGGTGATCCGGGTCCTGACGGTCCGTGTCCCTGACAGGTGCGGGGGAAAGGGCCCGTCTTTCCTGGCGGCGGGTCTGCTCGGCGCGGATGTCGGCGACGCCCGCCGCGATGGCGCGCATCTCGACCAGGTCGTCCTGGCTGATGCTGGTGCTGGCGGAGCAGGCATCGAAAGCGGCGACGGCCGCATCCAGGAGCGCGCCGAGCTCGTCGTCGGGCAGCGCGGCGAAGTCGGAGGGGAACTCGAACGGGTCCACGGTGGGTCCTCCAGGAACAAGTGGAGTGACCCGGCCCAGAACCAGCAGTCGTGGACCAAATACTAGCCGTCACGGCACTTCGTCCAGCTGACGGGCGACCAGCCAGCTTTCGAAGTCTCGGTCGTGCCGGCCCGTGGCGGAAGAAGGTAGGGATTCCGCTCCCGCGCCTCCTCAGTGGCCCGTCTACCCCCAGCATCGGGCAGACGGGCCACCGCGGCCGCATCAAGGACGCGGCATCAGTGCGTGGTTCGTGGGCTCAGTGTCCGTGAATCTAACCCCACGCGCTGACGGTGAAGGTTCCGTTGCAGGTCGTCCAGGGTTCCGCGATGACAAATTGGCACGTCACCCGGACGTGGTAGCGGTGGGCGGCCGAGACGGTGACACGCTGATTGATTACGTTGCCCTCGTTGAGGTAGTCGGTGACGAATTGATCGGTGACATCTTTGTTGTCATCGCGGATTATCCGAAAGTTGAGTCGGGTGAACGCCACGATATTGGACGAGGTGTTCTTTCCGTATACCCCGAGGCCGCCGCCGGCCGGAACGGCTACCGGCCGGGTGGTGAAGGGGTCGCCGTTGTCGGCACCGCTGATCGTGATGGTGCTCGCGTCGAGCATCGACTGCGTCGTTGTTGCACTCGCGGTCGTCGACAGTCCCAGGGCGGACGAAGCCGCCATGGCCAGAACACAAAGAATCGGAGCTATGCGCTTCATTTGTTCTCCAGACCACTCGAAGGATGGCGCGGAAAATGCCGGTGCGATTGGGAGTCGCGCCGATGGCCGTTCATATGTACCACTACTGAGTGGCCTGGTGTGTGGGGTTCGCTAGGAGTGGGCGACTCCTGCGGTTGCTGACCAGCCAAAGGATGAGGTCAGCCTACGAATGCAGCGCGATGGGATTCGGGAGCAGAGGGCGGACGATTGGATTTCCTTGCGCGCCGATAGTGCGCCTTCTGTGCGCTCGGCGGCGCTGTTCTGGTGCTCCGGGCCTGCCGGTGCGATATCGATGGTCCGGCGCGCCGTGAAATCCGGCCCGGTTTGGGGCCGGATGGCGGCCTCCGGGTGGTGCGACTGGCGGCCTACTGCGGCGTTTGTTGGTAGTTGGTTGCGGCGCCTATGCGGTGCAGAGCGGCCCGGAGACGGTGCCGCAAGGGGGTGTACGCGGGGCCATGGCAGGCGGTCGAGCGCCGGAGCCGGGCGGCAGGGTGACGCAGATCACGCGCTCGCCATGATGTAAGAGGCCGTAGTTCAAGCCGAAGGGGTGAGGCGCCGGCATGCGGCCGGGCCAGCGAGGAGAAACCCCATGCACTGCGGGACCTGCGATCACGATGTCCTGACCGAGAACTTCTACCTGCACGGCGGAGTCGTGTCGCCCACCGACGGCTGGCCGACGTGCCCGCCTTGCTCGACCTGCCCGTCCTGCCTGGCCCGGAAGCCGGCGGAGGCCAGCGACACCGAGGAGTAGTCGGTCCGGCCCGCCGGAAGCACTCTCGGCGGGCCGGCTGGATCTATGCCTGTGGGGTCTGCGCCCCCTTCTCCGGTTCCATGGAGGTGCCCGTCTAGGGAGTCCTGCCGAGGGCGGCGCAACGGCCGGGCGATTCGCCGATGCGGCTACCTGCGGGCAGTCTGGAAGAGCACCCGACTAGGTTCCGCGTGATCGGAGATCACCCATGGGCGGGCACTGCGAAGTGATTGGTCAGTTCGCGACCATGACATACGAGATTGAGTCGGGAGGCGAATATGCTGCACCGCAAACCGCCCTGTGGGTTGCAGCCATCCATCCGGGAATGACGCCGGACGAGCTGGATGCGATAAATTCATCTTCATCGTCTATCAGCCCAGTGGAGGCGGGCGGGCAGGCGCATCTGATGCGCAAAGGGAAAATTTCCGCTCCCGTGTATTACGGGGGCGACGCGAGGGTGGCGCTGGAAGAATTCCTATCCGTTGCCGATGGCTCATCGAAACAACTGGAAGACCTGATCCTCTACAAGGACGAGGTGATGGTCCCGACGTTCGGCTCTCCGCCCAGTGGATGGGAGTCACTTCGGAAGGTCTGCGGATCTGGTGCTCATCATGTCTTCCTCGTGTCGCCGGCAATCGGTTTTGCGACGGGTGGAGTGTCGGTGTGGACCCTGGCTTTTACGTACGCGGGCAGCCAAATATTCGCCCGTGTGATTAACCCTGTGCTGAGCGAAACCGGCGAGGGTCTCAGAGTTCTCGTCCGTAAAGCGTTCAAGCTGGATGAAACGGACCGCGAGGACGTCTAGAAGCCCTCTGATCGGCATCACGGCCGCGCCGGGCGCAGGTACGCGGGCTCGCCCCGGTCAGTTCACGTCCATGAGCTCCGCGAGCGCCTTCTCCGCTTCCTCCAAGAACTTCGCCTCCGGGACTGTCGCCTGGCCCAGAAACTCGACGTGCTCGCTCATGTGGCTGCGGGCTGTCTGACCGTCAGTGAGGCGGTCTCGAGTCCACTGCCCGTGGAACGAGACGCTCACGTGGAACATGACCGCGGCTTCGGCCAGCGGGCGGGGTCCCTCCAACCGGACGGTCGCGAGTCTGCTGTTGCTGTCCTTGAGCGCCGCGGTGATGGCGGTCCGCACGTCCTCTGCGCGGTCGCGGTCCGGGATGCCGTTGGCGTAGAGGACCATGCCGTCCTTGCAGAGCTGGGTTATCTCGCCAAGGGAGTGCAGGAACGCTGAGTAGGCGGCCTGGCGTCGGTCTCGTCGCCAGCGCAGGTGTTCCACGCGGCGCTCGCTGGCCCTGGCGCGGTCGGCGGTGTCCTGCTGTCGCGCGGCTTCCTGCTGGGTGGCCTCGATCTTCAGGCGCTCGGTTCGGGAGCTGGTGAACGAGTTGAGTGCGACGCCGGCCAGTGGGCCGGCGACGGCCACCAAGGCGAGCAGGAGGGAGTCAGACATGGCATGGAGTCTGCACCAGTGATCATGCGAGTCAAGACCTAGTGCTGTGATCGGAAACGTTCACCGGTTCGGTGGGTTGGCTTCGGAGTGTCTGGCGCCGGTTGAATGGTTCGAACATCCAACCGGTGTTCGGAGGTTCGGTGGCAGAACTGGTCAGGGTCCGCGGGCTGTCCGAGGACGAGGGCCGCAGGCTGCAACGCATCGTGCGTCGTGGGACGACCAGCGCGGTGCGCTTCCGGAGGGCGATGATCGTGCTGGCGTCGGCCGGCGGGAACACGGTCCCGATGATCGCGCGGCTGGTCCAGGCGGACGAGGACACCGTCCGCGACGTCGTCCACCGCTTCAACGAGACGGGCATGGCCAGCCTGGACCCTCGATGGGCGGGAGGTCGTCCCCGCCATCTCGGTACTGACGACGAGGACTTCGTCGCGCAGACGGCCACCACCCGTCCGACCGCGCTCGGCCAGCCCTTCACCCGCTGGTCGATCCGCAAACTGGTACCTCCGCCGCGTCCACGGCCGGGTCATACGGCTCGGCCGCGAGGCCCTGCGCACCCTGCTGGCCCACCGCGGGATTACCTTCCAACGCACCAAGACCCGGAAGGACTCCAACGACCCCGACTTCGACGCCAAGCTCGACCGCGTCGAGCACGTCCTCGAACACTTCCCGGACCGGGTATTCGCCTTCGACGAGTTCGGACCGCTCGGCATCCGCCCAACCGCCGGATCCGGCTGGATGCCGAAAGGCCGACCGAACCGCCTGCCGGCGACCTACCGACGCACCCACGGGATCACCTACTTCCACGGCTGCTACTCGGTCGGCGACGACACCCTCTGGAGCGTCAACCACCGCCGCAAGGGCATCGACCACACCTGGGCCGCGCTGCGCTCCATCCGCAAGGCCCGCCCGGACGGCGGGCGTCTACGTGATCCTGGACAACCTGTCCGCCCACAAGAACTGGCACATCCGCCAATGGGCCCACCGCAACCGGGTCGAACTGTGCTTCACTCCGACCTACACGTCTTGGGCCAACCCCATCGAAGCGAACTTCGGACCACTGCGGCAGTTCACCATCGCCAACTCCCACCACCCCAACCACACCGTCCAGACCCGCGCACTGCACGCCTACCTGCGCTGGCGCAACACCCACACCCGCGACCCCGACCTCCTCCAGGCCCAACGCCGAGAACGCGCCCGGGTCCGCAGCGAAAAGGGAATCCGCTACGGCGGACGCCCCCTCACGCGAGCAGCCTGACCACCCACCGGCCTGACGAACGCTCCCGATCGCCGGCTGGACGCTGAACAGCGGGCACTGGAGACCGCATCCCGCAAAAGCAGAAGACCCCCTCCGACTCCGGCACCAGCAGCCCACCGGAGCAGTGATCGTCACAGCGCACCTCTACGCTTCGGCACGTGCAGCAGCCGAGGGAAGGAGTTGTCGATGACCGACTTGTCACCGATCGCGGTATTTCTGGGTGAGGCGGCTCCGCTGGACGAGGAGGACACCTACGAGGACCTGGAGCAGAAGTGGGGGCTGCAGCTGCCCCAGGACTTCAAGGATCTCACCCTCGCCTACGGAGACGACTCGATCGCGGGCTACCTCGTAATCTTCGGTCCCAGGACCTTCCGCGACGGCCATCCGGAGAGCATGCGAAAGACCTTGGAGGCCAGCCCGTCCATTCCCCACCCGATCCTGCCCAGCAAGGGAGGGATGCTGCACTGGGGACACACTCCGTACTCCGACCAGCTGTTTCTCGTGCCCCGGCCGGACGGAAGATGGACGGTCTCCGCGTGGGTACGCATCCACGGCGAGTGGATCGACTACGAGTTGACCTGCGTCGAGTGGCTGCGGGGTGCTCTGGCAGAGGAAGTCTCCACCGAATGGCTACCGGCCTGGGAGGACAGCTTCGACTGAGCTGCCCCACCAGCGGTCCTGCCCGACACGCAATCCGTTGTGGCTGCCCACCCTCCTGGTTGGTCAGCGTTCGGATTTCGACCGACCCCACCGCCCAGCTCACAACCGGTGAACGTTTCCGGTCACAGCACTAGAGTCCGGAAAACCAGCCCTTGGTGCTCCCGATGCCGACCGGTCTTCCTGCCGACGCCGGCCCTGACGGAATGCTGCCGACCCGGTCAGGGGCTGCAACCGCGCCCGGCAGTGGCCACCATCGGCCGCTACATGCATGCGCCGGATACGACGGGCGCCTGAGCACGGTCTGCCGGTAGGGGTCTCGCCGCACGCCTCGACTGGCAAGCAGGTCCACGTGCTCGGGATGACGTCCTGGCCCGCGAACTCCCGCTCTCACCTGATGCCTAGCAGGGGCAGCAGCTACCCTTCCGATCCCGGCCCGCTCCAGCTTCTAAGCGGAGGAGCATCGGTCTCTCCATGGGACCAACAGGATTCCGGGGTGGCCCCTCCGCCGGAGCTGACGCAGCCGAACTGCGGATCGTTCCATGCCGCCCCGGTGGTCCTGACCATGAGGGTGTACCGGTTCGGGACGAGCTGAGCTCACAACCCAGAGCAGGGTGGTACCCGGGTCGCCACCTGCAGACTGATGGCGGGGTTCGAGCTAAGTGCGGGTCAGCGGGGGTGACCCGGCTGTGGTTGCTGCCGATCAACTCCGGTGTGAAGCAGAGTCCATGAAGCAGTGTGGTTCCTGCGGCTGGTGACCGTTGGTCGATGAATCTGCGCTGCTCCGTGGCTGGCGTGACACCCGCAGTAGTCGGGGTCCGCGGCAACCTTGCCTCTTTAGTAAGAGGCCGCAGGCGATAAATGGGTTCTGACCTGCTGGTTTGTAGAGGCCAATGTCTGGTCCTACCAGACACTGAGGTGCTCGAAGTGCCCCGCGGGTGGGGACAGCAGCGCATCAGAGTTGCGGGCAGCTGAAAGTTTTCCACAGGGTGGGCATGTGCCGCGTCCGGCGCGCTCGGAGGCGGAGTGTCCCGGATCCAGGACACTTGCGGTTCAAATGTCTGCGGTTCGCTACAGAAACTTGCGACTATCGGCAAGTCTTCTTGCGGTCGACGCCAACTTCGAGGCCACCGGAAAGCCTGGCTGTACGCCAGAAACGATCGACGGCAAAACTTGCGGCCACACGCAAGAAAGCCACCGACCCGGCTGGCCCCGCCCACACCCGCCAGGGCCCGGTGTCGCGTCCCGTGAACAAGAGTTGCGACTCGCCGCATCAAAACTTCGAGCCGCCCGCAAGTTCCGCTAGTGTCATGCCGACAATCCGTCCCAGGAGGCACCGTGCGAGCAGAACGACGGACCGGTCCCGCCGGCGCAACACCCAAGCCTCGGCCCGTCCGATCCGCAGCCGAGCCCGAGCTCGTCAGCCTGCTCGACCGCTTCGGCGAACAGCTCGCGATGGACCTTGCCACGCAGCCCGCCGCCCCCGCCGTCGACGAAGTCACCGTCAAATTCCGCCCCCGCCGCGCCGCCCACGACATGGCCGGCTCCATGGGCTACTCCCTGACCAGCAACTGGTTCCTCGCCAAGGTCCTGGCCAGGTGCATCGTCGCGCACCGCCTCAGCCCGGTCGAAGTCGCCGTCCTGCTCCACATGATGGGCTCGCAGAACCGCGGCCAGATCAACCAGACCCAGGTCGAGATGGCGAACGAACTCGGCGTCGCCCGCAGCAGCGTCAACTCCGCCATCGGCAGGCTCTGCGAACTCAACTACATCCGCCGGCACAAGAAGCGTGGCCAGTACGACGTCAATCCCCGCCTGTGCTTCCGCGGCAACGGCGACGAGCAGAACGGCGTCCTCGCCCTGGTCCGGGCAGAGAAGCTCGCCTCCGAGTTCCCCGATACGATCGGGCCCGACGACTTCGCCCGCGAAAGCTGAGGAGGACCCCCATGGAGATCACCCCCTCCGGCGTGCTCGGCATGATCCCCCGCCTGAAGCTGACACCCTCCGCGATCGCCGTACTCGGCATCATGTCCGAACTGCAGCAGCCCGGCGGAGAAGTCCGACACAGCCAGGTCGAGATGGCCGAACGACTCGGCCTCGCCGAATCCGCCGTCAGCCGGGGCATGAAGTGCCTCGTCGACCGGCACCTCGTCATCCGCAGCGGCGACGGCCGCGGCCACAACTACCGCCTGCATCCCTTCATTGCCAAGTACAGCTCCCAACCTCAGATGGAGAGCGCGCTCCGCGAAGCGGCACTCGACGTCCGCGAGGGTCGGCTCCCGGACATCGCGGCCCCGCTCTACCGGAAGCAGCCGCCCCGCTCCACCGGGCGCCCCAACCTCGTCGCTGTTTAGAGGTTCTGGCGCCCCAACCGCATGGGGTGTCAGAAGCCCCGCCGTGGATCGCCGTGGTGAGCGGGGGGTTGAGTTCGCCGAGCGACCGCTGACAGGCAACCAGTTGCCCAAGCAGGCCGTACCAGGTCGTCGACGGCGGCCGCCGGCTCGATTGGGAAGTTCGGCCTTGGGCAACAAGGCCCGTCCGGCCACCGATCACCGCAAAGTGCGGGTGCCCCGCCGTGAGCAGCACGGCGGGGCACAGTTGTGTCAGCGACTCTTGCGGGAGTGTGGAATGGCGATTGTGGCTGCATGCTCGCCGGCGTAGTAGATCGCAGGCTGGGCGTCCTCGGGGTATTCGCTGTGGACGAGGTTGTCGAGGGTGTTGCGGGCTGCTTCGATGCGGTCCATGGCCTGCTTGAGTGCGCGGTACGCGGCACCTTCGGGGCCGCTGCGGGGATAGGCGTTTGCGAGGTCGATGCCTCGGTGGAGGAGTTCGTTGCGGATGCCGGTGAGGACGGATCCGAGTTCGAGGTGTTCTTCGAGGGTGAGGCGGGGCTTGGTCACGGGGCGGCTCCTGTCCGTTGGGGTTGTCGCAGTAGGTAACCCGGGCTGGTTAACGAGCCGTGGGGTGTAAGGCCCTGGGCCGGGCGGGAGCCGGTCTTGGTGGTGGTGACGAAAGCTGGTTGCAGGTGTTCGAGTGGCGGCGCCGGCCTGATCGGGGGCCTCGCGTGCACGATGCCAGATCTGGCCCGCGGCCGTCTCCTCGTCCATGTTCGGCTCATTCCCGGTGCGACCTGCAGGGGGACCGGGTTCGCAGGGCTACAGGAACGGCTCGGTGAGTTCGATCCGAGGACCTGTAGGTCCCGCTCGCGTGACGCGGCGGCGAATATACAGAACGCTCGGCCGGGAATTCCCCGGCCGAGCGCTTAGTTTCCCCCGGATCGAATCATCGGTCGCTGCCGCCCAATGGATCCGTGAGATCAGCCGGCCGAACCGGGATCAGCTGCTGGTGCGAATGTACGAGTAGCAGTAGCCGCCGTAGTAGGGATCGCCCGCACCGATGAGTGCACTTCCGGTCTGCGGGCCGACGACTCCGTCGGCCTGCAGACCGCGCCGCGCCTGAAAAGAGACCAGCGCATTGTAGGTCGCGGGCCCGAACTGGCCGTCTTCCGACAGCCCCGCGCCGATTGCATGGTTCAACTCGTGCTGGACGCACCACACGCCGGAGCCGCTGGTGGAGTATCCGTATCCGATGTAGGGAGCGGACGTGGACGCCTCCGCGGTGGCAAGGCTGCCGCACACCGCCGCCAGGGCCACGCCACCCACGACCACCATGCGAGAAAGCTGACGCTTGAGCATGAAATCCTCCAGCCAAAATTTGCCTGCAAAGCAACGACTGGGCGCAGGTCTGCTTCCCCCCGGTCCCGTCATCATCCTTCCACGGCTTCGCACCCCGGTGCCAGCAAATAACGATGAAGGTGCAACGATCAATTGCACGGCACCCATCAAATCGGGTGAACCGAACCATTGCAGTCAAACCATCCACGACCGCCAAATTGTCTCGACGATCCGCCGACGCTCGGGGTAAATCCGTCGTTCCCGCGATGGTCAAGAGATATCGCCATAATCCCTGTAAAGCGCCCAATTCGCCGATCTCTGCCTGCAGTCGAATGGGTAGCAAACCGGCGACAGTCCGGCACGTTTGCCGACATCCTCGCCCGGCCAAGGACTCCTGACGTCCATGTGTGCGACACCCGACTTCGGCTTACGAGGAGGCCTCGACCGCCGCGGCGATGCCGGCCCGGTCGGGCAACGGCACCTTCGCTCCCGTTCGAGCGGTGCCTCGCGCGCACACGCGAAGCCACCTGCCACCTGGCCTCCAGCCGTCGGGGAAGCGTCTGGAGTCGGGGTCTGGAAAGGGCCAGGACATGCCGAGGATGCGGCACGGGCGTACGGGCTCGCCAAGGACACTGCTCTGCGCGACCGCAAAGAATCCGCCAGGACGCCCCAGGAACTGCGCGCGTCCAGGAACGAGGCGCTGCGGTCTGCCGGCCTCGAACCGGAATCCTGGCGCGCCGCGCTGCCGGAACCGTGTGCCCCGCGGGCCCCGGCCGCGGGGCACACGACAGGAGGCCCTGGACGGCTGCCTGCGGCCCCGCTGCGCACCGTGCGGGTGCCGCCCTGGCCCGCCGCCCGGAGGCGAGGGCGAGGTGCGCGAGATCGTCGGCGATGTCTTTGCGGAGTGCATCAACGGCGGGGCGGCTATGCGGTGTTGCGTCGGCGACTTCGACCTGGGCCGAGCGCCGCCTCGGGTCGGGCGGGGACGGCGAGTACTTCGTCAGCCCCGGGGCACCGCACCCGGTGGCTTCATCGATGAAGCCTGTATGGCGGTCCGAGAAGGCCTTTGACGGCCCCTCTGGCGGCCTCAGTCCACCTCCCGACTCGTCGACTCTGTCCGAGTCGAAGATCGGTCTGCAGTAGGCGATTCAGAGCCTTGGTGTTCGAGTGGCGGAGCCGATTCGGCCGGGTGGGGCTTCGCGCGCACGCGCGAAGCCACCCGCACCTGGCCTACGGCCGTTCGGAAGCGTCTCGACCGGGTTCTGGTGAGGGCTCTGGATATTGGGCGTCACCCACGACGCCACCCCCCTCGAATTCGTGACGGGTCGTCACCCTCGGTGCCGGGCGCTTGGGGCCTGGCGGTGCGCAGTTTTTACCTGGGAAGGCAAACGGATCCTCGGCAGCGCTCAGTAACCCTCTCTGCACCCAACTGGGCCGCGAGGTCGTGTTCCTGGAGGAGTTGTCGTGCGCCGTTCTGTCGAGGGTCCGTTCGATCGTCCCGTCTCCGCCCGCGGGTTGGGCGTCTGCCGCTGGCTGCTGGTGTACGTCCCGGTGATCAGTGCGCTGGCCACCGTTGTCCAGGCGGCCGCGGCCGTGTACAGCGCCCTGCGCTGAGTGGTTCGTCCCTGTGTGCGGTGGTTCCGCCGCACACAGGGGCGCTCAACCTCACCGGCGACCAGGCCGCCGCCCTCGCCCGCGCCCAGAACGAGGGCGAGATGCGCGAGATCATCGACGTCGACGACTTCGACCTGAACTGAGCAGGCACCAGGTCGAACGACGAACGCCCCGTCAACCCCGCCGCTGTGGCAGGGAAGTGGGACAGCGGGCTGGGACATGGGACTGTCCCAGCCCGTTCGCCCAGGTGGCGGTGGTGCGGGCCAGGACCGAAACAGCCTGGGACATGAAGGTGCGGGTCGGGGCGGGCGCAGACTGGGGTCCATGACTGCCCGCCGCCGGCTCGGTCCCGGCTTCCTCGCCCTGCAGGACTCCACCGTCCCCGAGCCGGACGGGCACCCGCGCCGGCTGCCCGCGGAGCGCATCGCCGACCCGCTGCCGGACACCCCGGCCACCGCCCCCGCGCCGCCTTTCGCGCCCACCAGTCGGCGCCGCCTCGGCCACGGCACCGCCGCCCCGGCCCCCTCCACCGACACCTGAACCCCACCCCGGCGCGCCTGCGCCGCTGTGCGGCCCGCTGACGGCCGATCAGGCCCGCCCCCTGCTGGCCGCCCCGGCCGCCGAGAGCCGCCGCTGCGCCCCGTCACAGGCGGCTGGCGCGCACAGCCCAGGGCCATGAGCCGCCCGGTCCGACGCCGCCGAAGCCGCTCTCGCCCAGCTGCGCGTTGGCGAGCTCGACGCGGTCGAGAAGTTGGTCGAGCGCCTGGCAGTGTTGCCGCGGCTGGGAATCCCGGTGTCCGGCGGCACGACCCGGAAGTCGACGACTACACCGCCCGCACCGACCCGGCCGCCGACTCCGGCGACCGCATCAGCGTTGTGTCCAGATTCCACCCTGGCATGGCCGCAATCTTCGTGACCTGGGTGATCGCCGGACCCTGACCCAGCATCAGCAACACCCCGGAAATGGCCGGGCCCCTCACGCTCGTCGACGTGAAGGGCCCGGCCATCAGCGTACGTCCGCAGCCTCCCGCCCATCGCCGGCCGGGACCCCGGCCCCGGCGTTGCCGCCCTCCCACCGGCCGGTCCCGGGGAACACCCCCCTGCTTCCCGGGGACCGGCCGGGCTGCGCCTCGCACGGCGCCCGGCTTCGGGGTTGGGTCTGTCCTACCTGTGTCTCAGGGTGTCCGTTTCGGGTGTTTTGCTGGGACGGATCTGGGACTGTCCTAGGACTGTCCCACCCTGTTTTTCCTGGTGGGGGCATGTAGCGGGAGTGCTGGGACAGGGCTGGGACGCTTCGGCGGCTACCGGCCGGGGGCGGCGTCCTCGATGGCGGCGAGCAGGCGGGCGTGGACGGCGCCGGCGGTTTCGCGGGTGGCCGGGTCCGGGTCCTCCAGATGCGCGGCGATCAGCTCGGCGGCCGCGGCGAGGACCGGCACCGGAACGGTCGCCTCCCGCAGGTGCAGGAGCTGGGCGGCTGCCTTCTCGCCGGGCGTCGCCTGCGTGCGGGTGGGGATCAGGGAGCCTATGCCGCGCGGCTGGGTGCTGGTCACCCGGCCCGTTCTCCCGCGCGCGCCGGGCGGTGGTGATCACCACGGCCGGTCGCCCGGCCCGGCGGGCAGGGCACCGTGGTGGTGGCGGGCGACGGCCTCGAGCAGCGCCTGGCGGGCGTGGTGCCAGCGGACGTCCTCGGTGCGGCCGGCGTCGGCAGTCCAGTCGGGCAGCGGCCGGCCGTGGATCGCCGCGGTGAGGCCGCGGCCGAGTTCGCCGATCGCCTGCTGCCAGTCGGCCAACTGCCCGAACAGGCTGCGCACCAGCTCGTCGACGGCGGCCGCCGGGTCGGCACCGAACGCCCGGGCCTCGACGGCGGCCTCGGCGAGGACGTCGTCGTCCAGGTCCACGAACGCCTCCCGCCATGCGGCGGCCCGCTCCTCGTAGGCGGCCAGCGCGGTGTGCAGCTCGGCCTCCAGGGCGGCGGGCGACCACGGCAACCGGCTGCGGGGCGGGCGGACGGTGTGGGACAGCGCCCGCCCGGCGGCGTCCGGGGCGAGCCCGCGCCGGGCGGTCCGGCTCATCCGGCCGCCGCCAGCTCGGCGGCGGCAAGGCCGGCGGCGGTGGCGGCCTCCATCTCGCCGGCCAGCACCTCGAGCTCCCGGGCAAGGTCGCCGAGCACGCAGGCCGGGAGGCCTGCGGCGATCGCGCAGACGGCGATCAGCGGAATCCGCTCGCCGGGCCGGAGCTCGGGCTGGGTGCCGGTGGTGTGCGAGGCGCCGAGCACCACGTCGGCGGCCAGGGTGTGGCGCAGCTCCTCGGTCAGCAGGCCGTCGCTGCCCGGGATGATCCCGCGGCTGCTCCTCGCCCTGGCGGCCGGCCAACTGCCGCACCCACCGGGCCGCCGCCTCGCCCGCGTCGGCGGCCCGGTGCAGCGCCGCCAGCTCGGTTGCGCGCTGCGCCTGGTCCTCGTCGTCGGGGATGTCGTCGTCGGGGGCGGGGAAGTGCAGCGGCGGCCGAGAGGTCGTCATGCCGGGTGCAACCGGCCCGGGGCCCGACCGGTCACGGGCAGCAGCGGGTGCAGCAAGGCCACCCTTGCTGCACCCAGGGTCTGCTGCTCGCTGGATCCGCTCCTGCTTCCGGCGGTGCAGCACGGCGCCCCGCGCTGCACCGGCGGCGCTGCGACTGCGACGGCCTGCGCAGCGGGTGGGTGCGACTGCGAGGGCCTGCGCAACCGCGGACTGCGCAGTGGCCGCGGCCGGGTGCGAGGGTGCGATCCGGTGCGCAACCACTCGGTGCGCGCCTTGGGCCAGACGGCCGGTCTCTTGGCGCTCGTCCTCGCGAACGGGCGCTGGGGAACGCTGCTGTCAGCGTTCGCCCTCTCTGCCGGTTGTGTCGCTGGCGGGATCGCCGTTCTGCGGCGTGTCGGCTGGCCGGGTGCGGCCAAGGGCGCGGAGGACTTGCGCGGGCGCGGAGTCGTCGTCTTCGGAGATCTCGGTTCGGTCGTAGAGGGCGTACACCTCGGTGCGGTCGATGAGGCCGTCGAGCGCTTCCAACTCGCAGGCGTCGACCGCGGACCAGGGCGTGCGGGGCGGGCTGAGGAGCTTGGTGAGCAGTGCCAGCAGGTCCCAGGTGCCGTTGTCCAGGCGCAGGCGTACCCAGCTTCGGGCGCCAGCGGGATCGAGGCGGCTCCACCGCCACAAGAGAGAAGTGTCCAGATCTCCGAGCTCATCGGCGGATCGTCTGCCGGCCATTGTGAGGTGTTGCTCCAGACGGGTCAGCACCACGGTGCGTGCTGCCGCGAACCACTCGTCGCTCTCCTGCGCGAAGGCGGGTTCGTTGGCGGAAGGCTGGATGGCTTTGAACAGGACCACGCCGGCCAGGTCGGCACCGGCCGCGGAGGCGGCCATCAGGTCGAGGACCTCCACCCGCTCGCCGACCGCAAGGGTCTGGAACAGCTTCTGCGCGAGGATGGCCACTGTGAACTCGGGGCTGATAATCACCTCTCTCGCGGCGGTCAGCGATGCGAACAGCCCGGCCATGCGGATCAGCAGTTGCCGGGACGGCAACTGTCCGTCGGCTTGCAGTCGCTGCTGGATGCGCCTGGCGATGCGATGCGTGTCGTCCTGGAACCTGAGCCACAACTCATCGGCCTCCACACCGGAAGCAGCGGATTCCACCTGTGCGAGAGCGGCCGTGAAAACGGCCTCCGACAGGTCGTCGTCTGGCACCCCGAAGACGACGTACCGGTCGAAGTAGTCGCCGCTGCCGATTCCCCGGCGTGCCTGCGGTGGTTCACCGCTGGTACCGCTGCCCAGCTGATTTGCGAGCCTCGGGAAGAGAGTGGCCAGCAGGCCGAGAACGCCATCAAGGTGCCCGAGGTCGACGCCGGCGTCCTTCAGCCGGGTGCGCCACAGCTCGGCCAGCTCGCCGCGTTCCCGGCGCTGCTGCGCGAAGAGGGCTGTGCCACTGCCGGTGAGTTCGTTCCGGTGACGGCGGAGAAGGCGGTAGACCCCGGGCTCGCTTGTCCGTAGGAACGTGACGAGCAGGAAGTCGACGAGGTCGACCTCGCCCGCCAGATCCCCGAGCGACGCTGCCGCCTGCCCGAAGAGACGCTTGATTGCCCGCGGCGTGAGCAGCCGGTCCTGCAGATAGTGGACGTACGCCAGACCGAACCGCTGCTCCTCCGCCCTGGTCAGCGACAACTGGTGGTTTTCGAGCATCGCGTTCAGACAGCCCTCAACAAGCCTGATGGCGTCGTGTTCACGGAAGGCTGGCAGGTCCAGTCGGACCTGCACGATCTTTTCCAGGAACTCGCTTGCCCGGTGCTCCGACCCGCCCACGAGGTCGCTGCGGCTGAGGACGTCGAGGAGTGTCCGCTCGTCGAAGCTGATGAGGTAGTAGACGTTGGGCAGGTTGCCGACGAGGCGCACCAGTTTGAAGACCAGCAGCAGTTCGTCAGGCGTCAGACGGTCCAGGTCATCCATCACGACCAGCACGGGGCGATCCGCCTCCCGCAGTGCTGCGGCAGCCGATTCCTTGGCCGCCGAGGCACTCGTGTTTCCGCCGACCCGGTCGGCGACGCTTTTGACGACCTCGCTGACGTCGAGCCCGAACAGGCCGCCGACCTTTCCAAGGGGGCTGATCGAGATGCCGAAGTCCCTGATCTTCTCCCGGGCCACCGACCATCGGTCGTCCTTGGGCAGCGCGGCGCGGATCTCGCTGAACAGTGCCGCGGTCAAGCTGTCGAGGTCGGAGTAGAGCCACGGGTTGAGTTCCGCTACCGACCACGATGCCGGCTCCGGCTCCCCAAGCCGGTGGAGCACCATCTTGAGCACCGAGGACTTACCAGAACCCCAGGGACCGATTAGGGCGAGAACCCCGGACTCACTCTGATCCCTGACATCCTGCAGAAGCCCGACGGCATGGTCGGCATACCGCTTGTGCCCGAGCAGGTCGGGAAGGTCCGCGCTGCCGTCGACCGGGTCGTCGTTGAAAAATCTGTAGGTCACCCGTTCATCCTGCTCGGGTTGATCGACTCCGGAAAGGCCTTGTCCCGCCTGCCGTCAGGCTCAGTCTCACAGCTCGGTCCACCCGCACGCCCGTCCGCTGCTGCTGAGCGGGTGCCAGATGGGGGCGGACGGTCCGCGCCGGACCAGGTCCTCGATGCGGGCGGCGCCGGCCGGGACCACGGTGAGCATCTCGGTGACCGGCGGGTTCTCCTCGGCGGCCAGGCGCCGGCCGCCGGCGGCCCCGGGGCCGGTGAGTTTCCGTTCCCGGGGCCGGTGAGTTCGGCATCGGCCCGGTGAGTTTCGCCTGCCGCAACCTTTCCATCGCAGCTCAGAGCCGGTGCACTGCGACAGCGGCGCAGGCCTGCGACGAGCAGCCGTCTGCGACTGCGACCCGGGCTGCAGACGGCTGCGACTACCCGGTGAGTTCGCAGTCGCAGGCCGGTGAGTTCGCTGTGACACCCGGTGAATTTCCGGTCGCCGAAACTCACCGGCCCAGGTCACAGCGCTGCGATCCTGGATCGCAGCACGGCCGATGCCGCGGCGGGGCAGTGGCTCGGTTCGCCGGGGCTGCGCTGCTCTCGGTAGCCTGTCGCGGTGCGCGCCGACCCGGGTGCCCGGTACGCGGCGCTGCTCGGCGAGAGCCTGCGCGCGTGGTCCGCCACCGCCATCGGCGGCGCGGTCGACGACCTCGCCCGGATCGTGGCGGCCTGCGTCATGTACAGCGAGCCCTCGTTCACCCCGGACGACCTCCCGGACCTCCTCGCCCAGATGCGCGCCGCCGAGGACCAGGCCCCGCCCGGGACCTGACGGCCCGTCGGATTCGGACGCGGGCGCGGCAACAGGGGCGGTAGCGCGCCGGGATGACCGAGAGCCGAGAGCTGACGCAGCCGCGTACGACGTGGGAGTACTGCCTGTCCGCCGCCGACGAGCTGGCCTGCATCCGCTCCTGGCCCGACACCGGGCAGCAGCGCCAGGTCGTCGTCGTACTCGCGGCCGTTCTCGCGGGAGGAGCGGACGCCGCCGGCCTCACCGGCGCGCGGATCGCCGACCTGCCGATGGACGGCATCGGCGGGGCCCTGGACCTGCTGCAGGTCGCCAAGCGGCTGGCGGTGCGCGCCGTCCAGCCCCCGCCCGGCCTCGGCGCCCAGGAGTGCGCCGAGCTCCTCGAAGCCGACCACGAGAGCTACGCCGAGATCCAGGCCCTCGCCGAAGACGTCCTGCGCAGGCACCTGGACGCGGCCCCGCCGGGCGCGGTGCCCACCGTCCGTGAGTGCGCGCGGGAGGCGGCCGGCACCCGAACCATGCGCCGGGTGGCCCAAGCCCTCGGCATCGACGACGAGGACTGAACCTGAGCGGCGCACATCCTGGTCGGCCGTCAGCGGTCGGCACCGCTGCGGCTCGCAACGCAACCCTGCCGGCTACAGCTCCGCCCAGCCGCGTGCCCGCCGGTCCGTCCTGGCGAGCGGGTGCCAGATGGGGGCGGCGGGGCCGTGCTGCAGGAGGTCTTCGAGGCGGGCGGCGCCGGCCGGGACGGCGGCGAGCATGTCGGCGAGGACGGGCTGCTCCTGGAGGCCAGGCGCAGGTCCGCCACCGCGGTGCGCGTCTCGGTGGCGGTGGTGCCGACCAGGACGACCAGCAGCCGCGGGAAGGCCCTCCACAGGCGCTCCCAGGCCCGCCCGGCGCCGCCGGGGCCCGGCTTGGTCCCACAGGCGGGCGCAGGCCGCGAGCTGCCTGGCGATGAGTTCGGTGCCGGTGTCGGGGCGGTGGAGTTCGACGAACGCGCGCAGCCGCAGCCGGGCGCCGTCGAGGTTGGCGGTGTAGGCGAGTTCGGCGGCGGGCCGGTACGTCGGCCCGCCGGGGCCGTTTCGGTGTTGTTGTGCGTGTCGGTCCCGGGTGGGGTGGTGGTCGGGCGTTCTGCTGCGTCTGGCCTGGGCGTGCTGGGACGCTGCGGTGGTGAAGAGTGTGCGTGGGTGGGCCCAGATCGTGTCTGTGTGCTTCCTGGCCGTCCGGACTGGAACCGCTCCTACCGCCGCCTGCTCGCCTACCTCGCCGCCGGCGGCACCCTCGACGGCCCCGCCAACCGCACCGGCCCCGGCGACGATCCGGCGTTCCGGCCCGGCACCTGGCTGCGCAAGCAGGCGGCGGCCCGCACTGCTGGGAAGCTGACCGACCACCAGGCCGCGCTCCTGGACGCGCTCCACCGGCACGCCGAGACCGTCGCTGGCTGACCCCGACCCGCACCGACCCCGCCGACCGGCCCACTCAGGCATGTGACCCGGGCGGGCTGCGCTGGCCGTCTCGACCGGCCTGAGCGCGATGGCCCGGGGGTCGGGTCGCCCGTCGACGGTTGCGGCGTACTGCACGAGGCTGATCGGTGGCCGGTCTCCAGTTCGTTCTGGAGACCGGCCACGGATCAGAAGCCTCGGTGGTGCTGTTGCTTCCACTGCACGAGCTGGTTGTACGCCGCGGTAGCGCGTTCGGGGTCGCCGCCGAAGGCGCCGGCCTGGAGGAGGGGCCAGGCCGGGGTGATCTCCTGCTGGATGGCGCCGGCGAGGCCCTGTTCGTAGCCCCAGTTGTCTCCGAGGAGGAATTCGCCGGGCCAGGGTTCACGGCGCCACTCCTCCGAGACGGCGTCGATGGCGATCATCGAGGCGAGGAACTCGAACCTGTTGCAGGCCGCCTGGTAGGCGTTGTCGTCGGGTTCGACGAGGCGGAGAGGCTCGCGAATCTCCTGGCGTAGCAGGTGGCTCTGGGGGTAGGCCCACCTGTTTCCGGGGGTGGGAGGGCAGACCTCCTTGAGGTCGCCGGGGATGACCCGCCAGGGGTGGAGGTAGATGGCCGGAGGCTGCTGCTCAGTCCGACCGAAGAAGGTGGTCCAGGCCGGACGGGTCATGATGGTGGCCAGCAGTTCCTCCCGACGAGTGAGGACGGCGGCCAGGCCGATGGTCCAGGTCGCGAGCAGCGACGGGTAGTGCCGAAGCCCCTCCAGCGCATCGTTGAACGAGCCGGCGAAGCTGTTTCGGATCCGGGCCAGACGGTCGAGGGCCCGTACCCACAGTTCGTCGTGAGTTCCGTCGTCGTGGAAGACACCGTTGGCCAGCAGATGCAGGAGGGTGTCGCTGTCGGCCCGGTAGCGCTGCACACTCTCGGCGAACACCGGACCGGTCAACGGGTGCCGTTCGCGCGTGGACGCGCTGACAACCGAGAACGCGCTCTGCATGACCAGGTCGTTCAGCTCGATCCGCTTGACCGGGTCGGGCAGCGCCTTCTTGAGCTGCGCGACGGCCATGTCCCGGCTGATCGGCGGGGCCGAGAGCTGGTCCAGCGCCTCCAACCGCTTCGCCAGGTCGGTGAACAGCTCGTCCGCGCTCATGCCCTGCAGCACGACGGCGCTGTGCTGCGTCGTGAGGCGCTTCGCCTCGGCGCCGAGGGCGCCGTAGGTGGACCAGAACAGCGGGTACCGGCGGGAGCGAGTGCCCTCGACGGCCCGGACGAGCGCCTTGTCCCAGTCCGCCGACCAGCCGCACACGATGAGCCCGTACTCGTCTAGGACCCGCTTCAGCAGCTCCTGCTGGGCCTCGGGATAGGAGTCGAGCTCGGTGACGGTGTTGCGCTGCTCGAGGTCGGCGTAGTCGCCGTGCAGTTTGATGATGGTGATCTGGCTGTGGGGGAGGGGCTTGATGGCGTCGATCTGCTCGGGCCGGCTGACGACCTGGGGGGAGATCCCGACCTCCTCCAGGGCGCGCTCCATGAGCCGGTCGAAGTTCGTGGTGAGGATGACCCGGAAGCTCCCGCGCTTGACCATGCGGGCGATTGCCCGGTGTGCGGCGGTCGGGGCCTTGTCAGTGGCTTCCTCGCCGTCCTCGGGAACGAAGTAGCGGTCGAGGAGGGCCTGCCGGGCGGAGGGGGTCGGGGCGACCTCTTCTAGCAGGGAGGAGTAGCCGAGCGGGGTGGTGAAGTTCTTGGCCCACCAGCCCTCGGGGTCGGCGGATGCCTGGGCGCCGGCCTCCGGGGTGTCCGGCTCGTGCGCGGTGGCGACGCGGGCGATCAGATCCGCGACGATGCCCCAGCCCGTCTTCACACCGGAGGCCATCGAGATGCCGGAGCCGAGCAGCAGAGCGTACACGCCGGGGCTGGCGTGCACGTTGAGCGCGAGGGCGAGCTTCGGGTCCATGGAGGTACCTGGCGGTACGACAAGCCCGGCTCCGGCCGAGTCCGAAGTTGCGTCAGTTCCCATGAGCGTCCTCCTATGGCGACGAGCGCGCAGGAGCGGTGAGCTCCATGCGGACAGCGCCAGCATACAGCACTTTTCGTCTCTTTGACGATAAGTGCTAAATGTGACCTGTTGGGTGCGGTGGGCGTGGAATGGCCCTGCGGGCCAGGTTGTCTGGACCTTTGGGTGTGCCTGTGGGGGCTCTGGCGGGGTTGGCGCGGTCTGGGGTTTGGTGGCTGTGTGTGGTTGCCGGGTGGGGGCGGGGGCCGGGTGGAGTTGGTCGGGGGTCGGTTGGGTGTTGTGGGTTGAGTGAATTCTTCCGGTAATTCCGTGTGGTTGTTTTGGTGGATTGGCTTGCGGGTGGTGGTGTGGATTCGGGTTGGAATCGCGGTGGCTGGGGGTTGGTGTTCGGTTTCGTCCGGGCCGGGCGCGCCGTCTCCGCCCGTGGCCGTGCCCGCCTTGCTGTGCCGTCGTTCCGGGTCTGCTGCGCCCCTGCTCGGCGGCCGCGGTCCGGCCCCGCCCCGCCGCCTGGGCCGCGCTGCGCCGCCGTGCTGGCCGCCGTCCGGGTGGGTGCCTGCTGCTGTGTTCTTGGCTGGGCGGCTGGGTGGCTGTCAGGCCGCCCCGGTGGCGGTCTGTGGAGGACGTTCAGGGGTCGTCCGGGGGCCGTCCGGGGGCTGTCGTGGGTGGTGTCGCGTTGCCTGTCGCGGTGGGGTGCTGTCGTGTGGTGTGACGTGGGCGGATACCCGGTTTCCCCTGTGTGGTCTGGGTGCGACAGCATCCGCGACAGCTGCGGGGCGGGTGCCGTCCGGGGGCCGCTGCCGGACGGCCGTGCGTCGGCCGCTGCCGGGAGGCGCCGACCGCCAGGTGCCGGCAATCCTGGCCGCAGTCCCGGGGCCGCTGTTCGTGTGGGGCCGGGACGGCGAGGACGTCGGTCGTTGTCGGGGCCGGCCTTCTGCTGGTGGTGCTCGGCGGCCGGTGGCGGGCGGGCCGGGTGGTGGGTGCGGGTGTGACGTGGTGTTGCGCTGGGGTGCGAGACGGGGCCGTGTTGCGGGTCTGACCTGGCGTTATGTGGGTGGGAGTGGGGGTGGGTGGGCGTGTTGCGGTGCCGTGTCGCGCCCCGCTGCCCCGCTGTCCGGTTGGCCGGCCTCGGCGGGTTCCTGCTGCTCGCCCGCGCCGTCCCGCCCGGTGCCGTGCCCTGCCGCTGCTGCTCTGTGGTCGCCGTCCTGGTCGGCCGCCAGGCCGTCCCGGCCGCCGTCCCGGTCCCCGGGCTGCCCGGTGCCGCGCCTGCCCCCCTGCGCCCGCCCCGCTGCGCCGCAGTCCTGGCCCCGCCCGTCGTGGTTCGGTGTTCGGTTCGGTGGTGTTGCTCCGGGAATTGCTCGGTTGATGCTGGGCGGGATTTCTTGGGCGGTCTGGGAGGGTGGCCGTCGTGTCGGCTTGGACGGCCGTAGGCCACTTTCTGGCGCGCGGGAATTCGATTCTTCGCCGCTGCTCCTCGGGAGGGCTTCGGGCTGCCTCCTGAAAAGGAGCTGGAGGGAATTCGAATTTCCCGCCATGAGTGCGGCCGGATAGAGTCGGGATGGGCGGTTGCCGCGAGGTTGACTGTTCACGTCCAGCGCCTTTTGGCGCACCGTTAGGGTAGAGCTGTAAGGCGTTCCGGGAAGTGTCGCAGGAAACGCGCCGGACGCCTCCGGGAAAGTGGTCCGGGATTGTCGGTTGAGGGCCCGTCAGGGGCCGCTGTCCGGGTCGTTCGTGAGGGGCGGTCACCGGGGCTGGGGAGGCTCGGGCCGGCCCGGAGGGCCACCGGCGTCTCCCCGAGGGCCGCAGGCCCCGCCCCAGGGGCGCAGGATGGGTCGTCAGCCCGGCAATCGCAAGGCTGGACCGGCCACCGGCCGGGACCGGGGGAGTGCTCCCGGGGGTGGGGTTGTGGCTGATACCGGGAGTCCGCGACACATCGTCAACGCCGGGGGCCGCAGGCCCCGGCCGGCACCCCCGCCCGATCGGGGGATGGGCCGCTACCCGAATTTCGCGTCACATCGTCAACGCCCGCCCCCGGGCGCAGTCCGGGAAAGGCTGCCAGCCAACCGGCCCGTAGGGCCGTGAAAAACACTGGCCCGACAAGGCGGGAAAGCTGACCGGTTGACGGGCCGTAGGCCCGGGGCAATGCCCCAGGATTGGCGGAGCGCAGCGACGCCCGAGCCCCGCCACGATGGCGCGCACCAAGCCCACGAATTCGCCGCAGGCGAATACCCGCCACCACCCACCTGCCCGCCGAGGCGCAGCCGAGGCCACGCCACGCATGGTGACGGCGTAGCCGGCACCCCCGCGCCTGACGCCGCGTCAGCGGCGTTGCTCCCGCGCCAGCGGGAGCCTAAGCCGCAGGCT
>NZ_JBHWDS010000030.1:0-655 GCF_042734615.1 Kitasatospora sp. NPDC059646
TCGGCCGCGGTCGCTGTGTATTCGTGTCAGCGTTCCCGGCGGCGGGCTCGCCGGCGGCGGGCCGGACGGCGGCGGCCGGGGTGCCGGCGGTGGCGGCCGGGGCGGCCGGGGTGGTCGGTTCCGGTGAAGCGGCGTCCGCAGTGGGGGAGTCGGGCGCAGCCGCGGATATCGACGGTGGGGCGGTGACTCCTGGCCTCCGGGCGGCGGCCTCGCCCTGCGGTCCGGTCGCGGCGATGCCCGCCGTCACCGCCGCGGCCACCCCCACCGCCAGCGCCACCTGGACCGGGCGCGGCCGTCTGCCGCCTCTGGATGCTCCGCTGTGCATGGGTACGGCTCCGTTTCCTGTCGGCTACCGCCCCGCCCGGGGGAGCGGGGCCGAGGTGTCCCGGACCGACGGCTGTTCCACGCCCGGCGATTCGATCCCACCGTAGCGGAGTGCCCCAATCCGGTTCGGCGCCTGACGCTACATCAGCCGACCACCCCGCGTCTGCCGGACCCGCCGGACTGCCGGTCCCCGAACACCGGGGGCACCTCCGGCAGACCGAATCCGGCGGCGCTCGCCGGCCGCGGGCCCCCCCCCCCCGCGGGGGGGGCGGGGCCCCGGGGGGGGGGGGGGGGCAGGCACCCCGCCCCCGCGGTCGCGCGGGGGGGCCGA
>NZ_JBHWDS010000030.1:665-35753 GCF_042734615.1 Kitasatospora sp. NPDC059646
GCTTCGCCCGCCCCCGCGGCACTGCGGTCCCCCCAACCGCGGGGCCCCCTCCGGCATCCCCATCCGGGCGGCCCCCGCCGCCGGCCCCCGCCGACCGCGGCGGGAGCGGCCGGGCCGCGGGTGCGGACGGTTCGACTCGACCAGGACCCGGCGTGACCGCGTCGCGTCCTTCGTCGTGAGGCCGGTGTTCCCCGGCAGCATGTTCCGTGCCGAGGCCACCGACCCGCCCTGCCGGTGCTCTCACCCGTTCTGGACGTCAACGCCCGCAACAGCCCGCGCCGTTGGGAGCCCGTCGCATGCCTTCGGCGCGAGAGCACCGAGCTGACTCGGGGTCACCGATCGGACGGCCGCCTTCGAGGAGACGTGGGGGCGGCCCCTGACGGGGGGTCGGAGGGACCCTTGTGCGGCCCTTGTGGGGTTGGCGAGGGCATGTCGTCAGGGGGGTTCGCGGATCTAGCGTCCTGCCGCCGAGCCGAAACCGGCCGGGACACCTCACCCCTACGGTGTGTCCGGCCGTCCCCCATCAACCCCGGCTCGGTGGGAGGAATACCCGATGAACCGCAAGACCGCTCTGGCGGCGGCTGTCGCGGCCGCCCTCACCCTGGGCACCGCCGCACTGGCCACCTCGCAGAACGTCGCGCTGGCCAGCGCCGCCACCCCGTCCGGCGCCGGGTTCCAGGCCATGAGCACGATGGGCCGGCAGGCCGCGCTCGACCAGGCGGCCAAGGACGCCCCGGCCGTGGCGAAGCAGCTGGGCCTCGGCCCGGACGAGCGCCTGGTCGCCAAGGACGTGCTGGTCGAGAACGACGGCGCCCGGCACGTCCGGTACGACCGCACCTACCGGGGGCTGCCGGTGGTCGGCGGCGACCTGGTCGTGCACCGGGCCAGGAACGGCGCGATCAGTTCCACCACCTGGGCCCACGACGGTGCGATCAAGGGCGTCGCCGGGGTGACGCCGAAGCTCTCCGCGCAGGACGCGTCGAAGACCGCCGAGCGCAGCGCCAAGCACGTCAAGCAGGCCCGCACCACCAACCTGGACACCAGCCAGCTGGTGGTCTGGGCGGTCGGCAAGGTCCCGGTGCTCGCGTACCGCAACACCGTCACCGGCGCGGGCGACGCCGGCGCCAACTCCCGAGAGGCCGTGCTCGTCGACGCGGCGAGCGGTGCCGTCCTCGACCAGTACGAGGTCAATCCGGAGATCGGCGGCACCGGAAACGGCGTCAACGTCGGCCAGGTCGCCCTGGAGACCAGCCAGTCCGGCAGCGGCTACACGCTGACCGACGCGCTGCACGGCTCCACGGTCGTCTACGACTCGTACAACAGCCCGCAGTCCAACCCGGCGCAGAACGCCCGCGCCTTCAGCAAGTCCACCAACTCCTGGGGCAACGGCTCCACTTCGAGCCGCGAGAGCGCCGCCGTCGACGCCTCCTACGGACTCGCCAAGACCTGGGACTTCTACAAGAACACCTTCAACCGCTCCGGCATCCGCAACGACGGCCGCGGTGCCCCCGCGTACGTGCACGTCGACAACCAGCTGCTGAACGCGTTCTACGACGACTCGTGCTTCTGCATGTCCTTCGGCGACGGATCCTCGCAGAACGGCAACATCCCGCTGACCGCCCTCGACGTCTCCGGCCACGAGATGAGCCACGGCGTCACCGCCGCCACCGCCAACCTGAACTACTCCGGCGAGTCCGGCGGCCTCAACGAGGCCACCTCCGACATCTTCGGCACCATGGTCGAGTTCTACGCCAACAACGCCGGCGACCCCGGCGACTACTACATCGGCGAGAAGCTCAACATGGGCAACGGCTACCTGCGCCGGATGGACAACCCGGCCGCCGACGGCAGCTCGCTGTCCTGCTACAGCAGCCGGGCCGGCCAGGTGGACGTGCACTACTCCTCCGGCATCGGCAACCACTTCTTCTACCTGGCGGCCGAGGGCACCGGCGCCAAGACCATCGGCGGCCTGCCGCACAACGGCACCCCGTGCAACGGCGACAGCTTCGGCGGCATCGGCAAGGACAAGGCCGCCGCCGTCTGGTACCGCGCCCTGACCACCTACATGACCTCCACCACCACCTACTCCTCCGCCCGCACCGCCACCCTGCAGGCCGCCGCCGACCTGTACGGCGCCAACTCCCAGGAGCGGTACATCGTCTCCAAGGCGTGGGCCGCCGTCTCCCTCGGCACCGCCCTGCCCGACCCGGGCGGCAGCACCTCCTCCCCGAGCCCGTCCCCGTCCGGCTCGCCCACCGGCAACCCCAACCCCGGAAACGCCCTCACCAACGGCGACTTCGAGCAGGGCGCCACCGGCTGGACGCAGAGCGCCAACGACATCACCAACTCCAACCAGCAGACCCCGCACGGCGGTTCCTGGTACGCCTGGATGATGGGCTACGGCTCCGCCGCCAGCGAGACCCTCGCGCAGAACAACATCGCGGTCCCCGCCGCCGGCAGCCCCAAGCTCACCTTCTGGCTGAAGGTCACCACCCAGGAGTCCGGCCCCACCGCCTACGACACCCTCAAGGTCAACGTCAACGGCACCACCCTGGCCACCTACTCCAACGCCAACGCCTCGGCCGGGTACGTCCAGAAGACCGTCGACCTGAGCGCCTACCGGGGCCAGACCGTCAACCTCCAGTTCGCCGGCCAGGAGGACGCCTCCCTGTCCACCGTCTTCCTGGTCGACGACGTCTCCGTCGGCTAACCCGCCCCCACGAGGCCGTCCCCAACGGCCCGGCCTTAAAGGGAACTTAACGGATCGTCGCAGGGGTGTCGTGTTCATGTGAGACCCTCGCGCGAGCCGGTCGGAGACGGCACACTGACCGCCATGACCGGCATACTCCCCGGCCCGGCCGGACCCGCCAGCGCCACCGCGGGTCCGGCCGAGCCCGCACTCGTCGACCGCGCGAACCTGCTCGCCGACACCCGTGCCGCACTCGCCGCCACCGGCGGCGTCCTGCTGCACGGACCGGCCGGCATCGGCAAGACCGCGCTGCTCGACGCACTCGCCCGGGAGGCCGGCGCGGCAGGGGAGTCGGTCCTGCGCAGCAGCCCCACCGCCGCCGAGGCCGACCTGCCGCACCTCGCGCTGATCGACCTCCTCGGCGAGACCCTCCCCGCGCTCGCCGAGGAACTCCCCAGCCACCTGCGCCAGGCCCTCGAATGCGCGCTGCTGCACCGCGCCCCCCAACCCGGCGCCCCCACCGACCCGCTGGCCGTCCGGGTCGCCGTCCTGGAGACCCTGCGCCGCCTCGCCCACCGCGGCCCCGTGCTCGTCCTGCTCGACGACACCCAGTGGCTCGACGAAGCCAGCCGCCAGGTCGTCGCGTTCGCCGCCCGCCGCCTCACCGACCGCCGGGTCCGCTTCGCCGTCACCGAACGCACCGAACACGCCGACGCCGCCCCCACCATGAACGCGCTCTGCCCGCCCGCCGCCCGCGACCTCCCGGTCGGCCCGCTCGGCGAACGCGGCACCGGCGCCCTGCTCCGCGAACGCCTCGGCCTGCGCCTCAACGGCCTCACGCTCAGCCGGGTCCACGCCGTCAGCGGCGGAAACCCCTACTACGCCCTGGAGTTGGGACGGTCACTGGCCGCCGGCGGCAGCGACGCCGCCCTCACCGCCGACCCCGCCCGCCCGCTCGACGTCCCGCACCGGCTGCGCGCCCTGGTCTCCGCCCGCCTCACCGAACTCCCCGAATCCGCCCGCACCGCCCTCACCGTGCTCGCCGCCGCCCGCACCGGCACCGGCCTGCCCGCCACCGTCACCGAACCCCTCGCCGCCGCCCGCCGGCACGGCATCGTCCGTCAGACCGCCGCCGGCACACCCCAGTTCAGCCACCCCCTGATCGCCGAAGTGGTCCTCGCCGACGCCACCCCCGCCACCCTGCGCGACGCCCACCGCGAACTCGCCGCCCTCGCCGCCGACCCCGTCGAACAGGTCCGCCACCAGGCCCTCGCCGCCGAACACCCCGACCCCCGCCTCGGCTCCCGCCTCACCCGCGCCGCCGACACCGCCCTCACCCGCGGCGCGCCCGGCACCGCCGCCGAACTCCTGCGCCACGCCGCCCACCACACCCCCGACCCCGACACCGCCGGACGCCGCCTGCTCGCCGCCGCCCGCAACGCCGCAGCCGCCGGCCTGCCCGACCTCGCCCGCGCCTGCTGCCAGCGCCTCGCCACCGCCCCCGCCGCCGACCTGCGCGTCCACGCCCGCCTGCTGCTCACCCGCCTGCTCGGCCCCGACCACCCGGGCGCCGAAGCCCTGCTCACCGCCGCCGCCGACGACACCGGCGGCCACCCCGCCCTCACCGCCGCCGTCCACCAGGAACGCGCCGTCCGCGCCCTGCACCGCGGCGACCGCGCCGAGGGCTTCGCCGAACTCGAAACCGCCGAGAAGCACGCCGACCAGGCCGACGACCCCGACCTGCTGGTCGAACTCCTCGCCCTGCGCGCCCCCCTCACCCTGCTCACCGACCCCGCCCGCGGACTCGCCCTGCTCGAACGCGGCTGCCGCCTCGCCGCCGGCCGGCCCCCCACCGCCGCCGCCGTCCTGTGCCGCGAAGGACTCGCCGTCGCCGCCCTCCGCAGCGGCGACACCCCCCGCGCCCTCGCCGAGGTCGAAGCCCTGCGCGCCGAGGTGGAAGCCGCCGGGCGCACCGAGGACCTCGCCAACGTCCTCTACATCGCCGCCTCCGTCCTCGAACGCGCCGGACGCTGCACCGAGGCCTACGCCGCCGGCCGCGCCGCCCACGACCTGCGCGAACGCATCGAACCCACCCCCGGCCCGGCCCGCGTCCTCGGCGGCGCCGCCGAACTCAACGGCGGCACCGCCGAACGCGCCGTCCACCTCCTCGACTCCGCGATCCGCGCCGCCGAGGACGACCACGACCACGAGTGGCTCGCCTACGCCCACGGACTGCGCGGCCGCGCCGCACTCCTCCTCGGCCACCTCCCGGCCGCCGTCCACCACCTGAGCCACTGTCAACTCAAGCTCCGCCGCATGCAGTTCACCGACCCCAGCCTGTTCCTGGTGGACGCCGACCTGGCCGAGGCGCTCGCCCTGTCCGGCCGCCCCGCCGAAGCCGCCGCCACCCTCGCCGACGCCCGCGACCGCGCCACCCGCCTCGGCCGCGACGTCGTCCACCTCGGCCTGCACCGCGCCGAAGCCCACCTGACCGCACTCACCGACCCCCGCCGCGCCGCCGACACGCTGCGCGCACAGCTCCCCGCCACCCACCCCTACCCGCTCGAACTCGCCCGCGCGCTCCTCTCCCTGGGCGCGTTGGAACGCCGCGCCCGCCGCCGCGCCGCCGCCCGCACCGCCCTCCAGGACGCCCGGGCCCGCTACGCCGCCGCCGGCTGCCTCCCCTGGCTCCGCCACACCGAGGCCGCCCTCGCCTCCCTCGACGCCCTGGAGGCCGACCCGACGCCCACCCAGCAGCAGATCCTCGCCCTGGTCCGGTCCGGTGCCACCAACCGCGAGATCGCCGCCGCCCTCCACCTGTCGGTCAAGGCCGTCGAGGCGAACCTGACCCGCCTCTTCCGCCAGTACGGGGTCCGTGGCCGGGCAGAACTGGCGAAGTGCCAGGAGTGAGAACCGTCAGTCGACGACGACCCCACCGAGCCGCACGATCGCGTCCAGGGTCTCGTCGTCGAACCCGCAGTCCCGGGAGAACCGGGTACCGCGCAGCCGGTCGCCGAGCGGCGTACGGGCGAGCAGCTCGCCGGTGCGGAAGTCGAGCAGCCAGAGCTCGCCCATGGTGGTGATGGCGGAGAGCCGTTCACCGGCCGGGTCCGCCGCCACGTCGATGAGGCCGCCCGGGGTGCACTCCCAGACCGGCTCGGCGGCGGCTTCCGTCATCGACCAGGCGGTGAGCCGGCCGCGCTGGCCGAGCACCGCCAGTCCGACGCCCGCACGGAACACGAATCCGTCGAAGAACTCGCTGTCGGGATCGAGCGACAGCGGGAGGCCGTCGGGACGGACCACGGCCTGCTCCCCGACTCCGTCGACCGCCATCACGGGGCGGCCGTTGTGAATGATCAACTCGCTGTCCCCGGAACCCGTCCGGAGGACCCTGCCGCTGTTCTCGCCCACGTCCAGGACGGCGACGGTCCGCCAGGCGCACGCCGCGTCGGGCTCGGGCACCAGGTACGAGATCCGCGGCCCGATCGCGAGCAGACCGGCCCGGAAGTCGCCGTTGAGGATCACCCAGTGGTTGGACTCGACGGGCGGCGTCCACCGTTCGATCAGGTCGCCGGTCTCCGGGTCGAGGATCTCGCCCTCGGTCGGATCCATCAGCACCCGGCGGCCGCGCCAGTGCACCGGCACCAGCATCGACTCGTCGAACTCGACCTCGCCCACCGGCTGCCCCGACGTCGAGTCGACCAGGCGCCCGGCGCGGAAGTCGGCCATCCACCAGACGGATTCGCTCCACTCGTGGACGAACAGCGTGCCCCGGGCGGCGAACCGCACGGGGGGTTCGGAGACCTGCCCGTCGGGCCAGTGAAGGACGGTGCGGCGGTCCCAGGCCACGACCGCACCGCCCGAGGTGAGCAGGCAGTTCCAGCCGGCGTTCCGGAGCACGCCCGCCGTGAGCCGTGCGCCGGTCAGATCGGCCCCCGCGAGGTCGACGTCGGCGAGGGCGGCATCGAGGAGGTCCGCGCCCCGGAGATCGGCACCGGCCAGCGACACCGGATCCTCACCCACCAGCACGCCGAAGCCGGTCAGGTCGAGGCCGGCCAGCGGGGCGTCGGCCAGATGCCCGTCGGCCTCGGCGAGCAGGCGCAGGCAGTTCAGCAAGGGCCTGCCCGGGGCGCTCGCACGGGCCAGGTCCAGCAACCGGGCGCGGTGGTCCGGGTGTTCGCGGACCATCGTCGCCAGGAAGCCGAACACCGTGTCGTTCGGCCCCAGAGAGCCGAAGGTGCCGGCCAGCGTCTGCGCCGGCTCGGGCGCGAACGCCGTCAGCCCCGGCAGGCGCCCGGCCGCGTCACGGGCCGAGAAGTGCTCCGACCACGACCGCGAGCCGCCGTCCCCCGCCGGAGCGCCGACCCGGACGGCGTCCAGGAAGTCGCCGGTGAGCAGGCCGAGTTCGCCGGCGAACTTCAGCGCCACCAGGAACTCCAGCAGCGACTTGTGCGAGGGCCCGTAGTCGCCCTCCGCGTTGCGCACCAGCATGCCCTGGTTGCGCATGTCCTGCTCCCAGAAGTCCAGGTCCGTGTCACGCCGCACCACCGGGCCGAAGTAGGAGCGCAACCGGGCCGGGAAGTCGCGGTAGTTCAGGGACAGCCGGTCGGTGGAGAGCATCTCCCACGCCACCTCGCAGAGGAAGTACAGCTTGTCGGCGCGCGAGGTGAACGTCCGCTCGGCGCTGATGTCGCGGTCCATCTTCCGGCGCACCGCGTACAGGTAGATCCGGGCGAGATCGACCTCCGCGCCCTGCTCGATCTCCGGCAGCGCGTCGATCACCAGCTCCGACATCAGCGGACGCCGCATCAACTCCCGCACGGTGGGGTGCCGCATCACCTCGTGCACCTTGTCCTCCGCGAGCCGCTGCCGGAGCATCCGCTCGATCTGCTCGTCCTCGAACTCGACGAGCCGGACAATCTCGAAGATCGGGCCGTCCGCCGTGGTGCCGTGACCGGCCGTGGTGATCTTCGCGCCGAACAGGTCGCGGGCCTCCCGGTCGTCCCGGAAGTGCTCCTTGCGGCTGCTCAGCAGGACCTTCGCGCCCTGGTCCACCGCCGAGGCCAGCGACCAGAAGTTCGCCACCACCGTGTTGCGGTCCGCCCGGGCCGCCATCTCGTCGAAGCCGTCGAAGACCAGCAGCAGCCGGCCCATCCGGTTGAGCACCCGGACCACGTCGGCGCTGCGCAGGTTCACCTTGTGCTTGTCGAAGAAGAACTCCGCCAGCAGGCCCTGCACGGTGGTCTGCTTGACGTAGTCGCGCAGCGGTATCAGCAGCGGCAGCCGGGGCCGCGGCACGCCGCGGCGCTTCGCGTCCCGCCAGGCCAGGACCATGGTGTGCGCCAGGTGCAGGGCGAACCAGGACTTGCCCATGCCGAACTCGCCGAGGACGGACAGGTGCTGCTTGGCCGGCTCGTCCAGCCAGCGCGCCACGTAGTCGTCCAGGCCGCCGTCCCGCCAGTGGTAGCGGCTGGTGCCCAGCTGCTGGCCGGTCACCGGGTCGAACTCGTCCTTCTCGCAGGACAGCGGGACGTACCGGGTGTCGATGCCGCGCCGCCGGACCTCCTCCTCCACCCACGCCAGGTACGGCTCGAAGTCGGCCTCCTCGTCGATCAGTTCGTCGAACGAGTAGCAGAACAGCCGGTCGTCGCCCGCCGCCACGGCCCGCGCCGCGGCGCTGACCCGCAGCCGGGCGATGCCCCAGCCCTCGGCGGCACCGGTCGAATCGGCGAGCTCCGACAGGGTGTTGAGGTGGTGCGGCCCCAACTCGCCCGCCACGCACAGCATCACTGTCCGGTCGAACCGGCCTCGGCGGCGGGGGATGTCCACCAGCAGGGCCACCGCGTCCGCGCCGACCGGCCACTGCTCGCGCCGGATCTCGTACCCGACCGCGCGGAACCACTCCTCGGCGTCCTGCGCCAGCCGCTGCGCCGGAGTGAGTACGGCCCGGCGCGGCTCGATCCGCAGCCGACGGTCCTCCTCCTCGTCACGCGTCCGGCCCACCTGGCTGAGCAGCGCCCTGACGGTCTCCTCCAACCGTGCCTCGTGCGGCTCCCTGGTCCGGTCCACCACCTGCTCGAACGCGGCGGCGAACGCGTCCACGTGCTCCTCGAAGCCGTGCGCGAGATGCCCGAACTCCCCGGTCTCCCGGTTCCGTTCGACCGCCTCGGCGACCTCGCGGCGGACCCGGGCCAGATCCCGGAGCTCGAACGACCGCCGGAACGACTCGACCACGTACGCGTCGCGGAACACCGCGAGCACCGAGTCGGCGCGACCCGCGCAGTACTCGATCAGCGCGACGGCGTAGATGCTGTCGAAGTCGCGCGGCGGCTTGCGCGGATCCAGCCTCACGGCCCTCAGCGCCCGCAGCACCCACTCCTGGCGCATCGCCGCATCCGTCGCCGGCTTCGCCACCAGCTTCCCCAGCACCCCGGCCGCCGCCGCGATCGCCGACATCCCACCGCCCCCTCGCTCACCCGTCCCCGCCCGCACCCTACCGGGCCGGCCGCCCGGAGCCCGCAGCACCCGGCCCGGCGGCGCGCACCCGAACCGCCCGCCGCCCGTCCGCCGTTCCGGGGCCGGGCTGCGCCCTCCGGGCGACCGCCCCGGGAGTGAATCCCCGCCCGGCGCGCCCGAGGGGAGCTGACGCGGCGTCAGGACCACACGTACGGCTCCTTGTCGGCCGTCGCGCCGCGTGGCTGTCTGGGTGCCGGCGGGGCCACCACGGGCCCTCCGCCACCGGTCGAGCCTTCCCGAAGGAGATCCCTCATGCGTGCTCTCAAGCGTGTCCTGGCTGTCGGCGCCCTCGCCGCCCCGCTGATGATCGGCTGCGCCGGACTCGCCGCGGCCCAGGAAGGCCTGAACGCCGACTGGGGCCAGGGCCGGTTCGTCGCGAACGAGAACGGGGCCGGTGTCGCGGGAGCGTCGTCGAGCGTCGCTCCCGACGGGGTCGCGCACACGGACTTCTGGATCTGGGCCGACGACACCGGCGTCGCCGGCTCCTTCACCGGCTCCGGCGCGACGTGGAACGGCGAGTAGGCGCGGTCGACGCCCGGTGGGGCGGGCGCGGAGTCGTGCCGCGCCGGGAGGAATCTTGCTGCAAGGCCTTCCAGCTTCCCGGGGGAAGGTCTTGCTCGATCCCGGTGATCCCGTGGGCGTTCCGGGTCGCGGATCAGGAGCTTTCGTGCCGAAGCGGACGGCAGGGCGCTGCGCAGCTCGGCGAAAGGCAGTGAAACTTCTTGCGCAGCTGTCTTGACGGTGGGGTGAGCGGGACGGGATGGTCTTCCCATCGATCGGCGGGAGCGCCGGACTCGGAGCCGAGGGACCCGGCTCCAGGCCCGTGGCGACCCGATCCGCCTGTTCCTGCCCGGCCATCCGCCCGGAGGCGCGGGAACGGGCCCGGCCCTTCCCCAGACCCCCACCACCCGGGAGCGAACCCATGTCCTTCGCGCGCCGAGCCGTCGCGGCTCCGCCCACCCCCGCCCGCCGCCGACGGCGAGCCCTTCCGGCCGCCGTCCTCTCCACCGCCGCCCTGCTGGCAGGCGTCCTGCTGCCGCTGGGCGCGCAGGGCACCGCGCAGGCCGTCGCCGCCCCCAACGGCGGCGACGTGACGGCCAATCTGTTCCAGTGGAACTGGAACTCGGTGGCTGCCGAGTGCACCGACGTCCTGGGCCCGAAGGGCTACGGCGCGGTGCAGGTCGCACCGCCGCAGGAGTCGATATCGGTGCCCGGCCACCCCTGGTGGGACGTGTACCAGCCGGTCTCGTACACCCTGAACAGCCGGATGGGCAGCGACGCCCAGTTCCGCGCCATGGTGACGGCCTGTCACAACGCGGGCGTCAAGGTGTACGTCGACGCGGTGATCAACCACATGGCCGGCACCAACCAGACCAGCAGCAGCTCCTACGGCGGCTCCGGGTTCAACGCGGCGGGCTACAGCTACCCGGCGGTGCCGTACAGCAGGTCGGACTTCCACGGCTCCCCGCCCTGCCCCAACGCCGACCTGGGCATCAACGACTGGAACAACGCCACCCAGGTCCAGGAGTGCCAGCTGCTGAACCTCTCGGACCTGAACACCGAGAGCGACTACGTCCGCGGCAGGATCGCCGGCTACCTGAACTCGCTGATCGGCGCGGGCGTCGACGGCTTCCGGGTGGACGCCGCCAAGCACATCGCCCAGGCCGACATGGCCGCCATCGTCTCCCGTCTCGACGACACCCGGTGGGGCGGGCGTCCGTACGTCTACCAGGAGATCTTCCCGGGCGGCAGCGGCCCGCTCGCCGCGGCCGCGTTCGAGGGCAACGGCAGCGTGCTGGACTTCACCTACGCCTCCAAGCTCTCCCAGCAGTTCACCGGCAACATCGCCAACCTTCGGACCTTCGGGCAGAGTTGGGGCTTCGAGCCGAGCGAGAAGTCCGTCGTCATGGTGACCAACCACGACCTGGAACGGGACCGGACCACGCTGACCTACAACGACGGCGCGAAGTACCGGCTGGCGCACGTCTTCGAACTCGCCCTGGGCTACGGCACCCCGCAGGTCTACGCCGGCTACCGGTTCGCCAACAAGGACGACTCGCCGCCGGCCGACGGCAACGGCTACGTCACCGACGTCAACTGCGCCAACGGCACCTGGACCTGCACCGACCGCGACCAGGGCATCGCCAACATGGTCGGCTGGCACAACGCCACCCGAGGCGAGGCCGTCGCCAACTGGTGGGACAACGGCAGCAACGCGATCGCGTTCAGCCGCGGCGCCAAGGGCTGGGTCGCCATCAACAACAGCGGCTCCGCCGTCACCCAGGCCTTCAGCACCGGCCTGGCCGCCGGCGCCTACTGCGACGTCATCCACGGCGACCTCAGCGGCTCCCGGTGCACCGGCCCGACGGTGAACGTCGACGGCTCCGGCAGGGCCACCGTCACCGTGAACGCGGGCGACGCGGTCGCGCTGTACGCCGCCACCACCGGCACCACCGGCCCCAGCCCCAGCCCGACCGGATCCGCCGGCCCCTCGCCGTCGGCGTCGGCGAGCCCGTCGGCGTCGGCGAGCCCGTCGCCGTCCGCGAGCCCGGGCAGCGGCACGGTCACCCAGACGTTCAACGAGAACCGGACCACCGTCACCGGCCAGAACGTCTACCTGGTCGGCTCGATCGCCCAGCTCGGCGCCTGGGACCCGAACGCGGCCGTCGCGCTCTCCCCGGCCGGCTACCCGGTGTGGAGCGGCAGCGTCCAACTCCCCGCCAACACCGCCTTCGAGTACAAGTACATCGTCAAGGACGCCGCGGGCAACGTCACGTGGGAGAGCGGCGCGAACCACAGCGCCGACACCGGTGCCTCCGGCGGGACGCTGAACGACACCTGGGGCGGCACCGGAGCCAACACCGGCCAGGTCTCGGTGACCTTCAACGAGAACAGGACCACCGTCTACGGGCAGAACGTCTACCTGGTCGGCTCGACCGCCCAGCTCGGCAACTGGAACCCGGCCGCCGCGCTGCCGATGTCCTCCGCCGGGTACCCGATCTGGAAGCTGGCCCTCGACCTGCCCGCCAACACCTCCCTCGAGTACAAGTACATCGTCAAAGACGGTGCGGGCAACGTCACTTGGGAGAGCGGCGGGAACCGGACCTGCACCACCGGAGCCTCCGGCGGCATGACGCTCGACGACAGCTGGAAGTGACCGCGCGGCGCCACCGCGCTGCCGGCGCCACCCGCTCGCGAGGGGGCCGGGACGACCGTCACGCCGTCCCGGCCCCTGTCGTCGCCGCGGCGGAAAACGGGCGGTGACGGACGCCGAAGAGGGCGGCGGATGGCAGGATGGGCCGCATGAGCGACGAAACCCGGCGGCCCCTGCTGGTGGACCGCACGCCCTTCCCCGACGGCCTCGACGAGCGGCTGCACGCCCAGTTCACCTTCCTGGTCGAGATCGACCGGCTGAAGACGATCCTGCGGCAGTCGCCGCTGGCCGCCGCCGAGCGGCGGGAGAACGACGCCGAGCACTCCTGGCACCTGGCGATGATGGTGACCGTCCTCGCCGAGTACGCGGACGAGCCGATCGACGTCGGCCACACCGTCCAACTCGTGCTGCTGCACGACCTGGTGGAGATCTACGCCGGGGACACGCCGCTGTACGACCCGGCGGCGGGCGTCGACCAGGCGGAGCGCGAGACGGCGGCCGCGGACGAGCTGTTCGGGCTGCTGCCGGAGGACCAGTCGCGGCGACTGCGGGAGCTGTGGGACGAGTTCGAGGAGCGCCGCACGCCCGAGGCGCGGTTCGCGAAGGCGATGGACCGCCTGCAGCCGCTGCTGCTCAACTGGATGGCGCGCGGCGGGACGTGGCGCACGCCGGGGGTGACGGCGGACGACGTGCGGGCCAGGAAGGCGGTGATCGGCGACGCGTCGGCCGAGCTGTGGAAGGCCGGCCGGCAGCTGATCGACGAAGGCGAGCGGCGCGGCTGGTCGCGCAGCGGCCGCGGCGAGCAGGCCTGACGGCCCGGCCGCCGGGACGCGCGAACGGCCGCGCGCACCGGCGGCCCTCGTCGGAGGACTCCCGCCGGATGTGCTTCGCTTGGTGGCACGCCGCGCAACGGTCCGTGCGCGCGGAAGAGTCCGAGGAGAGGTGGACGGTCGTGCCGGTCGTCGCGGTGAGCGTGCTCAGTCACACGGGAGTGGTGCGCAGCCACAACGAGGACAGCGCGGCGATCGGGCCGTGGACGCTGTGCGCGACGGCGACCGACAGTCCGCAGACCTTCTACTTCCCGCTGGGCGACTCCGCCCTGACGGTGGCGGTCGCCGACGGGCTGGGCGGCCACCCGGGCGGCGACCTGGCCTCCTCGCTGGTGGCCGGCCAACTCGCCGCCACCGGAACGGAACTGACGGACGAACAGTCCGTCACGGAGGCGCTGCGGGCCTGCCACGAAGCGCTCCACGACGCGGCCGACGCCGACCCCGGCCTGGCCGGCATGAGCACCACCGTGGCCGGGCTGGCCCTGACCGGCGACGCCGTGCTGGTGTTCAACGTCGGTGACAGCCGGGTCTACCAACTCACCGACTCCGGGCCGCGGTTGCTCAGCACCGACGACAGCCCGCCGCTCGCCCCCGGGCAGCGCACCACCCACCTGGTCACCAGCGTGCTCGGCGGCGCCACCCCGCGCGACGCCCTCCGCCCGCACGTGACCCGGCTGCCCGTCCGCGCGGGCGCCCGCTACCTGCTGTGCACCGACGGCCTGAGCGACCCGGTGCCGCCGGAGGAGTGGGCGGCCGTGACCGCCGACGGCGACGCGGAGGAAGACGACCAGCACGCCGTGGTCGAACTCTGGCGCGCCGCGATCCGTGCGGGCGGTCCGGACAACATCACCGTCGCCCTGGTCCGGATCGACGACTGACGCGGGGCCGGGGCCGGGTCAGACCCGGTCCAGCGGTCGGTGCGGCCCCTGCGGCAGGGTCACGGTGACGGCGTCGCCGGGGCGGACCGGCCCGCCGGCGCGGACCACGCCCATGATGCCGGCCCTGCGGACCAGGCCGCCGTTCTCGTCGCGGTGCACCACCTGCTTGAGCAGGCCGCGCCGGAAGCCGTCGATCTGCGCGCACGGGTTGCGCAGCCCGGTCACCTCGACCACCGCCTGCGCGCCGAGGTGCAGCAGCGCGCCGACCGGAAGGCCCAGCAGGTCCAGGCCGCGGGTGGTGACGTTCTCGCCCAACTCGCCCGGAGCGACGGCGAATCCGGCCGCCGCCAGGTCGTCGAAGAGCTCGGCGTGGATCAGGTGGACCTGCCGGAGGTTGGGCGCGGTCGGGTCCTGGGCGATCCGGGAGCGGTGCTTGACGGTGACGCCGGCGTGCACGTCGCCCTCCACACCGAGGCCTTCGAGCAGCCGGATCTCGGCCCGGACGGGCTTGCTGAACGTGTACTCGCCGTTGCTGCTGACCGCCACCACACTGCCGGGCATCCGGACTCCCTCTCCTCGGACGAGCGCTGCGCGCACCACCCTATGCGGCGGTCAGCCCGCCGGGAGCAGCCGGGTGCCCGGCGGCAGGGAGCCCGCCCGGTCGGCGTCGAGCAGGTAGGCGAGCAGGACGTCGCGGAACGCGGCCGCGGCCCGGGTCAGCGGCAGGTCGCGGCCGTGCGCGAGCGCGATGGTGCGGCCCAGGCCCGGCGGGGCGAACGGCGCGGAGTGCAGCCCCGAGCGGGCGGCGACCATGCCGGGCACGACGGCGGGTCCGAGGCCGGCCCGGACGGCGGCCAGCACGGCGTCCATCTCGCCGCCCTCGACGGCGTACGACGGCTCGAAGCCGGCCGCCCGGCAGGCGGCGAGGGTGGTCTCGCGGACGTCGTAGCCCTCGCGGAACATCACCAGGCCCCGGCCGCGCAGGTCGGTGATCCGGGCCCGGCGGCGGGGGAGCGGCCCGGCCGAGACCAGCACCAGGTCCTCGTGCAGCAGCGGGGTGACGGAGAGCCCGGCGGGGGCGGCGGACGGCGCGGCGATGACCAGCGCGAGGTCCAGCTCGCCGGCCTCCAGGTCGCGGACCAGGTCGCGCGAGCCGCCCTCGGTCAGCCGCAGGTCCACCCCGGGGTGCCGGGCGCGGTAGGCGCGCAGCACCTCCGGCACCAGGCTGGCGCAGAGCGAGGGCGGCGCGCCGAACCGGACCCGGCCGCGGCGCAGCTGGACGGTCTCGGCGACGGCCCGCCGGGCGCTCTCCGCGTCCGCCAGGATGCGCCGGGCCAGCGGCAGCAGCGCCTGCCCGGCGTCGGTGAGCGAGGTGCCGGAGCGCGAGCGGTGGAACAGCTCCGCTCCCAACTCCTTCTCCAGGGAACGGATCTGTTGCGAGAGGGAGGGCTGTGACACGTGCGTCAGCTCGGCGGCCCGGGTGAAGTGCCGGGCGTCGGCGACCGCGACGAAGTAGGTGAGCTGCTGCAACTGCACACCGGCCATGATAGGCGTTCCCTATCGTGGGCCGCGCTTCCATGTCTTGGACTCCACCTGTGCTCCGGGCCTACCGTCATGCTCATGGCTTCTGCGACCCGGACGAACCGGGCGAACCGGACTCCCGCCCCCGACCGGCCCCCGTCCCGGGCGGCGGCGCTCTGGCGCAGCACGGTCGGCAAGAAGGCGGTCATGGCGGTCAGCGGACTGCTGATGCTCGCCTACCTGGTGGCCCACATGCTCGCCAACCTCAAGGTGTTCTTCGGCCCCGACGACCTCAACGGCTACGCGCACTGGCTGCGCACCATCGGCCGGCCGGTGCTGCACCACGGCTGGTTCCTCTGGCTGGTCCGGCCCGTCCTGCTCGCGGCCGTGGTCGCGCACGGCGTCGCCGCCTACCAGCTGAGCCGCCGCGACCTGAGGGCCCGCCCGCAGCAGTACGTGCACCGCCGCCGGCGGAGCAGCTACGCGACCCGGACGATGCGCTGGGGCGGGGTGATCCTCGGCCTGTTCGTCGTCTGGCACATCCTCGACCTGACCACGCTGACGGTGAACCCGGCCGCCGAGGAGGGGCACCCGTACCAGAACATCGTGGCCTCGTTCTCCACCTGGTACGGCGGCGGCATCTACTGCGTGGCGATGCTCGCGCTCGGCCTGCACATCCGGCACGGCTTCTGGAGCGCCGCGCAGACCCTCGGCGTCAACAACCCGCGCCGCGACCGGGCGTTGAAGGCCGCCGCGAACGGGCTGGCGCTGCTGCTGACCGCCGGGTTCCTGTCGGTGCCGGTCGGCGTGATGGCGGGACTGGTCCGATGAACGACCACCACACGAACGCGGGAGAGGCCCCGATGAGCTACCTCGACTACACCGTCGGCGACCCGATCGCCGACACCCGGGCCCCGGCCGGGCCGATCGAACAGCGCTGGGACCGGCGGCGGTTCGAGGCCAAGCTGGTCAACCCCGCGAACCGCCGCAAGCACCGGGTGATCGTGGTCGGCACCGGCCTGGCCGGCGGCGCGGCCGGCGCCACCCTGGCCGAACAGGGCTACCACGTCGTCCAGTTCTGCTTCCAGGACTCCCCGCGGCGGGCCCACTCGATCGCCGCCCAGGGCGGCATCAATGCCGCCAAGAACTACCGCAACGACGGCGACTCGATCCGCCGGCTGTTCTACGACACCGTCAAGGGCGGCGACTTCCGCGCCCGCGAGTCCAACGTGCACCGCCTGGCGCAGGTCTCGGTGGAGATCATCGACCAGTGCGTGGCACAGGGTGTCCCGTTCGCCCGCGAGTACGGCGGCCTGCTCGACACCCGCTCGTTCGGCGGCGTCCAGGTCTCCCGCACCTTCTACGCCCGCGGCCAGACCGGCCAGCAACTGCTGCTCGGCGCCTACCAGGCGCTGTCCCGGCAGATCGCCGCCGGGAACGTCGAGCTGCACGCCCGCACCGAGATGCTCGACCTGATCGTGATCGACGGCCGGGCCCGCGGCATCGTCGCCCGCGACCTGGTCACCGGCGAGATCAGCTCGCACCTGGCGGACGCCGTGGTCCTCGCCACCGGCGGCTACGGCAACGTCTTCTACCTGTCCACCAACGCCAAGAACTCCAACGCCACGGCGATCTGGCGCGCCCACCGGCGCGGCGCCTACTTCGCCAACCCGTGCTTCACGCAGATCCACCCGACCTGCATCCCGCGCTCCGGCGACCACCAGTCGAAGCTGACCCTGATGAGCGAGTCGCTGCGCAACGACGGCCGGATCTGGGTGCCGAAGGCGAAGGGCGACACCCGGCCGCCCGGGCAGATCCCCGAGGACGAGCGGGACTACTACCTGGAGCGGATCTACCCGGCGTTCGGCAACCTGGTGCCGCGCGACATCGCCTCCCGCGCCGCCAAAGTGGTCTGCGACGAGGGCCGCGGCGTCGGCCCCGGCGGGCAGGGCGTGTACCTGGACTTCGCCGACGCCATCGCCCGGCTCGGCCGGGCCGCCGTCGAGGCCAAGTACGGCAACCTGTTCGACATGTACCAGCGGATCACCGCCGAGGACCCCTACACCGTGCCGATGCGGATCTACCCCGCGATCCACTACACCATGGGCGGACTGTGGGTCGACTACGACCTGCAGACCACCGTCCCCGGCCTGTTCGCGATCGGCGAGGCCAACTTCTCCGACCACGGCGCCAACCGGCTCGGCGCGAGCGCCCTCATGCAGGGCCTCGCCGACGGCTACTTCGTGCTGCCGCCCACCCTCAACGACTACCTCGGCCGCACCAGGCTCGAACCCGTCCCCGACGACCACCCCGAACTCGCCGAGGCGGAGGCCGAGGTGACCGACCGCCTGCACCTGATCCTCGCCGTCGACGGCGACCGCACCCCCGACTCGTTCCACCGCGAACTCGGCGAACTCCTCTGGGACAACTGCGGAATGGCCCGCGACGAGGCCGGGCTGCGGCACGCGCTGGCCCGGATCCCCGAGCTGCGCGCCGAGTTCTGGCGGCGGATCAAGGTCCCCGGCACCGGCGCCGAGCTCAACCAGGCGCTGGAGAAGGCCAACCGGCTGGTCGACTACTTCGAACTCGCCGAACTGATGTGCCTGGACGCGCTGCACCGCAGCGAGTCCTGCGGAGGCCACTTCCGCACCGAGTCCGCCACCCCCGACGGCGAAGCCGCCCGCCGGGACGAGGAGTTCAGCTACGCCGCCGCCTGGGAGTACACCGGCGACGCGCCCGTCCTGCACAAGGAAGAGCTGCTCTTCGAACACGTCCACCCCACCCAGCGGAGCTACGCGTGAACCTCACCCTGCGCATCTGGCGCCAGCAAGGCCCCGACACCCCGGGCGAGATGACGGAGTACCGGGTCTCCGGCATCAGCGAGGACATGTCCTTCCTGGAGATGCTGGACACCCTCAACGAGGAACTCATCCTGCGCGGCGACCGCCCCGTCGCCTTCGACCACGACTGCCGCGAAGGCATCTGCGGCGCCTGCGGCATGGTCATCAACGGCCAGGCCCACGGCCCCGAACGCACCACCACCTGCCAGCTGCACATGCGGCACTTCGCCGACGGCGACACCATCGACGTCGAACCCTGGCGGGCCGGCGCGTTCCCCGTGGTGCGCGACCTCGTGGTGGACCGCTCCGCGCTCGACCGGATCATCGGCTCCGGCGGCTACATCACCGCGCCCACCGGCTCCGCACCCGAGGCGCACGCCACCGCCGTCCCCAAGGAGGCCGCCGACCTCGCCTTCGAGCACGCCGAGTGCATCGGCTGCGGGGCCTGCGTCGCCGCCTGCCCCAACGGCTCCGCGATGCTCTTCACCGCCGCCAAGGTCGTCCACCTCAACGTCCTCCCACAGGGCGCGCCCGAACGCGCCTCGCGGGTGCGGAACATGGTCGGCGCGATGGACGCCGAGGGCTTCGGCGGCTGCACCAACACCGGCGAGTGCGCCACCGCCTGCCCCAAGGGCATCCCGCTGACCGGGATCGCCCGCCTCAACCGCGAGTTCCTGCGGAGCTGACGCGCACCCCGGCGGTCCGCCGCCGGCTCCTCCCTGCTCGCCCACAGCCCGCACCGGAAGATCCGCCCGCCCTCCTGCTCGGGCAGTCGGCGCACCGGGCTGCCCGGGCGGGAACGCGAGGGCTCCGCCAACCCGGCAGGCAGAGCGCGGAGTTGCTCGCCGCGCACCGCACGCCCGGCGGCCACCGCGGGTACGACGCCGACGGGCCGATCGAGGTCGGCCGGATCCGGGCACTGCTCGCCGCCGGGCCGACCACCCGCACCGTGCGCGAACCGATCCCCGGCTCCGAGGACGGTGAACTGCGCCCGGTGCGCGCGACCGCCTCACCGCCCGACTCGCCGAACCGGCCGCCCGGATCGGCGAACCAGGCATCGACCGCGAAGCCCTCGCCGGCCTCACCGGCCGGTTTCCGCAGGCGAGTTGACGCGGCGGATCCGGCCATGGTCACGGTGCGCGGAATGGCCGGACGGGGCGATCCGGGTGGAGCCCTTCCTTTGCCAGACTCGTCCGGTCCGGGACCTCCCCCCGATCGAGAAGAGGCCGACCATGTCCCGCACCTCCACCCGCCTCCGCCGCGCGGCGACCGCCGCGGCCATCGGCATCACGGCGACCGCCCTGCTCGGCCTGGCCGCGCCCACCGCCTCGGCGGCCGGCGGAGTCGAGATCCACAACGTCGACAGCGGCAAGTGCGCGGACGCCTCGTGGAGCCACACCGACGGCACCGCGGTCGTGCAGTGGGCCTGCTACGGCGGTGCCACCCAGCTGTGGACGGCGGTACCGGTCGGCAACGGCTTCGAGTTCGTGAACGCCGACAGCGGCAAGTGCCTGGACGCCTCGTGGAGCCACACCGACGGCACCCCGGTCGTGCAGTGGGCCTGCTACGGCGGCGCCACCCAGCTGTGGAAGACGGTGGCGGTGAACGGCTCCTGGGAGATCGTGAACGTCGACAGCGGCAAGTGCCTCGACGCGTCCTGGAGCCACAACGACGGCACCGGCCTGGTGCAGTGGGCCTGTTACGGCGGTGCCACCCAGCTCTGGTACAGCTGACCCGCCCCGGGCCCTGCCGGGGCGAGCCAGCTGCGCAGGGCCCACCACCAGTGGGCGGTGTGCTCGACACCGCCCTCCAGCGGGTCGCCGCCGGTCAGTTCGCGCAGCCGGCGCAGCCGGTACTTCACCGTGTTGGGATGGACGTGCAGCTCGGCCGCCGTCCGGTCGGTGCGGCCCCCGTGCGCCAGGTGGCACAGGCCGGTGGCGGCCAGCTCCCGGTGGAACGGGTCCGACCGGTCGAGGGAGCCCAGCAGCGAGCGGGCCAACAGGGCGCCGAGCTCCGCGTCCGCCGGGGTGGCGGTGAGCAGCGCCAGGTCCTCCAGCCGGTGAAGGCCCGTCAGACCGGCCGCCTCGGCGGCCCGCAGCGCCCGCCGGGCCAGTGCGTACAGCGGAGCGAGCGCGTCCGGCGCGACGGGCGGGGCGACCACGGCCGGCGGACCCCCGGCCGGCAACCGCGGCTCCGGCCCGGTCAGCGCCGCCAACCGGCCGTCCACGAAACCGCACAGGCCCGGACCCGCCGCGGAGAGCGCCTGCTCCCACGGGCCCGCCAGCGCCGGATCGCTGACCGCCGTCACCACGCACCGGTACCGGCCGGCCGGCGACAGCGGCCCGCCGAGCGTCTCCACCGCCTCCCCGTGCAGCAGCTGACGCAGCATCAGCAGATGCTCCTCCCGGGCGGTGCGGGCCGCCGCCAGCTCCGCCACCCGGTGCGCCTGCACCATCCGCCGGGCCAGCACGATGGTGATGTGGTCGATCCGGGTCACCCCGTCCAGCAGCTCGTCCGCCGGGACGCCGCACCGCCGGCCCTCCGCGATCACCGACTCCACCAGGTGCGAGCGCCCCGCCTGGAAGCCGTCCAACAGCGCCGCCACCGGCACCCCCTGCCGGGCCCGGTCCGACCCCAGCGCGCCCGCCGCCGCCAACGCCTGCGCCCCCGGCTCGCCGTCGCCCTGCAACGCCGACCGCACCCCGTCCAGCAGCGCCCGGGTGTGCCGCCGCACCTCCCGCTCCGGCAGCGCGGCGACCAGCTCGGACGCGGCCCGCGCGGCCCGGACCGCCGCCGCCAGCACCTGCGGATCCGCCGTCCGCCCGGCCACCAGCCCGACGAACCGGTCCACCCCGACCACCCCCTCCGGATTGTGCCCGCCGGACAACGGCCGCCGTCCGCCTTGGGCGGCACCAGCCTAGGCGGCGGCGATCCGGCTCTGATGAGGTGTGGCGCGTCCGGCGGCGACGGTCAACGGCACCCGCCGGCCGGGCCGCAGAAACACCGTCAGCGAAGGGACACCGCCCATGTCCGACACCCGGTCGATCGTCGACCAGCTCCCCGGCGACCTGATCTTCCGACTGCCGCCGACCTTCGACACCGTCGAGGAGGAGCGCCGCCACCGCAAGGAACGCCTGGCCGCCGCGCTGCGGATCTTCGGCAAGTTCGGCTTCGAGGAGGGCGTCGCCGGACACATCACCGCCCGCGACCCCGAGCGCACCGACCACTTCTGGGTCAACCCGTTCGGCATGTCGTTCAAGCACGTCAAGGTGAGCGACCTGGTGCTGGTCGACCACCACGGCACCGTCGTCGAGGGCCGCTACCCCGTCAACCAGGCCGCGTTCGTGATCCACTCCACCATCCACCGGGCCCGCCCCGACGTGGTCGCCGCCGCCCACAGCCACTCCACCCACGGACGCGCGCTGTCCGCCCTCGGCCGCACCCTGGAGCCGATCACCCAGGACGTGTGCGCCTTCTACCAGGACCACACCCTGTTCGACGACTACACCGGCCTGGTCACCGACCTGGAGGAGGGCGAGCGGATCGCCGCCGCCCTCGGCCCGCACAAGGCCGTCATCCTGCGCAACCACGGCCTGCTCACCGTCGGCAGCACCGTCGACGCCGCCGCCTGGTGGTTCATCACCATGGAACGCTCCTGCCAGGTCCAACTCCTCGCCCAGGCCGCCGGCCCCACCATCCCGATCTCGCCCGAGAACGCCGCCCTCACCCACCGCCAGATCGGCAACGACCTGGCCGGCTGGGTCAACTACCAGCCCCTGTACGACCAGATCACCCGCGAACAGCCCGACCTGTTCGACTGACCCGGCGCGCCCCCGGAGTGACGGCACGTCATCCGCACACGGTGGCACCGCACATCGAGGAGCCGCACCGGCGGCTCCTCGATTAGGATGCGGCCGAACCGGCACACAGCAGAACCCGGGGGAAGCCGTGGATCCTGAGATCGTCGCCCTTGCGGGCACCGCCGCCACCACACTGATCGGCGCGTTCACCACCGACCTGTGGCAGCGCGCCACCGACGGCATCGCCGCGCTGTGGCGGCGCTGCCAGCCCGAACGCGCCGACGCCGTCGCCGCCGAAGCCGCCGCCACCCGCGAGGAACTCGCCAACGCCGCGGGCGATCCCGAGGTCGCCGAGGAACTGCGCGCCGAATGGCAGGGCCGGATCCGCCGCCTGCTGGCGAGCGACCCCGCGGCCGCCGACCAGGTGCGCGCCCTGCTGGCCGAACTCACCCCCGACGCACCGCAGCCGGCCGGCGGCGTCCAGCAGCAGGCGACCGCCAGCGGCAGCGCACGGATCTACCAGGCCGGCGGCTCCATCCACATCACCGAGCGCGCCGAGCGGTGAACGACGACCGGATGACCGGCCGGGCCGACGGCCACGGCCGGGTCTACCAGGCGCTCGGCGACCTCCACATCGTCGAGCACCACCACACCGCCCCCGCCTGGTCCGGCCCGGACTCCGTCCGCCGCCCGGCCGTCGGCCACACCCCGCGCATCCTCCGCGACCGCATCGAACTGATGGACCGGCTCCGCACCGCCGTCGAACCCGGCCAGGGCGACCGGGTCTACGTCCTGCACGGCCTCGGCGGCACCGGCAAGACCGCCGTCGCCCACGCCCTGTTCGAACACGTCCACGCGCAGCGCGAACGCATCGGCCTCTGGGTCAACGCCTCCGACGCGACCACCCTGCGGGCCGGCATGCTCGCCGTCGCCGCCGACCGCGGCGCCGCCGACACCGAACTGGCCGCCGCCCGCAGCGGCCTGCGAGCCGGCGCCGACCTGGTCTGGGACCGGCTCGACCGGTCCGACCGGCCCTGGCTGCTGGTGCTCGACAACGCCGACGACCCGACCGTCCTCGCCGAAGGCGGCTGGCTGCGGACCAGCCCGCGCGGCATCGTCCTGGTGACCACCCGTCAGGCCGCCACCCGCTGGTGGCCCGGCGCCGAACTCTGCCAGGTCGGCGTCCTGCCCCGCGAGGACGCCGCCGCCGTGCTCCGCGACCTCGCCCCCGAGAGCGGCTCCGCCGAGGACGCCGCCCAGGTCGCCGACCGCCTCGGACGCCTCCCGCTCGCCCTCACCCTCGCCGGCAGCTTCCTCGCCCACCAGGTGCTCGACCCCTGGACCCTCGCCGACTACGACCGCTCCCTCACCACCGGCGAAGGGCTCGCCGCCCTCGACGGCGCCACCGGCCTCGCCGACCGCGACGGCCGCCACCTCCTCCACACCACCTGGCAGCTCTCCCTCGACGCCCTCGCCGCCCAGGGACTTCCCGACGCCGGCATCCTGCTGCGCCTGCTCGCCTGCTGGGGCGCCGACCCGCTCCCGCTGCGCCTGCTCGCCGACGCCGACCTCGGCCCCGACCTGCCCCGCCACCGGGTCGACCCGGCCCTGCGCGGACTCCTCGACCACTCCCTCACCGAACTCGACCACAGCGGCGTCCGCGCCCTGCGCACCCACGCCCTCGTCCTCGACAGCGTCGCCCGCAACACGCCCGCCGCCCAACGCGACACGCTGACCGCGGTCGCGGCGGCGCGACTCGACGCGCTGGTGCCCCAGGTGGCGCGCACCGGACCGCACGATCCCCAACTGGCGCTGCTGGCACCACACTTCCTGGCCCTGCTGCGAAGGGCGGAGCTGCCGGAGGTGCTGGCCGGGGCGACAGCGTCGGCCACCCGGCTCGCCGACGCACTGTTCGCCACCGGCGAGTACCTGATGGCCCGTGACCTGGCCGGCGGAGCGGCCGACATCGCGGTCGAGCGGCTCGGCGCGGAGCACCCGGCCGTGCTCGGCGCGCGGTACCGGCAGGCTGCCGCGCTGTTCCGACTCGGCGACTACGCGGCGTCCGAACGGATCCACCGCGACGTCCTGACCGCCCGTCGACGACTCCTCGGTGAAGACCACCCGGACACCCTGACCGCCCTGTTCGGCCTCTGTTTCCCGCTGCTCCACGCCGGGCGCAGGCCGGAGGGCCTGGACCTGCTCCGGCAGACGGCCGCCCGGCGGGCGGAGATCCTCGGCGCGGGCAACCAGGACACCCTGCAGGCGCGGGCCTACCTGCTGGAGTACCTGCCGATGGACGCGCTGCGCGCAGAACTGGCCGCCGACGACCTGCCCCGGACGTGCATCCGCGAGCTCGGCGCCGACCACGACATCACCTGGACGGCCCGGCACAACCACACGTGGGCCCTCTGGGCGGTCGGTCGCCACCCGGAGGCCGACCCCCTCGCCGCCGCCCTGCTGGCCGACTACGAGCGCGAGAAAGGCCCGTCCCATCCGATCACCGTCAACGCGCGGATGCTGTACGCGCGCACCAGGTTCGACACCGGGAACCGCGACCAGGCGATCGAACTGATGGAGGCCGTCGTGGCGGGGCGGCTCGCCACCGTGGGCGCCGAACACCCCGCCACCGCGCGCAGCCGCGAGGTCCTCGCCGAGTTCCGGGCGGGTCGGCGGGGCTGGCCCTGACAGGGCGTCACTTCTTCGCGCGGCTGGGCTGCACCCGGCGCGGCTCGCCCGGCATCTTCGGATGGTCCGGCGGATACGGCAGGTCGCCCGCGTCCTGGTGCGCGTACAGCTCCAGGACGCGGTCCAACGAGGCCCGGTGCTGCTCCATGTCGGCGTGCGGGTCGCCGAGTTCGGCGAACCGCTCGGGGAGGGTCCGCAGCGTGAAGTCGGCGGGGGAGACCTGCTCCAGCTCCTCCCAGCGCAGCGGGGCGGAGGCGGTGGCCTGCGGGCGCGGGCGCAGCGAGTACGGGGAGGCGATGGTGCGGTCCCGGGCCATCTGGTTGTAGTCCACGAAGATCCGCTCGCCGCGCTCCTCCTTCCACCACTTGGTGGTGACCTCGCCGCCGGTGCGGTGCTCCAGTTCGCGGCCGAGCGCGATGACGGCGTGCCGGCAGTCGGTGAACGTCCAGCGCGGCTCGATCGGCACGTACACGTGCAGGCCCCGGCCGCCGGACGTCTTCGGCCAGCCCGTCAGGCCGAACTCCTCCAGGATCGGCCGCAGTTGGAGCGCCGCACGGACGGCGTCGGCGAAGTCCGTGCCCGGCTGCGGGTCGAGGTCGATGCGCAGCTCGTCCGGGTGCTCGGTGTCGTCCCGGCGCACCGGCCACGGATGGAAGGTCAGGCATCCGAGATTGGCCGCCCACAGCACGGCGGCCTCCTCGGTCGGGCAGATCTCGTCGGCGGTCCGGCCCGACGGGAAGGCGATCCGCGCGGTCGGCAGCCACTCCGGAAGGCCCTTCGGCGCGCGCTTCTGATAGAAGAACTCGCCGTCCACCCCGTCCGGGAACCGCTGCAGCGTGGTCGGCCGGTCGCGCAGCCCGCGCAACACGCCCGGCGCGACCGCGAGGTAGTACTCGGCGACGTCCCGCTTCGTGTACCCGGGCTCCGGGTAGTACACCTTGTCCGGGTTGGTCAGCCGAACCGTCCGGCCGCCGACCTCCAGTTCCACAGCAGCAGAAGCCATACCCCCACGCTAGGCGCGCCCCGCCCCCACGCCCCGCCTTGCACCCCGCCCGGCGTGGCGGACCCGGACCCGCCCGGAAGGCGAGCCCGCGACATCCCCGCCTTCCGGCGAGGCGCGGCGGTGTGCCCCGAAGAGGCGACGAGGCCGAGGATCAGTGCCGAAGGCCGAGACGCGACCCTCGACCGGACGGGACTGAACGGACTGGCTGTGCGTCCGAGGGAGATCGGCGCCAGGGCCGCCGTCGGCAGAACGACCCCCGCTGCCGGCGGCGGCTACCGGGACACCGGCCTCGTCGTCCCGCAGCTATGACAGGGCCGTTCCGACGGCTAGTGGGCGAGGGCCGGCTCGAAGCCGGTGACGGTGCCCGGGTGGCCCGTCGTGTCGCCGACGGTGCCCGGCCAAATGGTCACCTGGCCGGCCGAGTTCGCCCCGTACAGGTCCGGGGTGCCGTCGCCGGTCAGGTCGCCGACCGAGCCGATCACGGGGTAGGCGGTGGGGTCGATGCCGGTGCCGATGACGGTGCCCTGGGCGGGGTCGGCCAGGGCGGAGACGTCGACGGCGCAGTTCTTGGCGGGGTTCCTGGTGATCGGGTAGGTGAGGATCCGGCCGGTGCTGCGCTCGCGGGTCCACAGGGTGGCCTGCGAGGTGGTGGTCGTCGTCCCGGCGGCGTCGGTGCAGGTGGTGGTGCCGTTGGCCGGGCCGGGACCGATCAGGTCGTAGTCGCTCCAGTCGAGGCCGGAGAGCAGGGTGTCCGTCGTGGCGAGCGGCCTGGCGATGTTGGGGCCCGGCGAGAACAGCCAGAGCTTCGTGCCGATCACCGCGACCAGGTTGGTCCTGGCCGGGATGCTGGTGGTCTCGTTGGTGACGGAGCCGACCGCGAGGACCTGGGTGGCGTTGCTCCAGTCGGTGCCGAGTTCGGACGGGCAGGTGATGGTGGCGCCGCCGCCGTCGAGGCAGGTGACCGGACCCTGCGTGGGGGTGCCGTTGAGGAAGAACGCGGTGCGGATGGCGAATGGGGAAGGGTGCCGGTAGAGGACCATGCGAGGGTCGCCGGCCGCGTGGGCGATCAAGTCGTCGGGGGAGCTGCCGCTGAGCAGTGAGCTGTGGTGCGTGACCTGGACGCCCTGCCAGGTGCCGGTGGGCGAGTTGACCGCGGCTGCGACGATCCGGCCGGTCTCGGCCGTGTCGGTGGTGTTCTCGATGGCGCGGAGGTTGCCGGCGCTGTCCGGAAGCAGGATGTCGGGGTGCCCGTCGCCGGTGACGTCGCCGTAGGGGATGCCCTGGTCCACGAGAGCCGTGGCGGGAGAGGCGTCGAGGCCGGTCGCGCCGGCGGCCGGGATCCCGAGCAGACCGAGGCCGAGGGCGCCGGCGGCGAGCAGAGCGGTGAGGCGCGGCAACTGCCCTGCGCCGGCGGCGGAAAGGCGTGGCTCGCGCAGGTCGGAACGTCGAATGGGCATGTGTCGTACCCGATTTCTGTGAGGCGCCGACCGGGTGGAAGGCAGGAATTCCTCGATGTTCTCCAGAAGGGGCACGCATGTGAAGAGTCAATGTCGTCATATGCCTGGAATCTCCATTTCGAGATCCGGTGAAGATACCGTGACGACGCGTCAATGGTGCGACTCAGGACGGCGGGTACGGGTCGTAGCAGTCGCCGACCGGGTGGTAGAGGGCGTCCCAGGTGCCCGCGCCGATGACGCCGTCCTTGGTGAGGCCGTGGCAGCCCTGGATCCACTTGATCTTCGTGCGGGTGCCGGCGCCGAAGTTGCCGTCGACGGTGAGTTTTGGGACGCCGTTCCAGATGTTGCTCAGGCACTGGGCCTGCTTGACGGCGGAGCCGGTATCGCCGTAGCGCAGGGTGGGCCGCGTTCCGGAGGAGACGTAGGAGCAGGTGGCGGCGGAGGCGGTCGGCGGGGCGACGAAGCCGGCGAGGCCGAGGGTGAGGGTGGCTGCCAGGAGGGTGCCACCGGTGCGGCGGTTCGGGAACAAAGCGGTCCTTTCGTGTCCGGAGCGACCCGGAGCGGTCAGGCAGCCGAAACCCTAGGGCGGCGCCCGCATCACGGGAAAGGGCGCATGCGGAGTATTTTCGGGGCGCGCGGGGCATCGCGACCGCGCTTTCCGGGCGGAAGAGCCGACGGCACACGCCGGACGAGCCGACGACACGCCGGGAGGTCCGACACGCCGTGGAGCGGGCCGTCGGGCGGGGACCATCGGTGGCATGGAGCTACCCGTGATGCCGCCGGTCCCGCCGATGCTGGCGAAGGCCGTGGCCGCGATTCCGGCCGGGATGCAGTACGAGGCCAAGTGGGACGGGTTCCGGGCGATCGTGTTCCGGGACGGCGACGAGATCGAACTGGGATCGCGCACCGGCAAGCCGCTGACCAGGTACTTCCCGGAGGTGGTGGAGGCCGTCCGGGAGCAGTTGCCGGAGCGGTGCGTGGTGGACGGGGAAATCGTCGTCGCGCACGACGGGCGGCTGCACTTCGAGGAGCTGCTGGAGCGCATCCACCCGGCCGCGTCCCGGGTCCGGGCCCTCGCCGAGCGGACGCCCGCCTCGCTGGTGGCGTTCGACCTGCTCGCCCTCGACGGCGACGACCTCACCGGCCGCCCGCTGGTCGAGCGCCGCGCCGAACTCGCCCACGCCCTCGCCGACGCCGCCCCGCCCGTCCACCTGGCCCCCGCCACCACCGACCTGGACACCGCCCGCGCCTGGTTCTCCCGCTTCGAGGGCGCCGGCCTCGACGGCGTGGTCGCCAAACCGCTGGACGCCCCCTACCGGCCCGGTGAACGCACCATGTTCAAGGTGAAGCACACCCGCACCGCCGACTGCGTGGTGGCCGGCTACCGCGAACACAAGAGCGGCCCCGTGGTCGGCTCCCTGCTGCTCGGCCTGTACGACGGGGACGGCCGGCTCCAGCACGTCGGCGTCAGCGCCTCCTTCCCGATGGCGCGCCGGGCCGAACTCGCCGAGGAACTCGCCCCGTTGCGCCTGGACACCGACGACCTGACGGGCCATCCGTGGGCGGCCTGGGCCGACGAGGACGCCCAGGCGAGGAACCGGCTGCCCGGCGCGGTCAGCCGGTGGACCGGCAAGAAGGACCTGTCCTGGGTGCCGCTGCGCCCCGAGCGGGTCTGCGAGGTCGGGTACGACCACATGGAGGGCACCCGGTTCCGGCACACCACCCATTTCAAGCGCTGGCGGCCCGACCGGACCCCGGAGAGCTGCACGTACGCGCAGCTGGAGGAGCCGGTCTCCTACGACCTGGGCGAACTGCTGGCCTGAGCGCCCGCCCGCGGCAGCAGGGCGGCGAAGCCGTCCAGCAGGCGCTGCAAACCGAACTCGAAGAGCTGGTCGAGGTCGAAGTCGTAGCCCTCGCGGGTCAGCCGGGCGAAGGTCGGGTGGTCGGCGACCAACTCCGTGAACCGCGCCTCCTGCTGGTCCATCCAGGCCTCGGCGTCCTGCCCGCTGGCGGCCTCGGCGGCGGCCTCCATCTCCAGGTTGAGCGCGGTGCCGCGGACGTAGTTGAACAGCGTCAGGTACGCGGTGCACACCGTCTGCACGTCCAGGCCCTCGGCGACCAGCGCGGACAGCACCCACTCGCCGAACGGCAGTGCGCTGGCCACCGGTTGGGGCCGGGTCACGGACAGCGCGGAGGCCAGCCACGGGTGCGCCCGGAACAGCTTCCAGAGCCGGCGGCCGGCCAGATCCAGCCGCCGCCGCCAGGGCAGCGCCGTCTCGGCGGGGGAGAAGGAGACGGCGGTGAAGACCTGCTCCATCATCAGGTTCAGCAGGCCCTCCTTGTCGGGCACGTGCCGGTACAGGGACATGGTGGCGGCGTCCAGTTCGGCCGCGACCCGGCGCATCGACAGCGCCTCCAGGCCCTCCGCGTCGGCGATCGCCACCGCGGCGGCCACGATCCGATCCGTCGTCAGAGCGCTCTCCGCGGCCGGCCGGCGCGGGATCTGCCGCTCGGCGGCGGCTGCGGCGGAGGGGCGGGCCGGCGCCGGACGACCGGCCGCGGCGGCCTCGGCGACCACCGTGCCGACGCCCGGCACCGGCCGGACCAGGCCCTGGCCGCGCAGTTCCGCCAGCACCTTGGAGGCGGTGGCCATCGCCACGTTCCACCGGCGGGTGATCTCCCGGGTGGACGGCACCCGGTCGCCGGGCCGCAGCTCGCCGCGCTCGATCCGCTGCCGCAGTTCGGCCGCGATCTGTTCGTAGCGGTCCACCCGCCCCACCTCCGCACTAGTGCACCGACCGGCCCATGCTAGCTGCCGGAGCCCCTCGGGCACCAGGGTGGGAGCGGCGTCCACATGTCCTGGTGCACTAGTGCAGGCGTCCTGAAGGTGTCTCCAAATCCGTTGCGCAGTGCGGTGCGTACGGCGTACGTTCGGTGTCATGAAGAACGCAGACATCCTGGTGTCCGGCGGCGGCATCGCCGGGCCCGCGCTGGCGTACTGGCTACGCAGGGCAGGCTTCCGTCCCGTCGTGGTGGAGCGCGCGCCCGCGCCCCGGCCCGGCGGCCAGTCCGTCGACCTGCGCGGCGCCGGACGTACCGTCATCGAACGGATGGGCCTGCTCGACCAGGTCCGGGAGGTCGCGGTCGACCAGCGCGGCATCGCCCTGGTCGACCGGCAGGGCAGGCACCTCGCCCGACTGCCCACCGAACTCTTCGGCGGCGAAGGCATCGTGTCCGACCTCGAAGTGCTCCGCGACGACCTCGCCACCGTGCTGTACCGGGCCACCGCCGACGACGTCGAGTACCTCTTCGACGACACCGTCACCGCCCTCCACGAGGACGCCGACGGCGTGCACGTCAGCTTCCGGAACGCCCCGCCCCGCCGCTTCGACCTGGTGGTCGGCGCCGACGGCCTGCACTCCACCGTCCGCCGCCTCGCCTTCGGCCCCGAGAGCGAACTGGTCTCCCCGCTCGGCTGCTACACCGCCTGGTTCACCGCCCGCACCGAACTGGACCTCGACGGCTGGTTCCTGATGTACAACGCCCCCGGCGGCCTGGTCGCCACCGCCCGCCCCGGCCGGCGCCCCGGCGAGCTCAAGGCCGGCTTCGGCTTCCGCTCCGGCCCGCTCAGCTACGACCGCCGCGACCGCGCCGCCCAGCAGCGACTGCTCACCGAGCGCTTCGCCGGCCGCGGCTGGGAGACCGACCGGCTGCTCGCCGCGATGGCCGACGCCGAGGACTTCTTCCTCGAAGCGCTCGGCCAGGTCCGCCTCGACACCTTCACCCGCGGCCGGGTCGCCCTGATCGGCGACGCCGCCTGCTGCCCCACCCCCCTCACCGGACTCGGCACCAGCCTCGCCCTGGTCGGCGCCTACCTGCTGGCCGGCGAACTCGCCACCGCGAACGGAGACTTCACCACCGCCTTCGCGCGCTTCCAGGAGCGGATGAAGCCCTACGCCGCCAAGGCCCAGGACCTCCCCCCGGGCGGCGTCGCCGGCTACGCCCCCAACAGCCGCGCCATGATCGCCCTCCGCGCCACCTCGATGCGCTGGATGACCCGCCGCCCCTTCCGCTCCCTGATGGAGGCCCAGGCGGCGAAGGCGAGCGACGTCGAACTGCCCGACTACCGGAACGTCCCGGCAGTGCAGGGGAGGTGAATCGAGACCCGGGGCGGGTCGGTCACGGGGCGGTACACAGCACCGTGGCCAGCAGGGTGCGCTCGTCCTGGCCCGTGTTCATGGCCCAGACCGTCCAGCCCGTCGCCGTCGGGATCGAGGAGGTCAGGAAGGCGTTGTCACCGGCCGTTCCGCCACCGCTGAGCGGCACTTGGCCGCCGGGGCACTCCGCGTGGGTCGTTCCCGCGGTCCCGGGCGCCAACTTCACGATCAGGCTGGGCTGCCAGGAGGGCTGTGCGTCGGAACAGATGACGGAGGTCCGGAGGTACGACGGGGGAGCGGCAGGGTCGTAGTCGGTGTACTTCGCCGCGGTGCTCCACGACCGGATGTCGCCGGAGGAGGAGTCCTCGGCGAAGGTGCTGGTGCCCGCGTCGAATCCGCCGCCCACCGCGAACTTGGTGTTGTCGCAGCTCGCGATGCCGGACACCGGCTCCCCGGGATCGAGGGCCACCTCGTTCCCGTTCTGCACGGTGAGGCTGCTGTCCGTCGAGCAGACCACGTGGGGATGGACGGTCTGGACGTCGGGACTCGCGTTGTAGACCATGACCCGCCAGCCGTTGGCCGTCGGGTGCAGCTCCGACCTTCGGACGAAGACCGGGCTCCGGAGGTCGGACTCGACGGTCGCGCCCCCTCCGGTGGGTGTCGTCCCGTCAGGGCAGAACGCCGCCACCGTCCCCTCCCGGCCCGGGAACAGGACCAGCGGATGGCCGGGCGCCTGGACGACGCCGCGGGGCGCGGAAGCCGACGCTCCGTCAGCGCGGGCCGACGGCGCGGCCAGTGGAAGGGCAGCGGCAAGGAACGCGCCGGCCGTCAGGGCCGTGGTGCGGAAGCGTCTCACGTCGGTCTCCTCGTGGTGCGGGTGGGAGGAGGCGTTCCCTGTCGGAGGACCGTTCGCCCGCCGATCGTCCGGATGCGCCCGATCGTTCACCCGGCCGGACAGAGCTGCGCCCCCAGGGGCGGAGCGGGCGGTGTCGCAGGCGCGCGGCATGATCGTCCGTCATGCGCTGCGACCTCTGCGACCACGACCTCGCCACCTTGGACCTGCCGCCCTCCCGGTGGTACCGGGAGATCCGGATCTGCACGTGGTGCCGGGCGGTGGTCAGGGTCGGCCTCGACGGCAGCATCGTCCGCCAGGGCTACAGCGCGTGGGACCTCCGCTGGGAGGCGGCCCGGACCGACATGCTGCCGGAGCCCCGCCGGCACGCGTACGGCTACTTCCGGCGCACGCTCTGCGGGATCGAACGGCCGGACATGTCCGGCTCCCCGTTCGGCATGTGGGGCGGCGAACCGGACGAGTGCCCCGAGTGCACCGCCGAGGCCCTGGCCGTCGACGCCCGGTGGCCCGAGGACCGGCGCGAGGACCCCGGCCGCACCCTGCTGCCGGCCTCCGGTCCCGGGCCCGTCCACCCGTCCGAGCGCGACCCGCTGCCGGACGAACTCGGCCACCCGGACGTCCCGTTGCCCGAGCCGCGGTGGAGCCCGCACACCCGGGTGCTCGCCGAGCGGCCGACCGCCCCGGCAACGGACCGGCACCGCACCCTCGGTGACGGGCCGTCGGCGCTGCGCCTCCCGGTCTGCTGGGCGGGGTACGGGATCGGCCTCTACCGGCCGTACGACGGCGACGGCCGGACCTTCGCCTGGCTCCAGGCCTACCCGCCGGACCGTGTCCCGCCGCTGGACGAGGCGCGCTTCACCGGCGACTACGCGTGGTTCGGCGAGACCGGCGAACCGCTGGAGCACCGCACCGCCGTGACGGACCCGATCGCCGCCGAACTGGCCCGCGACGGCCTCCGGCTCCCGGCGGACTTCGTGGCGCTGATCACCCGCGCCCGCCTGCACCGCTGCCTCGACCGGGTCGGCGGCGGAGCGTGGACGGACGTGAGCGCGGCGGTGCCCAGCCCGCTCGACCCGGCCGACAAGATGGTGGCGTTCCTCCGCGACCAGCAGAGCTGCTTCGTCCGGTACCTGTACCTGCACCACAGCGGCCGCTCGGCCGTGGTCGGTTCGGGCCGGGACTTCACGGTCGAGTGGGGAGTCCGCTACGGCCCGGACGGCGAGGTGGTCGCGCCGCCGCGCCCCGAACTGTTCTGGACCGCGCCGAGCACCGAGGTCTTCGCCTACCGGTTCCTGGCCGAGGGCAGCCTGATCGACGCGATCGAGGAACGCGCGCGGCCGGCGGAGCTGGACCCCGAGCACCTCGCCTACCTGGCGCACTACCGGTCCGGCGCGGGGGGCGGGTGAGGGGCGCTGAGGGGCGAGCGGGGTGGAGGGCGGGGGCGGGGATGCCGACAGGGGGAGTGACCCCCAGTGAGAGGCAGCGGTGGAATGAAGCAGGTCGTCCTGGCCGTCGCCGTGTTGGCGTTGGCCGTGCTCGGGCCGGTGGGCACGGTGGCGGCGCCCACGATCGCACCGGCCGGGGGCGTGCCGGCCGCGGGCGCGTCGCCCGGCGGGGGCACCGGTTCTGACGGCCCGTGAGAGATGCGGGGCGGCCCCGGTCTTCGCGGGGGAGACCGGGGCCGCTCGTGGTGGCGTGGTGCGTCAGCCGGTGAAGCCGGCCGTGATGGTGCTGAACTGCCAGTCGTTCTGGGCGATGCCGGAGCAGGTCTCCTGGAGGCCGCCGCCCGCGCAGCCGCGGTCGCGGTTGACGGACCAGAACGCCAGGCGGGCGATGTGGTTGGTGTTGGCCCAGTCGCGGATCGCGGTCCAGTTGGCGATGGTGGTGGTCTCGTTGTTGTCGCTGAGGCCGTTCATGCCGGAGATGCCCAGGTGCGAGTACGCGGTGGCGTCGTCCCAGCCGTAGACCGACTTCAGCTTGTTCTTCAGGCCGTTCGCCGCGCTGACGGTGGCGGCGTACATGTCGGTCGAGGCGTTGCCGAAGTCGAACGGCATGATGGTGAAGACGTCGATGTCCGCGCCGAGGGCCTTCGACTGCTCGATCAGCCGGTTGCCGGGTGTCGTCGGGCCGCTGATGGCGGTGCCGAAGGTGACGATCGTCCGGATGCCCGGGTTCTTCTGCTTGACGATCTTCAGCGCGCCGAGGATGCGGTCCTGGACGGTGTAGTTCTCGAACTCGTCGGTGTTCTCGATGTCGATGTCGATCGCCTTCAACTGGTAGGCGTCGATGACCTTCTGGTACGCGCCGGCCAGCGCGGTGGCGTCCGCGCAGTTCGGGCCGAGCTTGTTGCCCGACCAGCCGCCGAAGGACGGGACGACGTCGCCGCCGGCGGCGCGCACCGCGTTGATGGTCTGCTGGTCCACGCCGTTCAGCAGCGGGCGCTGGCTGTCCCAGGTCGGGTTGCAGCCGTTCTGCGCCAGCACGAACGCCAGCGTGAACCACTTGATGCCGCTGGCGTTCATCACCGTGGTCGGCGACGGCGGGTTGCCCCACCCGTTGTACAGGTACGGCGCGGCCTGCTTGAAGCCGCTCGGCGTGCCGCCGCCGGACGTGGTGGTGACGGTCAGGGAGTTGGAGGCGGCGGAGGTGTTGCCGGCGGCGTCGTGGGCCTTGACGGTGAAGGTGTAGGCGGTGGAGGCGGTCAG